>CAADGU010000423.1 GCA_900696625.1 uncultured Chloroflexota bacterium | reverse complement strand
TCAGCAAACTGACCCCGATGATCGCCGCGCCAATAGAGATGAGCGCCGTCCAGGGGGGCAAGAAAGCCAGCCCCTGGTCGGCGGCTACCTGCAAGTAAAGGTTGTAGGAAAAGGTTAGCGCCAGGCCGTAGCCGATGATGGTTGGCAGACCGGAGATGAACATCCCTTCCAGCACAAAGACGTTTTGCACCATGCCCTGGGTAAAACCAATAGCGCGCAAGACGCCAATTTGCTGTCGCCTTTCCACAACGGCGCGAATCATCACCACCCCCAGGGCGGCGATGCCGATGAGCAATCCCAGGCCGATGAAACCTTGAATGAGGAAGAAGATGCTGCGCACGGAACTGCGGCTGGCTTCCAACTGCTCTTTGGGCAGGGAAGTTTGCAGCCCGCTGCGGCTGAATTCGCCCTCGATGGCGTTGGCCGTTGAGCGGGCGTCGGCGTTGGCGGGCAGGCGCAGGAAGAAGCGGTTGGGCTGATCGTAGCCGAGCATTTCCGCCGCTTGCCGGTTCATCATGGCCCCGAAAAAGTTGGGCGCCGAGTTGATGACGCCGATGATGGTGAATGTATGCGTTACGCCATCTTGCCCGGTAATCTGGACGGTGACCGGTGCGAAACTGCTGGAAGAGGCGCTGATGCTGTTGACGGCAAAGGCGGCTTCGTCGCGGCTGGCGGTGGGGTCACCGCCGCGATCAATGGAGAAGTTGTCTATGACGATGAGGGTGGGATCGTTTTGCACGGCCGTCCACACGTCGGCTGCTGATTCATAGCCATTGGCAATACCGCCCAATTCCAGGCGATGGGTGGCAAAGAAGGCATCGTCTACGCCGTTGATCAGGTAACTGGCGGGTTGAGCCATTTCCGGGCTTTGGGCGGTGACGGGGGCAAAGATGACGCTGGCGACGGCCGTTGGCGGCGCTATTTGTCCTGCGACTGCTAAATCGGTCACGGCCGTTTCCATTTCGGCCACGCTCACCGGGTTAAACGGGTTCGCCTGTACTAGCACGTCATAGTCGCCACTGCCGGTAATGGGGTCGAGGAAGTTGCTAAAGGTATTGGTGATCGTCGTCGTACCTACCAGTGTGAAGATAATCAGGCTAAACATGGCTAACGTAGTGGCCGTGCGTCCCTTGGCCATCACAGGATAAGCCACCGACACGCGCGCCACCGGCAGCAGGCGGCCAAAGCGCCCCAACACCCCGGCAAACAAATTGAGCAAAAAGTCGGCGTTGTACAAGAAGAGGACAATGGCCCCGCCGACCAGGAAGAGGCCGCTGATGAAGAAATCGCCGGGATTAGAACCTAATTCTGCCAGCTTTCCGCCGTTGCGCGTGGGCAGCGCCCAGTAGAGGATGAGCGCCAGGCCAACGAAGGAGTATGACCAGCGCGAGGAAAGCCCCATCCAGTGGAACAACTGCCCCAGGCCGATGATGAAGAGCGATACACCGAGGGCATACACGCCAATTTGTTCGGCAACGTTGACGCCAATGTAGGCAAACAGGTAGCCCAGGCCGAGCAAAACAGGGCCGCGGGCGAACAATCCACCCCAGAAACTGAGGATGGCTTTGGGGCCGGCCAGCAAAAAGAGGCGCAGCGCTTCGCGTCCATTGCCTTTGCCCGCTTTGTTAACGGCCGCGCGCCAGACGAGAAACGGCCGTAAAAACAACGTCCACTGGCTCTCTCGCGGCAGGGTGGGCAGGTTCAGATCGCGAATGGCGGCGATGATGTTTACCCGGCTGATGCGAATGGCGGAGAGTGACACGGTGGCAAAAGTGATCACCAGCCCCAGGCTGTAACCAATCAGCGCCGAGCGCAGGCTGACGCGAGGGATGATGTTGATGGTGCTGTCGGCGATCAGGGCGGCGATGGCTTGGGCCAACCCAAAGGCGGCCAATACGCCCAATGTGGCCCCGATAACGGCGGCTAAAAAGTTGTAGGCCAGCCCTTCGCTAACAAATTGGCGCACCAGGTCGGCGCGTTGCAGACCCACAGCGCGGCTCATGCCCAGCTCCGATTTACGCTCGGCAGCCAGCACGGAGAAGATGAGAAAGATGAGCAGAATGCCGCTAAAAATCGAGAAGAGGCCAAAGGTGACAAAGAGGGTGGTGATGAATTCGGCGCTGGTGGCGGCGGCTGCCAGTTGATCGGCTTTGACGGCGTTGATGAAGAGATCGCCCGTGAGGGGGGAAAGCTGGGCAATGGCGGAATCGGTGAGCGCCACGCCTGTTTCCCGGTCGCCCACGTTGGAGGTAAGTACGGCCGTGACCCGCCCTTCTTGCTCAAAAAATGCCTGTGCCTGGGCCAGCGACCAGATGACGGCCGGCCCGCTGCCCGCCAATTCACCATCAGGCACAACGGCCGTTACCGTGAACGGGGTGGGCATCCCTTTCACCAGCAAAATCTCATCACCGGGATTGACGTTCAGCGCTTCGGCTAATGAGGCGTTGACCAGGAGTTCACCTTCGCCCAGCCCAGCCAGACCGGCAGGCGCCGCCAGCCCCGCGCCGGTTACTTCGCCAATGCCGCGAATGGCGACGGCCGCTTCAGACAAGTTGCTATTGCTGCTAAAAACGGGCAGGGTTTGCACGGCTACGGGTACGGCCGCATCCAGGACAATGCCGTCTACCTGGGCGGCAATGTCGGCGGCCACAGCGGCGGCAAACCATTCGTTGTTATCGGCGCTGGTGTTGGGCGACGCGCCAAAGCTGAATCCGGCGGGCGTTTCTTGCAGGGTGGCGCTGATTTCTTGATCCACGGCGCCTAAACGGTCATAGACGGCCACTTTCACGGAATAATCTATGGTGTCGCCGATGCCCAGGGCGCTGGTAATGATCAGGGTGGAAAGGGCCAGGCCGACGATGATGAGGGCGGTTTGTGATTTGCGGCGGGGGATGTTGCGCATGCCCAGGCGAAAGGGTAGGGGATAACGCACGGCCGTGATGCCCACGCCGATGAAGATGAGACCCAGTAAGGTGAGGAGAACAATTAACAAGGTGTTGGCGGGAATGCCAAAAATTTCGTTCATGGTTGGTACTCTTTAATTGGCGACGAATATCAATTCTGGTTCGCGGTTGGGTTGGAGGATAGGTTCCTGGTAACGGCCGTTGCTCTGCCCGTTTGTCTGCTCGTTTGCGTAGCCGTTGACTTTGCCATTGGCCGGGGTGTGCTGGGGTTCGGCCACAATCTGGCCGTCTTTCATCCAGATGATGCGGTCGCACTGTTCGCCAATCTCCAGCGAATGGGTGACGATGACAAAGGTTTGCCCATTTTCCTGATTCAAGCGACGCATGAGTTCTACGATCTCTTGCGAGGTGACGGAATCGAGGTCGCCGGTTGGCTCGTCGGCCCAGACGATGGCCGGATTGTTGACCAGGGCGCGGGCAATGGTGACGCGCTGGCGCTGCCCACCGGATAATTCGGCCGGGCGCTGGTCGGCCTGTTCGGCCAACCCTACGGCGGCCAGGGCGGCATGGGCCGTCTGGCGCGCTTCTTTGGCTTTGATCTTGCGCGAGTCATCCAGAAGAAGGGGCATTTCTACATTTTCGACGGCCGTCAGCACCGGCAGCAGGTTGTAAAATTGGAAGACAAAGCCCATATTAGCCGCCCGGTAAGCGGTGCGTTCTTTGTCCTTCATTTGGGCCAGGTCACGGCCGTCAATCTCGATCACTCCTTCATCAATCTCGTCCAGCCCAGACAAGGTATTCAGCAGCGTTGTCTTACCGCAGCCCGAAGCGCCCATGATGGCCACCATCTCCCCTTGCCTTACATTCAAATCCAACCCGCGCAAAGCCGGCACAATCACTTTGCCGGTGTTATACGTTTTCTTGACACTTTTTGCCTGGATAATCATATTCTCGTTCATCATATTCCCTATCTTTTTGTACGGCCGTCGCTATTGAGCCATTCAGCCTGTTGTTAATCCTTTGTAAAGATGCGCCTTATTCATGAAGGCAATTGAATTACAGGCCGAATGGTACACTTTTTGTATAAGTTTGTCAATAGCTTGTATACTATTTGTCAATAAGCGGCTGGATTTTGTTCTACAAGAGTACAGCGGATGGAGAATTGAACGGATAGATTTCCGGAGGGGTTATCCGTTTATTTCTTTATCCGCTGTAGTCAGGGTGAAAAGTTAAGACAGTGCCGCAAATTTTAATTTTTAACGGCCATAGCAGCTAAACAGCCCGGTATCTTTGGTGATATGGATGGCTCCATCGCGGGCGATTTGCTGCGCCAGTTTTTGCCGCACCTGGGTAATGGTTTCCGGTGCGGGTCTTGTTTCATTGCCTGTGAATGAAGAGGAGAACAGGTAATCGAGAATCGGTTCGACTTCGGTGACGGCCAGGTGGTCATCATAGCGCAGGAGAGATACCTGGGGGAACACGGCCGTCAACTGCTCTGCCCCATTTTCCAACCGAAACGAAAGTGTCCATTCTGCTGTAACCAGACTGTGTAGTGGGCTATCTTCGGCCGGCCATAATTCCCGGCCGATTTGCCACAATTCGCGCAGATGGTTCTGGCCGTTGGTGGCGGTGAAGAAACGGCCGTCCCCCTTCAACACCCGCCGCACCTCCCGCAACGCCTGTGGCAAATCCGGCACGTGGTACAACATGTGGTTGGCGATCACCACGTCAAAGCTATCATCAAGAAAAGGCAGCTTTTGAATATCGGCCGTCTGAAAGCGGAAGTCGTGCCCGGAATTTTGCAGCGCCGTTTCCGCCTCCGCTACCATGCCCGGCGACAAGTCGGTCAGGGTAATGTGGCAATTGGCCAGGATGCGGGCCAGGTTTTCCCGCCATAGCCAGCCAGGGCCACAGCCACATTCCAACACGGCCGTACCCTCTCGCAGCCCCAACTGGTCAAATACCCACACCGGCCAGGGCGTGACGGCCGTGCGGAACCGCCGGTGCAGCGCCGCCCGCGCATCCAGGTTGGCCGAACTCTTGTATTGGCTGTTTTGCAGATAATCCGCGTCTTGAATAATGGTTGGTTGGGGCATTTATCTTCCTCAAAACCCGTTCGTAGTAGGCGATTCATCGCCCTTTTACAGCGACAAATCGCTTACTACAAACAGTATAGTTGGGTATCGTGGTTGCTTTATTGCCTGTTCGTATGGCAAAGCAGCGCCACCTGTTTTACACTCGTGCCAGTAATTTATCTCAATTAAAGTGAGGCGACCGACCATGAAACAAACATTATCCCGACGATTTCTCATCATCTTTGCCTTTGTTATGGCCCTGGCGTTGCTGGCGGCCTGCAATGCGCAGCCCGAAGCCGAGCCGACGCCTATCTTGCCCCCACCTAATGTGAATGTGGGCGAGATTGGTACCCCTGTTGGCGGGGACACGGCCGTATCCCCCACCTTAGCCCCCGGAGAAGTGATTAGCGGCACGGCCGTGCCCACCACAGACGCCGCGCTCCAACCTACCCCCACGCTGGAAGCGACCGCCACCGCGCCGGGCACACCCGTTGCCACCCCTGTTACCAATCCCCCGGTGCAGGCCATTACCGGCAGCCCCCTGCCCACCACCAGCCGTGACTTGCTCTTTCTGGCCGACGGCGCGTTTAAGCGCTGGAATCACCGGACAGGCCAGATTGAAGTGCTGCTGCCCGGCCCCTTGCCTGAACAGCGCGTTCGTGAAAACGCCAGCCAGTGGAACCCGGCGGTGGGCGACCTGACCGACTTTTCCGTCAGCGCCGATGGCAAGCGGGCGGTGATCGCCCGGCTCACGGCTTCCATCCCTGTCACCCGCACCAACACGGCCGGAGATGACCACCAATACCCCGATCTAGACACACAGCATGAATTGTGGTTCATGGATCTGGTCAGTAACCAGACCTGGCGCATTGTGTCCCGCGTGGATAATTTGGGCGGGCTGGCGCTGTCGCCCGATGCCCGTCACGTAGCTTTTCAAGGGGCCAGCCTGAATGGCGTGTATGCCGTGCAGGAGAGTGGTGAACCGGTGCTGCGTGTATATTTTCTGCCAACCGGCGGCGGAACGCCAGGGGCGATCACCGACGTGGCTGCCTGTGAACGTTATTGTGGTGGCCTGGCCTGGCACCCGGATAACAATTTGTTTGTGTGGAATGACAACACGGCCGTCTGGCTGCAAAATCTGGCCGGGCGGGAATCGGAACAACTCATTCAAAACCGCCCGTTTAATGAGCAGGCGCCGGATATGGCCAATCTGGCCGTCTATTCGCCGATTGCGTGGGCCAATAACGGCCGTTACCTGCTGCTGTGGAAGGGCGGCTGGGAAGGCGGCAACCGCGCCGTGTTTGATGTGCCCACGCGCGCCCTGGTGGAGGTGCCCGATTCCTTTGTCTACGTGAATGAATTTCCGACGGAGGTGACGTGGATGCCGGATGCGCGTCTCTTTGTCTTGCGCTCGGAAACGGGCACAGGCACATTCCAGCCCCGCGCCGAACTGTGGCGCTTTCAGCCGGAGCAGAACGCGATTGTGAAAGAAGAATCGGTGGTGTTATCCAACCAGAATGTGGGCGCAGCCGGCGGACAACATCTGGAAGACGGCCGTTTCGCCTATGTCTTGTTTGCGCAGGATGCCCTCAACCCGGCGGCGGGTGCGTACCATTTGGTCTCCTTTAACGAGACGCCTGAGCGGGTGAATGCCTCGCCGCCGGTACAGTTTTTGCCCGGCGCAGCCAGCGCCGCCTGGTCAAAAGACGGCTATGGGGTACTGATTGTGGCTCAGGAGTACGGCCGTGTTTATTATGCCCAGGCTGACGGCGACTATTTGTATGACGTGACGGCCGTGTTCGGCGCGGAACCCCACGCCTTCCACTGGCAACCTGAAATTATTGTGCCGTAATCGGTAATCGGTGGTCGGTAATCGGTGGAGAAACCGATAACCGTTCACCGACTACCTTAAGCGGCTGCTTGTTTGCCGTACAAAACAATGTTAATATGTACGTCACATCAATTTTTGTAGGAGGTTTTTATGCAAGTTACAGAAAAGAAAAAGCTCACATTACGAGTTGATAGCCAGCTTATTGAAGAAGCTAAGGCGTATGCGTCTCTCAATAACACATCTATTTCCCAATTAGTAGAAGTATATTTGCGCGATTTGTCGCGGCGAAAAGATATGGCGCATACACCGCTAGTACAAAGATTGACAGGCATTATCCCGCCTGACAGTGATACTGACGATGCCAGATTCCAATATCTTATGGACAAACATGGCGAATAAATTGCGTATCCTGGTTGATTTGAATATCGCGGTGGATGTGGTGCAAGTACGCCAGCCATTTTATACACAGTCTGCACTGGTACTAGATGCCGTGGCCAACCAGGAAGTGGAAGGATTTTTGGCTGCTCATAGCATTACCAATCTCTTTTACATCGTTTCACGCCTGGCTAACAGGCAAACGGCCGTGACTGCCATTGCTGATTTGCTTAACTTCTTTCAAATCGCGGCCGTAGATGATCAGGTTATTCGCCATGCCCAGACTTTGGGTTGGAAGGATTTTGAAGATGCAGTACAGATGGCCGCCGTATTAAACGCAAACCTTGATTATATTGTGACCAGAAATCCTCAAGATTTTGAAACGCAGCCCGTTCCTGTTTTGACTCCCGCTGCTTTTCTCACCTTACTCCCCCCATCCCCTACGCCTTCTCCCTGACCGGCAATGGCTCGTAACAATCATAATTGCGTTGGCGGATGATACGGCCGTCCGCAAACTCTAAAAACATGGCAATATGCGCCCGCAGGGTGGCCCCCGCCGGAACCGCGCCAAAGGGGATCGCCAGGTCGCCTTCCCACTCCACTTCCAACACAACGGTATCGCCAGATTCGATGGCTTTGAGGATGGTGTACTGCTGGCGCGTCAGGATTTGTGCGCCCTGGGCAATGCCGGCGGCCATCACCTCCCGGTTGCGGTTGCTGCCATGCGGGGCAATCAGGTTCGGTAATTCGCGGAACTGAATGTCTTCGTGCCAGAGGGGGAGGAATTGGGCGGCTACGGCCGTGCGGTCATTAAACAGTTCAATGTATGCTTTGGCTCTATCCAGATTGCTGTTCACATTGCAACTTCCATAACATCAAAGATTACGCAGATTTCGCAGATGGCTCATAATCTGCGTAATCTTTGATCCTAATTCCTACACCACGATGTTCACCAGTTTGCCGCGCACCACGATCACTTTGCGCGGCTCTTTACCGTCCAGCCAGCCCTGTGTTTTGTCGGAACTGAGGGCAATTTGTTTGACGGCTTCGTCGTCCAGGTCGGCGGGCACTTCCAGTTTGTCCCGCACACGGCCGTTCACCTGCACAATGAGCGTAATGGCGTCTTCTTTCGCTACATCGGCGGCCCACTGCGGCCAGGGCTGCTGGTGGATGCTGTATGTGTGGCCGCGCTGTGCCCATAACTCCTCGGTGATGTGCGGGGCGATGGGGGCCAGCAGCAGCAAAAGCGTGTCTACCGCTTCCTTCCAGGCCAGTTGGCTGACGTTGGCCGCTTTACGGCCGTCGTTAAGGGCATTGCGCAGTTCCATGATGGCGGCTACGGCCGTGTTGAACGAAAAGCTCTCCATATCCTCCGACACCCGGCGGATCGTCTGGTGTGTTTTGCGGCGCAACTGACGGCTGGCAGATTCATCTTCTTGCTGGGGCTGATAACCATACTGCCCAATCTCCCACACATCGTTCAACAAACGCTGCGGCCCTTTGATGCCATCATAATTCCAGGGGCCGCCCTGCTCCCATTTGGCAAAAAACATCAGGTAAGCCCGCACCGTGTCCGCGCCGTATTTCTGCACCAGCGCGTCCGGGGCCACCACATTGCCCCGTGATTTGGACATCTTCTCGCCATCTTCGCCCAGCACCATGCCCTGGTTATATAGGCGAATCATCGGCTCGCTGAAGTTGACCAGCCCCATTTCGCGCATCGCCATGGTGAAAAAGCGGGTGTAAATCAGGTGCATGGTGGCGTGTTCGATGCCGCCGGTGTATTGATCCACCGGCAGCCAGTACGCCCCTTCTTCTGGGTCAAAGGGGTGCTGGTCGTCCAGCGGGCTGAGGTAGCGGTATTGGTACCAACTTGAACACATGAAGGTGTCCATTGTATCGGTCTCGCGCAAGGCCGCCTGACCGCACAACGGACATTCGGTGTGGATGAATTCCTCATGGAATTTGAGCGGGCTTTCGCCGGTGGGCATAAATTCCACATCCTCCGGCAGCAGCACCGGTAACTGGTCGTCAGGCACCGCTACCGCGCCATGCTCCGGGCAGTACACCACCGGAATAGGCGCGCCCCAATACCGCTGACGGCTGATCAGCCAGTCGCGCAGCCGGTAATTGACTGCGCCTTTGCCGATGCCCTTCTCTTCCAACCAGGCAGTCACTTTGCCAATGGCTTCACTAACCGGCGTTCCGGTGAATTCACCGGAATTGACCAGATGCCCTTCATACTTGGACGTGTACGCCGCTTCCAGTTCGCCGTCGGCGTCAGTGCGGCCGGGCATCCGAATCACTTCCACAATGTCCAGGCCAAATTTGCGGGCAAATTCAAAATCGCGCTCATCATGGGCGGGCACGGCCATAATCGCGCCGGAGCCGTAGCTCATCAACACGTAGTCGGCAATCCAGATGGGGATACGGGCCTGATTGACGGGATTGACGGCGTACGCGCCGGTGAAGACGCCCGTTTTTTCGCGGTCGGCCGTTTCCCGGTCAATATCCGTCAATCGCTGCGCCTGCTGGATGTAGGCGTCAACGGTGGCCCGCTGTTCAGCCGTCGTGATTTTATCCACCAGCGGATGTTCCGGGGCCAGTACCATGAAGGTAGCCCCCCACAGCGTATCGGGCCGGGTGGTGAAAATCTCAATCGGGTCGCCCTGTTCGGTGTGAAAAGTGACATCCGCGCCGGTGGAACGGCCGATCCAATTGGTCTGCATCACCTTCACCCGCTCCGGCCACTCAATCTGGCTGAAATCGAGCAATTCCTCGGCGTAATCGGTGGTTTTGAAAAACCATTGCTCCAAATCTTTTTTGATGACCGGCGTGCCGCACCGTTCGCAGTGGCGGTCTTCGCCCCACACCTGTTCGCGGGCCAGGGTGGTATTGCAGTTGGGGCAAAAGTCTACGGCCGCCAGTTT
>CAADGU010000422.1 GCA_900696625.1 uncultured Chloroflexota bacterium | reverse complement strand
TGCAAAATCACCCGGATGCCCGCTGGGTGGTGCGCGCCTTTCTCAGCTTTGGCGGCCGCAACATCAGCCCGCACCAATTCCTCAACGATACCATTAGCGATGTGCGCCGCACCCTGAACATCATCGGCCAGCGGGACGTGGTGGTGGAACTGCACAACGAGCCAAACCTGCGCGACGAGGGTATGGGCAGCACGTGGCGCAATGGGGCGGAGTTCAATACCTGGTATCTGGAAGTGCTGCGCCTTTACCGGCAGGCCATCCCTGGGATGCGCTTTATCTATCCGGGTCTGTCCCCTGGCGCTTCGGTGCAAAATATCAAAATGGATCACGTGGAATTTATTGAAACCAGCCGTGAGGCGGTGAAAGCATCTGACGGCCTGGGCATTCACATTTACTGGTCAAACGTTTACCCTATGGCCACGGCGCTGAATGTGTTGGATGATTACATCGCCCGTTTTCGCTTTAAGCCCATCTGGATAACGGAGGCAAGCAACAACAAAACAGGCACACCGGTAGCCACCAAAGCCACCCAATATCTACAATTCTGGCAAGAGCTACAGAAACGGCCCACCGTGCAGGGCGTGACCTATTTTGTGGCCTCGGCCAGCAACCCGGAATTTGCCGAGGAGATTTGGGTGGGCCGCAACATTGGCGCGTTGGTAGGAAGGCGGTAAGATCAGTTTGTAGTAGGCGATAAATCGCCTGCTCACGGCGATAAATCGCCTACTACGAACCTCAAAAGGAGAATCTCATGGCAAAAGAATGGAAAACACCCCCGGCAATGCAAATTGACCCGAAGAAAAATTACACAGTCAATATGGAAACCAATAAGGGCAGCATTGTTATTGAACTGTATCCGCAGTATGCCCCGAAAACGGTGAATAACTTTGTCTTTTTGATTGGTGAAGGTTTTTATGATGGCGTCACCTTTCACCGGGTAATTGACAATTTTATGGTCCAGGGTGGCGACCCCACCGGCACCGGGCGCGGCGGCCCAGGTTATCGTTTTGAAGATGAGTTTAAGGGCAACCCGTTGAAACACGAGACGGGCGTACTTTCGATGGCTAACGCGGGGCCAAACACCAACGGCAGCCAGTTTTTTATCACCCATTCACCACAGCCGCATCTGGACGGCCGTCACACGGTCTTTGGCAAGGTGACATCTGGCATGAACGTGGTCAACAGCATCCGCACCGGCGACAAAATGAACAAAGTTACCGTCAGCGAAGCATAACACCCGTTTGAAGGCGATAAATCGCCTACTACGAACCTGTAGAGATGAGACCCTAAGGGTTTCAAAAAAACCTTAGGGTCTTCGAGTAACTAAGGCGTCTCATCCAAATGCACAATGTCCAGCGGGGCGTCTTGCGCCAGCAGTGCCAATGTGGCCGCCAGAACACGGCGCTGTTGGATATTATTGTGTGGCTCACCCAGGGTCGCGCCTCGATTTAGCCGGGTCAGGGTGGCACGGGGTGGTTTTGCCAAACGAATCACCGGATTCCAACTGGTGAGCGTAGTGGCAACACCGGCCATTTCCAGAGCGCGGGCGAGCAGTCCCACGGACTGCACACAGAGCGGTCAGGCGGGGACAAGGAGCGCGCCGTCAATTTTCCCCTTATCCACCATCCCCAAAACAGTGGGAATCAATTCATTTACGATCCGGCGCACGTCTGGCTGGTAGCCATGAAAGCTGATTACTTCCGGGTAGAGGCTGCCAAACTCGCCCTCAACCACCATTTCCTGAAGGTGGTTGAGGGGGAGTAAGACCTGGGGATCGTTGGTCACGGCCGTGTGGTCATAATGATCATGCGCATAAGCCAGTTGGGCCAATGGTATGTCCACCGGAAAAGTACGCACCGTATAATCCCCCAGCAGGTCGGCTGCAGTAAACGGTTGCTGTTCACCAGCCACATAACCACCCGCTGTGGAAATTAAAAGCAACCGGCTTTGCGACAGGTCTATGCCCGGTAACCCCGGCGCGGTTTCATTCCGTGCCCGGTTATAAATCTTCCACAGCGTTTCCCCAGTTTCCTGGTAATGCTTCAGCCAGTTACCTTCAAATTCATCTGACCATTGAGTCAGATTCTCCACAATTTCCATGATGTTTTCCAGTGCAAGGCCTTATAACATGCTGCCCTACGACACCTCATCTTCTTTCAGGGTGATTTTGAAGTAGCCTTCGGCGTACTTATAGCCCACTTTGCTGCCTGCTTCCGATGTCCACTCCTTCATCATTGGCTCTGGGTCCCAATCGCCAAGCTGGCTTACATGGCAGCGTAACGCCTTTAGTTTCAGGTCCATGGTGTCGGTGATGTCTATGTAGGTATTGGCGTCGCGACGGCCGAAGCTGACATAGACATAGTTGACTTTGTGCGGTGCAAACCCTTCTGCCAGCAGTTCCGGGAAGATGAGGGGCGAGTCGGCCGAAGGAAAAACGGCCTCCATGGCCACCTGCCCGGCGTTGCGGTGGTCGGGATGGTTGATGTACCAATCGCTGTAGTAAAAATTGGGGTCGCCGCAGACAACCACGTTAGGCTTGTGCTGGCGAATCAGGCGGACCAGCTTTTTGCGTAGTTCCAGGGTGGGTTGCAAACGGCCGTCCGGTTCCCCCATATAAATACACGTTGCCCCCACCACTTCGGCCGCAGCCGTTTGTTCTTGTCTGCGAATTTCCGCCAGCTTCTCGGCCGTCATACCCGGTTCGTGACTGCCAATGTTGCCATCGGTCAGCACCACGTACAGCACTTCTGCGCCCCCCTTCACCCACTTCGCGGCCGTGCCCGCCGCGCCAAACTCAATATCATCAGGATGAGCGAAGATGAACATCGCCCGTTTTGGAATGTAGTTGTTACCCTGTGCCATCTTTCTCTCCAGAAGTGAGCGGTAAGCAGTAAGCAGTCATTCAACTTCTGCTCACTGTTCACCGGTCACTGCTCACTGCCCACTTCTCACTCACTCGTCGCCACCGTCGTCTCTAACACCGGCTCTTCCTCCACCACTACCGCTTGCAGCGTCACGCGGCGGAAGCCTTCGGCGTATTTTAGCCCCACGTTTTTACCCACCTGCGCCGCGCGTTGGCGGATGCGCTCTTCCGGGTCCCAATCACCTAGCTGGCTTTTGTGTTCCCGCAGCGCCGCCAGTTTGGTGTCAATGGTAGCGGTGATGTCTACGTAGAAATCGGGATCGGTGTAGGTGCTGATGTAGACGTAATTGACTTTGTGGGGCGTGATGCCCTCCTGCTCAAATTCGGAATAGAGCAGGTGCATTTCGCTGGCGGGAAAAACGGCGTCAATGGCTGCTGTAGCGGCGGCGCGATGGTCGGGATGGTTGATGCGGCCGCCCCAGAGCACGGCCGTTGGGTCACCACAGACCACCACATTCGGTTTATACTGCCGGATGAGCTTCACTAACTGTTTGCGCAGCGCCAGTGACGGCTCTAACATGCCATCGTCATACCCCAGATAAATGCAGCGATGCACACCGGCCATCTCCGCCGCCGCGCTCTGCTCGGTGCGCCGGATGACGGCCAATTGCTCCCGCGTCATCTCCCGGTCATGCGACCCCACGTTGCCATCGGTAATGACCACGTAGGTAATATCACAGCCGCCCTGCGCCCACTTCACGGCCGTGCCCGCCACCCCAAACTCAATATCATCCGGGTGCGCAAAAATGAACATGGCGCGGTCAGGAATGTAGTGTTGACTCACAAGTTTCTCCTTTGGTGCCTGATTATATCGGACGGCCGTCCGTTTGCGTATGGTCAATCGTCCAGGAAAAACAGATATGTTATACTCCACCACATTCTGAATGAACCTGGGAGCAGGAGGGTTTATGGCAAACTGGCATCAACTCAGCGTGGAAGAGACGGCCAAACAGATTGACACCTCTGTAGACGCCGGGTTAACCACCGCCGAAGCGCAGAAACGGCTGGAACAGGTTGGCCTGAATGAATTGGTGGAGCGGGGGGGCCGCCAGCCGTTAGAAATCATTGTGGAGCAGTTGAAAGAGCCGCTGGTGATTGTGCTGATCATCGCCGCGCTGGTGTCGCTGTTCCTGGGTGAATTCATCGAAGTCGTTGTCATCCTGGCGATTGTGGTAATCAACTTCATCATCGGCTTTTCCCAGGAGTACCGCGCCGAACAGGCCATTGCCGCCCTGAAAAAACTGGCCGTACCTACCGTGCGCGTGAAACGCGACAACCATCTGGTGGAAATTTCCGCCCGTGAACTGGCGCCGGGTGATGTGGTACTGCTGGAAACGGGCAATCTGGTGCCGGCCGACGGCCGTGTCGTCGAAAGCGTCAACCTCAAAATACAAGAATCCGCCCTCACCGGGGAATCGGAGGCCGTCGAAAAACAGATTGACCCGCTGCTGGAAGAACATCTGACCATTGGCGACCGCAAAAACATGATGTATATGGGCACCATAGTGACCTATGGTCGGGGCACGGCCGTGATCACCGCCACCGGTATGCAAACGGAACTGGGTAACATTGCCGACCTGCTGCAAGACGTAGAACAGGAAATGACCCCCTTGCAAAAACGGCTGGCCGACCTGGGCGTGAAGCTGGCCTGGGCCGCCTTGGGCATCATTGCCGTTGTCCTCGTCATCGGCTTCATCACCCGCGACCCTGCCATGCCGCTAAGCGAAACACTGGAACTTCTGTTTCTGACGGCCATCAGCATGGCTGTGGCTGCCGTACCTGAAGGGCTGCCTGCTGTTGTTACCATCACCCTGGCGCTTGGTTCGCAGCGAATGCTCAAACGCCGCGCTCTCATTCGCAAGCTGCCCGCCGTAGAGACGCTTGGCTCCGTCACCGTCATCTGCTCAGACAAAACCGGCACCCTCACCCAAAACCGCATGACCGTCACCGTTCTGGATGTGGTCGGCCATACGCAGGAAGTGGCCACCCTGCTCAGCGGCAAGGGCATTATGCTCAATGCTGACGCCAACCCCGACGCGCCGCCCCAGGAACGCACCCTCAGCTTGCTGCTGCGCGCCGGGGCGCTGTGTAATGACGCCGTGCTGGAAACCAAAGAAGATGGCGCCATCCATGCCATCGGCGACCCTACCGAAGCCGCGTTAGTCGTCGCCGCCAACCACTTTGGCTATGACAAAAACAACCTGGAGACTACCTTCCCCCGCGTGCGTGAAATTCCCTTTTCTTCGGAAAGCAAACGGATGATCACCATTCACAAAGTCAATGCCAACCCCGATGATTTGCCGCCCAATATGACCCCCTATATTGCCTTTTCCAAAGGGGCCATGGACAGCCTGATGGACATTTCTGACCAGGTATGGACAGGAACAGAAATTGTACCCCTGGATGACGAGATGCGGCAGCGAATGCAGGCGGCCAATGACCGGATGGCCGACCAGGGGCAGCGCGTATTGGCCGTCTCCTTTCAACTGCTAGAGTCGCCCGATGAAGCAGTGGAAGAGCATGAGGTCATTGTGGGATTGGTGGGCATGATTGACCCGCCCCGCCCGGAAGTAAAAGCGGCGGTGGAAATGGCCCGCACCGCCGGGATTCGCACCATCATGATCACTGGCGATCACCCTCTGACGGCACAGCACATCGCCCACGAGCTAACCATCACCGACAACAACGCTAACCTGACCGGGCAGGCGTTAGCCAAAATGAACGTAGAGGAATTGAAATCAGTGGTGGATGAGGTTTCCGTTTATGCCCGCGTCTCGCCAGAACACAAGCTGAACATCGTAGACGCACTGCAAGCCAAAGGGGAAGTGGTGGCGATGACCGGGGACGGCGTGAACGACGCGCCGGCCCTGCGCAAAGCGGATATTGGCGTGGCTATGGGCATCACCGGCACAGATGTCTCTAAAGAGGCGGCGGAGATGATTTTGCTGGATGACAACTTTGCCACCATTGTGGCGGCGGTGGAAGAGGGGCGCACGATCTATGACAACATTGTCAAGTTTGTGAAGTACACGCTGTCCAGCAACACAGGCGAACTGCTGGTGATGCTGGTCGGCCCGCTGTTGGGCATGCCCCTGCCGCTGCTGCCGCTGCAAATTTTGTGGATTAATCTGGTAACAGATGGGGTGCCGGGATTGGCGTTGGCCACAGAGCAGAAGGAGCCGGGCATTATGCGGCGGCCCCCATTTAAGTCCAGTGACAGCGTGTTTGCCCGGGGCATGGGCACCCGCATCCTGATCATCGGCCTGTTCATGGGTCTGGTTTCGTTGGGGGTGGGTTATGTGTATTGGCGGCAAGACCCGGCGGACACGGCCGTGTGGCGCACCATGATTTTTACTACGCTCGTATTAGCCCAAATGGGGAATGCCCTGGCCATCCGCTCGAATACAGAGTCGGTATTTTCTATTGGCTTTTTTGCCAACCGGATGATGATTGGCGCCGTATTATTGACCTTTGTCTTGCAACTGGCTCTGCTGTATATTCCCTTTTTGCAAACGATCTTTGACACACAACCGCTGAATGCCAGGGACCTGGCTATCGCCATCGGCGCCAGCGCCATTGTATTTGTAGTCGTAGAAATAGATAAATGGATCGGCCGGCTTCGCAAAAAGCAGGGGGCACGGCCGTCCACCCAAGTACCGGTATGAACGAACAATCAACAACACCTATAGAATCTGTAACGGAACCATCTGTCTTACATGCCCGCCACGCCTGGCGGCAGCTAGGGGTACATCTGCGCTCGCTAACACCTTCGCAGTTAGTCCGTATGGGATTGGCTTTGGGTATGCTCATCCTTATGCTGTGGCTGGCGGTGAGTACCTGGCCGGCGTTGGCGCCCTTCGCTGTGGGCGCCGTACTCGCTTATGCCTTACTGCCGGTGGTCAACTGGCTGGACCGCTTTTTGCCGCGTACCATCGCTATTTTGTTAACGCTAGGCGGCACACTGGGTGGTTTAGCCCTCTTTGTGATGGAGTTAGTCCCCCTACTGAGTCTACAGTTGGGTTTCATCTACAGCAATTTGCCCACACCCGAACAATTGCAGGATATGGCAGCCCGGCTGAATGCCTTTGTATCCACCCTGCCCACGCCTGTACAGGGTACCATTCATGACATGCTGCAAGTGGCGGCCGAGTCAGCGCAGGGCAAACTAGATATCGCTATTCGTCATGTGGTCAACCTGGGGTTGGGCGGTATTCTGTCTCTGGTCAACACGGTGGGTTTTGTTTTAGGTTTTCTGATCATTCCCGCCTGGCTCTTAGATGTGCTGCGTGACCATCAAGCCGGTATGCGTGTCATTAACCGGAGTGTACCACCTCAGATACGGCGGGATTTTTGGGCAATTGTGCGCTTGATTGACCGGCCGTTTCGCGCTTTTTTTGAAGGGCAGGTTATCCTGGGCATTGCCGCCGGGATTGGCATCTACCTGGGGGCGCTGTTATTGGAATCGCTGGGTTGGGAGGAATTCCGGTATAAAGCGGTGATTGCGGTACTGGTGGGGTTGCTTCAGTTGATCCCCTTTTTAGGGCCTGTCATCGCGGCTGTGGCCCTGTTTATGCTGGCACTGGTACGCGGCGTGGATACGGCCGTAGCCGTCGTTTTCATCCACATTGTGGTGCAGTGGTTGGTGAATTCGTTTGTGGCCCCGCGCATAGAGCGGCGTTACATTGATATTCACCCGGCGGTTCTGGTGATGGTCATTGTGGCGCTGAGCGAGTTTGGCTGGATATGGGTGCTGGCGGCCGCGCCGATTACGGCCGTCGGGCGAGATGTGTTCCGCTATGTGTACGGCCGTCTCAGCGACCCACCCCTGCCTGCCGGCGTTTTGCCCGGCCGGCCGCCTAAAATCTTGCCAGACAGCCGCCTTTTTGGCCCCTTTATCCCGGCCGAGCCACCACCGCCGGTTGAACCACCGGTACCTATCGCTTACAGGCGCAATCGAGCTATACGCCAGTCACGGGTTTCAGGCAATAACCGGTAATTAAGAGATTGGAGATTGGAGATTGGAGAATGGAAGACGAAACACTCATTCCTACAGCAACACCCAGTTACACCCAACTGACACAAGAACGGGTGCCGTTGGAAGATGCGGCCATTGCCTTTACCCGGCGAGACGCCAGCGGCCGTATCCCTATCATCATCATCCCTACCCGCCCCTTCCGTATTCGTAATGATGTGGTTATTCTGGCTGTTTTGATGTTTGGCGCGGCCGTTCTGTTTGGGTTTTTCCTCAACCAGGTCGCCTTGGCCTCCTTAACTGCGGTGCTAGGCATCATACTACTCGTCTTGGGGATTTACCGCTCCTTCATTGTGCGCATTCCCGAAGGTTCAACAGCGATATTGACGCGCGGCGGCCGTTACTTGCGCACCATCGGCCCCGGCATGACCCTCTTGCCGCCTTATATTTTGGTAGCCTATCTAATCACCAACCGGGAAATCCCCTTTGATGTACCGCTGGTGGAACTACCAACCCAAGACAATGTGCGCGCCAATGTGGATATGCTAATTACATTCCGCATCACGGATCCCTATAAGTTTGTTTACAACATTTCGGCGGCCGACTTTGACCAGGTATTCCAGGCCGTGTGCCAGGATGGACTGCGCTCGATGATGCGCCATATTACGGTGGAACAGGTAGTGGATTTGAAGAAACACGATTTGGCGTATTTGTTGGAGGAGTTGAGTACGGCCGTAACTGCTTATGGCGTCACCGTCACCAACCTCAGCGTCACCTACGCCCAACCACCGGCCGAATTTATGCAATCGTTAGAGGGGCGCCAGTTAGCCATGCTGCAACAAGAAGAGCAAAAAGAAAGGCAAGCCCTGGCCAAACGCCGCCAGACCGACGTGGAAGAACTGGCCCGGCAAGAGGTGGTAGCTGAGGTAGAAAGAGATAAGGAATCCATCGAGGTGCAGATCCAACGAGCAGAAGCCCGTCTGCGCCTGGTAGAGCTAGAGGCAGAGGCGGAAGATATGCGCCTGCAAAAGCTGCAAGAGCGGCTGCAAAAATACCCGGAAGCGGCCGAGTATGACGTGGGCATGATCAAATTGGAGGTGGCCCGCTCCCTGGCCGGCAACACCCGCGCCATGCTGCAAATGGGATCGGCCGATGACATTGTGAAGGCGTTTGTGATGCGTGATATTTTGAAAGATGTGCCCTTCCCTGGCGAGGGTGACGGCCGTGAAGTCCTCACCGAACCCCCACCGCCACCACCCAAAAAAGTGGCAAAATCCTGACAGTTACCAGGCAGTACCCACCACAAAAACATAAATATAATCGCCCCCCACGAACCGAAGCCCTGTTATCCCCCCAACAGGGCTTCGGTATTTTCAGCATGATTTAAGCGGCGTTTAACATGATTTAGGGCACATTTAACCACAAGGGTTGGCGTTTCCTGTACAGTAAACTCCATCGGCAATTCAAATTTTCAAGACAAAACGGAGGTACGATAATGAATCGTGTAAAAGGTATTCTGGCCGCGGGAACATTGACCGGCCTTGTATTAGTAACCGTGCTGGCGCTTGGTTTCAAGAGTGTAAACAGCCAGACACAAGCAACAACGGCCGTGCCCGAAATCATTGTGCAGCCCATCATAGAGCCGGCAACCATGCCCGCCTCAGACGCCGCCACAATCACCGGCAGCAGCCAACCAACCAACACCGGGCAAAGCTACATTCAGCAGTTAGAAGAGACCCTGACCACCATGCAGGGCCGAGAAGCCGTTTACCGTGACCAGATAGATGCGGCCAACCAGACTATTTTGCAGCTACAAGACCAGATCAATACCGACCGGACGGCCCAGGCCGCTTTCAACAGTTCGGTTAGCAGCTACCAGGAAAGCGACGACGACCATGACGACCATGACGACCATGAGGACCATGACGATGACGACTAGAAAGACGGGTAACAAACAACAGTATGGTTGGCTCAAAGCAGCAGTGGCAACGGGCAGTCTGGCGGCGACTTTTTTGGGAGCGCGGTTGTTAGCGGCCGAAGATGCGCGGGCAACGGCCGTGCCGCCCGCCCCAACGCCAATTGTTATCACCGTGCCTATGCAAGCATTTCCGGCAACATCGGCAGCGGCGCCCATCAGCAGCGCCCCGGCAGCGGCTGCCAGCAGCGCCAACAGAGGGCAACTGCTTCTCGATTTACCGCCCATCCCACAAGTTGTTGCCCCGGCGCTGCAACCACCCCCACCCCCGCCGGTAGCCAGCAGCCGATCATCACAATAAAGTCAATAGTAACGGGGAACATGGCACAGGCCATATTCCCCCCACACAGGCTCATGATGAATCCCCATTGGGCATCGCACACCTTTCGCCGCATGGGTTCCCAGATCACCCTTTGGCTTGAAGGCAGTCGCCCCGCCAAATCGCTGTTTGCCGAAGCAGCGGCGATCTTCGCCGGCAATGAACAAATTTTTAGCCGTTTCTTGCCAGATAGTGAGCTCTCGCAGGTGAACAAACAGGCAGGAAATTGGACGGCCGTCTCCCAAAATATGTGGGATGTCCTGCTTCATGCCTTGTATTGGGCCGAAATGACCAACGGCCTTTTTGACCCCACTCTGCTGCCCGCCCTGCAAGCAGCCGGGTATGACCGCACCTTTACAGCCCTGTCAGCGACTGCTGCCCAACCCACGCCTACCTTTTCCGACGCCCCAACCGGCCAATGGCGGCAGATCAGGTTAGATGAAACGGCGCACTCTATCTGGCTGCCCCCGGACGCCCGCCTTGATTTAGGTGGTCTGGTCAAAGGATATACAGCGCGGCAGGTGGCAGACCTGTTGTCTTCCGGGGGCGCGTGTCTGGTTGACGCCGGCGGCGACCTGACGGCTGGCGCTGCGCCTGAGGGTCTGCCCGGCTGGCCGGTAGCCGTAGCCGCCCCCGCACCAATCGAGAGTAAACCCGCCCTGACCCATTTGTGGCTGGCACAGGCCAGCCTGGCAACTTCTGGCGTAGATTATCGGCGGTGGGTGCGCAACGGCCGTGCCGCCCACCACCTCATTCACCCCTACACCGGGCAGCCAGCCGAAACCGACTTGCTGACCGCCACCATATTGGCCGCCGATGCCGTTGCGGCCGATGTATTGGCCACAATCAGCGTCATCTCCGGCCGGGCGGCGGCCCAACACCTGCTGGAAACCAACCAGGTTCCCGCGCATCTGGTCACGGAAAGTGGAGAGATTTACACCACAACTACCTGGGCGCACCATGCCCATCTCGCGCAGAATTTATACCAACGAAGGGCATAATCTGACATTTTAGCCGGCGGTTGAAACCGCGCCTACACGTGCAAAGTCGGCCTTCGCCGACTGGTCCCCAGACCGCGCAGGCGGTCTTTGCACTTGTTGCCGCGAATTCCATTCGCCGGGCAAAATGACACTTTATGGCCTTTGACAGTATAGTCGCAGCCTGATCCCCCCTATTTATCACTTCGGAGATATTACATGACTTCTATTTCTTCCCCCTCAACCACACGCACACGGCTCCTCCAATTGGGCCTGTTTGCCCTTAGCCTGCTGTTGGGAATAAGCGGCGGCGTGTTATTGCTGCTGCTCTGGCAAAATTCATGGGCAGCGGCAGTGGAAACGGCCGTCCTTCCCGGCATCGGCGAAAAAACGCCCTGGTATCTCACCCGGTCGGCCGGGGTAGTGGCTTATCTGCTCCTGACAGGTTCAACGGCCTGGGGGCTGCTGCTCAGTACCAAAATCATCAAAGAAGCCGTAGCGCCGCCGTTGGCCCTGGCAATGCACAACATCCTTTCCTGGCTGGCATTGGGGCTGACGGCCGTGCATCTTATTACCTTGCTTTTCGACAACTACTACCAATATACCCTGGCCGATCTCTTCATCCCCTTCGTTGGCCCCTATCGCCCTGGTTGGGTAGGGGTGGGTATTCTTGGCTTTTACCTGATTTTTGCCACTACCCTCAGCTTCAGTTTCCGCAAACAGTTGGGGCAGAAACGGTGGCGTAAGCTGCATTATCTGGCATTTGTGGCCTACCTTTCGGCCACCGTACATGGCGTTATGGCCGGCACAGACAGCACCGGGACAGGGATGCAGTTGGTTTATCTGGGCAGCGTGCTGCTGCTCCTGTTCCTCACCAATTACCGCCTGCTGGCCTCACGCTAAAAGAGAGGGATTCATGTGAATCCCTCTCTTCTTTATTGGTTATGGCTTGAGAATGACCGGCAGGCAGACGTGAATGATGCTGCTGGTGGCAGTGGTTGTGAGCGTTGCCGTTTGGGATACGGCGGTATTGAACTGGGAGGTGGCAGTCACGGCCGTTGCCACCACACTATTCGGGTTAGCATCAGCCGGTATCTGCACCACCAACGTAAACTGCTGGCTTTGCCCAGGCAATAACACATCCGTCACCGTCAACGAAGGCGTGGCCGTCCACTCACTGCTAACCGCGATGGCAAAAGTGTCGGGGCCATTGCCGGTGTTTTGCACCGTCAGTGTATACGTGACCGGCGCGCCCGGCAGGCCACTGCCGTTGGTTGTCAGCGGCGTCAGGGTGACGGCTGCTGTTTGCTGAACCACCTGCACCGTCACCGGCAGCAAGATCGGCGAGGCGTAGGCCGGATCGTTGTGTTCCATTGCCAGTACCGCCTCATGTATGCCGATGGCCAGGCCGGTGGTATCCACCATCACCGTCATCTCCTGCGCACCGTGCCCGGCAATGGCCCCGCTGAGCGGCGAAACCGATAACCAGGGCACGTCGCCATAGGCCGGGGCCGCCAACCAGTTCATCACGTTCATGGCAAAGAGCATATTATCGGCAAAATTGATGCGGTAATTGTCAAAGAGCGAACTATCAATCACCACCATCTTGCCGCCGTTTTGCTCCTGGGCCACTGCCTGGGCATAACCATTGGTATCACGCACGACGGCATTGGCAGCCGGGGTGTAATTCAGCGCATAGTAGCTGTAATCCAGGTAAATGGCGCTGACGCCGGTCGTGGTGGGATGAGGCAATATGTCGGTGGTGGTGCCATAGCTGTACTGGCAACATTCGTAGGTGATATTGTAGATACCGGCCACATCAGCCGCCGCCGGATAGTTTTCGCTGTGTACCAAAACCGCTCCACCGGCCTCCATCCAGGCATTTACGACCTGCAATTCGGCAAATGTCCAGTTGGTGTAACCACAACAATCTATCCACAACACATCTACGTTGTTGAGGATACCGGCGGTGATAGGAAAGGCATAATTAACGGTGAGCAGACCACCCGCGTTGTTGATGGCTGTCACCAGTGTGCTGTAATTGCTCTGGCTATTTTGACCATGCGCCAGATCATACATGATGACTTTGCCGCTCAGGTCAACCGGCGCGTTCGGCGTGTGCAGGTTCGGGGCGATTTCATGCCAGGTATAGTCCAGGGGCAAGGGGCCGGTGTTGGCCAGGGTGAAGGTGTGGGGGATGAGGTGACCGGGCACGGCCGTGATCACCAAATCGGCTGGCATATCCTCCAAACGTGGCTGGGCCGGTTCCAGGGCAATGTCTTGCACCACCACGCCATTGGCCGGAATGACAACGTTATACGTGCCGGTCATGTAACCGCTGGCCGAGGCGACCAGGGTGTAACTGCCCGCATCCGCCCAGATGGAGTAATCGGGATCGGCCGTGTCGGTGTAGACGCCCACCAACTGCACCTGCGCCATCAGCGGGTCGCCCGTCCACAGGTCAGTCACCGTACCCATCACCCGGCCCATGCCCGGCGCGGGCGAAACGGTCATGGTAACGGGGATGGTGACACGGCCGTTGACCGGATCATTACTATTGATGATCACATTAGCGGTATAGGCGCCTGGCTGGAGACCGGCGGCATCAAAAATGACTTCACCTACCTCGGAACTATACCCGGCAACTGTACCTGAGATCGGTACTACCACCAGCCAGGAGACGTCTCCTGGTTCCCAGACATACATGTCCAGCAACGAGTTTTCCAGGATAGGGGCGGCATCCCAGTTGCTCCACCAGGCAATTTCCAAAGTCTGGCCTGTCAGCATAATGCGACCAGCGCCCATGC
>CAADGU010000421.1 GCA_900696625.1 uncultured Chloroflexota bacterium | reverse complement strand
CGGAAATAACCACCAGCGGCAGCGGCAGGGCATAATCGGCAATCAACTCCATCGCCCCGGCAGCAGCCGCCCGGTCTAGCAGTTCATCTGCTGCCGCCTGAATGCGCGGTGCGGCCTGCTCCACGCGGCGCGGCGTGAATGCCTGGCTCACCAACGCCCGCAGCCGGGTGTGGTCGGGCGGGTCGGCAAAGAGCATATTCTGGTTGATCAGTTGGTGCAGCGTGGGGCGAGCAGGGGCAGCAGGTATTTGCTCTTTTGTGTGGCGCACATCCTTCACAAAATGGTCATTGTCTTTGAGGACGGCCAAGACATCCTCATACCGGGTGATGTACCAGGTGGTGGCCCCACCGGGCGAGACGTGGGCATAGATGGGCGATTCTTGCCGCATCCGGGCAAAGGTGGTGAAGGGATCGCGTTTGAAGGCGGGGCTGAAAAGATCGAAAGTCATGGGTCGGTAATTGGTGAACGGTAAGCGTTAAGCGGTGAAATGATCCGCGAAGGGCGCGAAGGTTTAACGAAAAAATTCGTGCCATTCGTGGCTTTTTGGGGGCTTTAGATAACACAATCTGGGCGGCAATGCAATCTATTTGCACACGGCCGTACCCCGTTTACAATTGGGGCATGAACAACCATGAGGTGCAAAAATGAACGAACTGCCTCTGAGATTACAGGAGATCGTCGAGGATTTTAGCTACTGCGAAGGACAGGAAAAGCTGGAATTGCTGCTGGAATACGCTGAAAAACTACCACCCTTACCAAACTGGCTGCAAGGCAAACAGCAGGAGATGGATCAGGTGCATGAATGTATGACGCCGGTCTTTATTTACCCGGAAAAGCGGGACGGCCGTTTCCATTTCCATTTTGACATTCCCCCAGAAGCCCCCACCGTGCGCGGTTTTGCTGCTGTGTTGCAAGAGGGATTGGCCGGTAGTACGTCAGATGAGATCACGGCCGTGCCCGATATGTTCCATACGCAGATGGGTTTGCAGCAAGTCCTGTCCGGGCAGCGGCTCAACGGTATCACCGCCATGCTCAGCCACATCAAAACCCTGGCCCAAATGTAAAACCCCTCTGTGTAAAACAAATTACTTGACGGTCGTGGCGTCATCGTTATAATTTTAGGTATGTCTAAAATTTTTATGCGATGGAGTAAATATCATGCGATATGCGAACTTATGGATAGGTAGTGTGCTGGTTCTGGGCTTCTTGTTGTTAGCCGCTTGCAGCGGGGAAACAGCGGCGAATGAGAACGGCCGTCTGCAGATTGTCGCCACCACCGGCCAGATAGCCGACGCGGCCCGCCGCGTGGCCGGGGACGCCGCCGACGTTACCGGCTTACTCGGCCCCGGCATTGATCCGCACCTTTACGTCCCCACCGAGGGCAACGTCACCACTTTCAGTGAAGCTGATGTCATCTTTTACAATGGTTTGCATTTGGAAGCGCAAATGGCACGCATCATGGAGCAAATGGCTAAAAGCAAGGTGGTGGTGGCGCTTGGTGACGAATTGCCCGCCGCCCAATTACTCACCTGGGACGCCAACACGCCCTACGACCCGCACTTCTGGAACGACCCCACCCTGTTCAAAACGGCCGTCGAAAACATCCGCGGCACCCTGATCGCCGCAGACCCGGCTAACGCGGCCGTGTACCAGGAAAATGCGGCAAAGTACATGGCGGAAATTGACGCGGCTGACACCTATGCTCAGGAGCAAATTGCCCGCATCCCGGCCGACAAACGAGTGATGATTACGGCGCATGATGCCTTTGGCTACTTTGCCCAACGTTATGGATTGGAAGAGCGCGGTTTGCAGGGCATCAGCACAGAATCAGAGGCAGGTACACGAGATGTCCAGGCATTGGCCGACTTTATTGTTGCCCGGCAAATCCCGGCCATCTTTATCGAAAGCTCGGTGCCGCCAGGGACGATAGAGGCGGTGCAGGCGGCGGTGCGCGCCAAAGGTTTTGAGGTGGTTATCGGCGGCGAGTTATTCTCTGATGCGTTGGGCGAAGAAGGGCACGAAGCGGCCACCTACACCGGCATGTTGCGCCACAATGCCCGCACGCTGGCGGAGGCGTTAGCGGGAGAATAAATATGGAGGAGACCATGCAAACACAAACAAATGCTTTAACTATCACTGATTTAACGGTGGCTTATAAAGATAAACCGGTCTTGTGGGATATTGACCTGGAAGCGCCGGCCGGCATTTTGATGGCAATTGTGGGGCCAAATGGCGCGGGCAAAACCACGCTCATCAAGGCAGTGTTGGGGTTAGTGAAAGCGGCGGCGGGGCAGGTGCAGATTTACGGCCGTGCCTACCACGAACAGCGCAAACTGGTCGGTTACGTGCCCCAACGTGGCAGTGTGGATTGGGATTTCCCCACCGATGTGCAAGATGTGGTGATGATGGGGCAGTACGGCCAATTGGGTTGGCTGAAACGGCCGGGCAAAGCGGAAAAAGCCATGGCCCAAGACGCGCTGGAAAAAGTGGGCATGGCGGCCTTTAGCCAGCGACAAATCAGCCAGCTTTCCGGCGGGCAGCAACAGCGGGTTTTTCTGGCGCGGGCACTGGCCCAGAATGCCCAGATTTACCTGATGGATGAACCGTTTCAGGGTGTAGACGCAACCACCGAAAAGGCCATTGTCGCCCTGCTGCAAACGTTGCGCGCCGCCGGGAAAACGGTGATCGTGGTCCACCATGATTTGCAGACGGTGCCGGAGTATTTTGATTGGGTCACGCTGCTGAATGTGCGTCGCATCGCCAGCGGGCCAGTCAGTGAAGTCTTTACAGAAGAAAACCTGCGCCTGACCTATGGCGGGCGGGTAGCGTTTTTAGCAACAAACGGGAATGTGTGACCCGTGATGCGTGATGCGTGACCGGATTATGGATTACGGTTTACGGTTTACGGTTTACGGCCAACAGTACATTATGGATCTGGCAACACTTTTACACGATTTATTATTTGACTATACCTTGCGGACGGTGGCTTTGGGCACGGCCGTGATTGGCATTGTTTCTGGCGCGTTAGGCACATTTGCCGTGCTGCGCAAACAAAGCCTGCTTGGTGACGCCATCTCCCACGCCGCCTTGCCGGGCGTCGTCATCGCCTTTTTGCTCACCCGCAGCCGCGCCCCGTTGGGCCTGCTGATTGGGGCATTGATCGCCGGCTGGCTGGCAACCATCGTTATCCTGGTCATCATCCGTTACAGCCACCTGAAGGAAGACACTGCTCTGGGTATTGCCCTTTCCGTCTTTTTTGGCGTGGGCATTGTGCTGCTCACCTTTACCCAACGACTGGCCGATGCCCGGCAGGCGGGGCTAGACCGCTTTCTCTTTGGGCAGGCAGCGGCTTTGCTGCAAAGTGATGTCATCCTGATGGCGGTGGTGGGGGCGCTGGCATTGACCACATTGGGCCTATTTTGGAAAGAGTTCAAGCTCATTAGCTTTGACCCGGATTATGCCGCCAGCCTGGGACTACCTGTTCGGGCGCTGGAAGTGGCGCTGACAACGCAACTGGTGATTGCGGTTGTGATTGGGCTGCAAGCGGTGGGGGTCATTTTGATGAGCGCGATGGTAGTGGCCCCGGCAGCAGCCGCCCGCCAATGGACAAACCGGCTTTGGGTGATGGCGCTGACGGCCGCTTTTTTTGGCGCTATCAGCGGCGTGACCGGGGCTATTGTCAGCAGTACCCGGCCAGGGCTGTCAACCGGCCCGGTCATTGTGCTGATTATTAGTCTGATCGCCTTTGGTTCCATACTATTTGCGCCGAATCGGGGGCTGGTGTGGGGCTGGGTGCGCCACCAGCGCAACCGCCGCCAGCTCCGGGCGGATGCGGTTTTGCATGATTTGTATGTGTTGGGATGGCAGCACGGCAATCCGCAACATCCACATGCCGTGGAGGTACTGCGGGCGATGAACGCCAACCAGGGCGGCGTGGAACACACGCTCAAGGTGTTGGCGCGGCAGGGGTTGACGGAATATAGCGGGAATGGGGAGTGGGCGTTAACGGCCGTTGGCGTGCAAACCGCCCGACTATTAGCGCCAGAAATAAACGACGAATCGCGGCCAACGGATAATGAATCCGCGCTGGCTGTTTATGGAGCATCTAATGAGCCAACCTCAAATTGAAATTCAACTGATTGCGGCGGTGGTGGCGGCGGCTTGCGCGCTGCCGGGCACGTTCCTGGTGCTGCGGCACATGGCCATGATGAGCGACGCCATCAGTCACACGGTGCTGTTGGGCATTGTGCTGGCCTTTTTTGTGGTGGGGGAATTGGGACACCCGCTGCTGATGCTAGGGGCGGCGGTGGTGGGTTTGCTGACGGTGAGCCTGGTGGAACTGTTGAACAAGACGCGGCTGGTGAAAGAGGATGCGGCGATTGGCCTGGTATTCCCGGCGCTGTTTAGCCTGGCGATTATTTTGATTTCGGTGTATGCCCGTAATGTGCATCTGGATCAACACACGGTTTTTCAGGGCGACCTGGCGTTTGCGCCGTTTGAACGGGCCATTGTGATGGGCATTGATTGGGGGCCGCGCACTTTTGTGGTGATGAGTGTTATCTTGCTGCTGAATTTGCTGCTGATTGTGCTGTTTTATAAGGAGCTAAAGCTGGCGACGTTTGATACGGGGCTGGCGGCGGCTTTGGGTTTTTCACCGGCGTTGATTCATTATGGGCTGATGGGCATGGTTTCGGTCACGGCCGTTGGCGCTTTTGACGCGGTGGGTTCTATCCTGGTGATTGCCTTGATGATTGTGCCCCCGGCCACGGCTTATTTGCTCACCAATCGGCTGCCATATCTGTTGGCGCTGAGTGTGTTGGTGGGGGCGGTGGGTGGTGTTTCCGGCTATTGGGTGGCGCGGGCGCTGGACACGAATATCGGTGGGGCGATGGTGATGATGTTGGGCGTTTTGTTTGGGCTGGCCTTTCTCTTTTCGCCGCAGCGGGGGCTGGTTGCCAGAGCGCGGCAGCAGCAGCAGCAAAAGTGGCGCTTTGCGGAGACGATGCTCACTATCCATTTGCTAAACCATGAAGGGCAGCCGGAGTATGCGGAGGAGTGCCGCGTGGATCACTTGATTTACCATTTGCGCTGGCCGCCGGAGTTTGCCACAAAGGTGGTGCAGCGGGCGGTGCGGAATGCGTTGGTGGTGCGGCAAAACGGGCATTTGTTGTTGACGGATGCGGGGCGGGTGTGGGCAAACACGGCCGTGATTAACTAAGCCGCGTATTCTGACTACGTGCAAAAGCCGCCATCGGCTGCTGCCCGGTGTGTGGTAGCGGCCAAATAAGGAAAATAACATGACACTCGATCTCTTTTTCAAGATTGCCTTATTTATCATTTTCTTTAGCTTCGCTTATGTGATTTCGGCCTATAGCAAAACAGCCAAAACACGTCATGCTGATAAAACGACACGGATCAAGATGCACCATGAGCATGAAGTACCACTGCTGCTGAAATTGCGCCAGCTATTCGGGATCCCATTTTACCTGGGGCTACTGCTGTGGACGTTTGCGCCGGCAACGATGGCCTGGTCGGCGCTGGCGCTGCCGGTATGGGCGCGCTGGCTGGGGGTAGGCATCGGCGTCTTTGCCGTTTTGCTCAATGTCTGGAGCCACCGCACGTTAAGGCAGCAATTGGGCGACGCCTTTGATCCGGTGCTGCGGCTGCTGGAAGTACCGGCGCTGGTGCAGAGCGGCCCTTATGCCATCGTGCGCCACCCGATCTATCTGGCGTTTTTGCTCATGCAAATTTCGGTGCTGCTGCTGACCACTAACTGGTTCATTGGCTTTTGCGGCCTGGCAATCATCATCTCCGTTATTGTCATTCGCGTACCTGAAGAAGAAAAACTGTTGATTAACCAGTTTGGCAACGAATACCACAATTACCGTCAACAAACCGGCGGGCTGCTGCCCAAACTACGTTAAAGCGGTAATTGGGTAATTGCGTAATTGCGTAATTGGAGGCAATTACCTGATTACCCAGTTACCTCCTGGAATAATTTGAAATGATCTACGAATTCGCCACACTACCCTTAAACAAAACAACGGCCGTCGGCGGCAAAGGCGGCACGTTAGCCAGACTCTATCAGGCGGGCTACCCCGTACCCGACGGTTTTGTCATTGCGCCGGAAGCATTTGCCGATGAATCGCTGCGTGATGATGCCTGGGAAACAGTGCAGCGCCATCTGGCCGTTTTACGCAATGGGCGCGGCACGCCCTTTGCCATTCGCTCTTCAGCCTTCAGCGAAGACTCCGCCCACGCTTCCTTTGCCGGTGAGTTTGATTCGGTGCTAGATGTGCAGCACGACGAGGAGATTCGCCGCGCCATTCATACTGTGCGCCAATCCGGGCAGAACGAGCGCGTACAGGCATACAGCCAGGCGCAGGGATTAAACGGCCGTCACCATCAAGTCGCTGTCGTCGTGCAAAAGATGGTGCGGGCAGAAATGGCCGGGGTGCTGTTTACGGCCGATCCCGTCAGCGGCAGTCATGCGCACATGACCGGCAATTTTGTGCGCGGTTTGGGCGATAAGCTGGTTTCTGGCGAAGTAACGCCGGAAACATTTACGCTGTCTCGTCCCCAAGGCACGTATACCGGACCGCCGGAAATGAAGCGTTACGGCCGTGCCCTGTTCAAACTGGCGCAGCGGTTAGAAAACGAGTTACACGGGCCACAGGATATTGAATGGGCGGTGGCCGATGGCCGGGTGTACCTGCTGCAAGCCCGCCCCATCACCACCATGCAGCCCTATAACCCGGCGACGGGTGAATGGAACGATAGTTTGCGCGGTGATTACTTGTGGACGAACGCCAACTTTGGTGAGGCGGTGCCCGATGTGATGACACCGATGACGTGGTCGCTGCTGCAACTATACGGCCGTGAAGCCTTCACCATCCCTCTGCCCGGCCAACATCCCCTGTTTGGCAATATCGGCGGGCGCTTTTATATGAACGCCAGCCTGGCGGCCTCCATGTTTCACGCTCTGGGCTACAGTCGGGAGCGAACTGCGGCCCAAATGCGTGAGTTTTTTGGCTATCTGCCGGCGGATACGGCCGTGCCCCTCATCCCGTTTTCGCGGTGGGCCGTGCTGCGCGCCCTCCTCAAAAGCGCACCGGCGGCGATACGCCGGGTGCGCCGGAACCGCAAACGATTGGCGGCGGCCACGGCCGTCATGCCCGAACAAGCGGCCTCGTTCCAGGCGCACATTGCCACTGCGAAAACACCGGCTGACCTGCTGGCGGTGTGGTGGGAATTAGAGGCGGCTTTACGGGAAGCCTGTCAACTGTTACAGGCGGGCACGGGTTTGTTTGAGGATTTGGTACGGCCGTTGCGCCGAAAGCTGGTCAAATGGACAGACGAAGAGACGGCCAACACCCTGCTCTCCGGCTTCAGCCAGGGCGGCGACCAACTCGCCAGCCTGGGGCCGGTGATCGGATTGTGGCGGGTGCAGCAGGGGCAGATGAGCCAGGCCGAATACATGCGGCAGTTCGGCCATCGCAGCGCCCACGAATTTGAACTGGCCTGGCCCCGACCGGCCGAAGACCCAGACTGGCTGGCGCAGCAGCAGGCTAACCTGTCGGCGGTAGATGTGCCGGCGCTGCTGGCCCGGCAAAAGGCGGGCAAAGCGGCGGCCTGGGCGCATTTTGCGCAGCGACAGCCGCGCCGCACTGCCAAAGTGCAACAACAACTGGCGCAGGTGGCAACCGCTGCCCGCAACCGGGAAGCCATTCGTTCCGAGATCATCCGGCTGGTGGGTGTGGTCCGTGCTTTTGCGTTGCGCGCCGGTGAGTTGACCGGATTGGGCGACACAGTATTTTTCTTGCGGCTGGAGGAAATGGCGGCGGTGTTGGCTGGGGATAACACGGCCGTGACACATATCCCCATTCGCCAACAAGCCCATAAACGATTGTCCGCGCTGCCGGTGTATCCGGGGATTATTCACGGCCGTTTTGACCCATATCATTGGCAGCAGGAAGCAGACCTGACAGGTCTTGGAGACCTGTCAGGTCTAATAACCGGCTTCCCCGGCGCGGCGGGCGTGGTGGAAGGGGTGGTGCGCCGCCTGGATGCGCCAGAGCAAGGCCACCTGCTGCAACCGGGCGAAATCCTGGTAACGGCCACCACCAACATTGGCTGGACACCCCTTTTCCCCAAAGCGGGTGCGGTTGTCACCGATGTGGGCGCGCCGCTCTCCCACGCCGCCATTGTCGCCCGCGAACTGGGCATTCCGGCCGTGGTGGGCGCCGGCAACGCTACCACCCGCCTACAAACCGGCGACCGGGTGCGGGTAAATGGGGCGAAGGGGACGGTTGAGATCAGAGATTAGAGATTGGAGATTGCCTAATCTGCAATCTTCAATCTCCAATCTCGCGCCATAATTCGCCAGACGCCCCATTTTTTGGTAAATGTTGGGGCATGAGCATAACCGAACTTAGCGTCAACTTATACCGCAAGACATTGAAGCGTTTTCCGCCGGCACATCGAGCGACACATTGGCTGATGGGGCATGGTGTCATTCCGTTGTTGGAAAAAAGCAGCGGGTTTGCCACCATGCCGGATGACCCGTTCTGGTTTCGGCTGGAACTACTGACCCGGCGGCATGAACGGGAAACGATGGCGGTGCTGGACGGGCTGGTACGGCCGGCGATGACCATGTTGGATGTGGGGGCGCACGTGGGCTATTATGCCCGCCGTTATGCGCCGGTCATTGGTAAAGACGGCCGTATCTTTGCCTTTGAACCCCATCCACGCACCTTCCAGACGTTGGCTCACAATGTACAGAATTTTGCCAACGTGACCCCGGTACAGATGGCGTTGGCGGAGGTGGCGGGCACGGCCGTGCTGCACGACTACCTGATCATGTCCGCCAGTGGCTCGCTGCATTACGATGAGACGATGGTGGCTTTGCAGCAGGCGCACGTGCATGAGGGGGACGTAGCCCCGCGCATCGGCCAGGAGTTCCAGCCCCAAACCTTCACGGTGCAAACGATGCCGGGGGATGCGTTTCTGGCGGAACAGGGAGTCAGCCGGGTGGATGTGATCAAGATGGATATTGAAGGGGCGGAGATTGGCGCACTGCGCGGGCTGCGCCAGACCATTGCCCGGTCGCCCGGTTTGAAGCTGGTAATGGAATATAACCCGGCGGCGCTGAAGGCGTTTGGGCATGACCCGGCAGCGGCGCTGGCCGAAGTGTGTACCCTCGGTTTTCAGCGGGTGCAGGTGATAGAGGCGGATGGGGAATTAACGGAACTGACGGAACGAGAGGCGCTGATCCAGCAATTAACGACCCAATTAGTTGACCATATGGGGGTAGTGAATTTGCTATTTAGTCGTGATGGGTGATGCGTGACCCAATGACTAATGACCAATGACTGAAACTCAAACCATACCCCCCGACGACTTCATCGAACAAGTCAAACTGGCGTTGGATCATTTGTATGATTTTGCCTATTTGCAGCGGCTGCCGCTGGCGCAGCAGATAGCCGGGGCGCGGCCCAAAAGCAGCCAACCGGGCAGCCACCAACTGCGGCGCGAATTAATCACGGCCGTAGAAACCCTCAGTCCCGATACCCGCTCTGGCCAGGATACGCCTGACGCCCGCATCTACCACCTGCTGCACCTGCGCTACATTGAGGGCATTACCGTGCAGGAAGCGGCCAACCGGCTGGGGCTTTCCACCCGCCAGGCGCACCGCTCCCTGCGGCGCGGCGAAGAAAGTGTGGCCGCTCTCCTCTGGAACCGCCTCCCCCCATCGTCTCCGCCGCCGGCGTCCTCGCCGCCCCTCCCACCCTCAGCCCAGACCCTCTCCTCCGTCCAATCCGAAATGGCGCATTGGGAAACGCACCTGCAACCGACGGATATACGGCCGTTGCTGCACGAAGCGCACACAGCCGTGCAGCCGTTGGCGCAGTCGGTGGGCATGGTCTTTGTGTGGGACCTGCCGGAGATGCCGGTGATTGTGCCGGTGGACACGGCCGTTGCCCGCCAAATTTTCGTCAGCGTCTTCAGCCGCATCCTGGGGGCCGCCCGCACAAACAGCCTGCACGTGCGCCTGGTGGAACGAGAAACCCAGACCACGCTGACCATCGGCTATACCCCTCACGATAAAGAGTCGCCGGAGATTGTAGATGATGTGTTGGGCCAACTGATGGGGCGATTGGGTTGGGTGGTGCGGCAAGAAGGGGTGGTGGACGGCCGTCGGTCCCTTGTCTTCAACCTGAGCAACAGCGGCGCCCTCATCCTGGTGGTGGATGACAATGAAGGGTTGGTGGAACTGCTCGACCGTTACCTCACCGGCCACGCCTGCCGCGTCGTTACCGCTACCAGCAGCGCGGCCGGCCTGCAACTGGCGCAAGAACTCATCCCCGATGCCCTGATTCTGGATGTGATGATGCCCGGTAAAAGCGGCTGGGAAATCCTGCAAACCTTACGCAGCCAGCCAGCCACCGCCACCATCCCCATCATCGTCTGTTCCGTCTTCAACGACCCCGACCTGGCCTACGCCCTGGGCGCATCCCGCTTCCTGCCCAAACCCATCAGCCGCGACCGCATCCTGGAAACCCTGCACGAACTAGGCGTGGTGCAAACGTAGTAGCGGCCAAGACCCTAAGGGTTTTCTGAAACCCTTAGGGTCTTAGCCACCCCCATAGAGCAACTCCTGACGATAGGCTTGCACCTGTTCCGGCGTAATTTCAAAGTGGCGCAGTGTGTCCAGCGCCACCCCGTTTTCCACCTTTGTTAATGCCAGCAGCAGATGCCCTGTGCCAATTTGCTGCTGACCGGCTTCTCCGGCTTCTTTCACGGCCGTTTCCAGCAACTCTCTGGCCGGTTGGTTTAATTCCGGCTTCACCGGCTCTTTTAGCTCGTCCGTGTGTTTCAGGCGCTCTTCCATCCGGCGTGTTGGTTCCAATTCCAAGCCCAGCCGGTATAACACCTTCCCGGCGGCGCTCTCCCGCGCCGCAATCAGGCCGATCAGAATGTGTTTGGTGCCCAACTCCTGGTGATGCAGCCGCACCGCTTCCTGGTAGGCAAACCGCATGGCCGCCTCCGCCTCCGGCGTCATTGGTAAAAGATTCACCTGTTCCATCATCTATCCTCATCCTTTCCCGCACCCACTACACCATCGCGGGTCTACCACCCTGCCCACATTATACCCGATTACCGCTCACCGATTACGGATTACCGATCACCTCCCCATGTCACACCCCTGTCACCCACATGGCACAAAACCGATTGTAAGCCAGGCTAATTACCAGTACAGTAAACTTGTCGCACCCTATTTCCCGGTGGCGGCATTTTATCAATAGGGTTGGAAGAGGATAACATCGCAGCTATTGGGAGGTTGGGAGATCAAGAGATTGAGAGATTCAATCTCCCAGTCTCTTAGTCTCCTAATCTCCTTCAATTCTGCGGAATAGCTTTTTTCAACTACCAACACTTTTTGATTGAGGAGAAACGCAATGCAAGTCAAAAAATTGAGATTTACCCTTTTTGTGCTTTTGCTCTTGTTTGGGCTGCTGCTGGCGGCCTGTGGCGGCGGCGACACCCAAACCGGAACCACACCGGCCGCAGCCACAGCAGCCCCAGCGGCTACAGCAACCACGGCTGCCCCGGCCCCCGAAACCGCCGGCGGCATGGACGCCGTCGAGGTCTTTTCCTGGTGGACAGGCGGCGGCGAAGCAGCCGGGCTGGACGCCATGATCGCCATCTTCAAAGAGAAATACCCGAACACCCAATTCATCAACGCGGCCGTAGCCGGTGGCGCCGGCACCAACGCCCGCGCCGTGCTGGCCACCCGCCTGCAAGCCAATGACCCACCCGATAGCTGGCAGGGCCACGCCGGGCAAGAACTTATCGGCACCTACGTCGCCGCCAACCAGTTAGAACCGCTGAACTTCCTCTATGAAGAAGAAGGCTGGTACGACGTCATGCCCTCCACCCTCATCCCCTTGATGTCCCAGGGTGGCAACATCTACTCCGTGCCCGTCAACATTCACCGCGCCAACGTGCTGTGGGCCAATCCCAAAGTGCTGGCCGAATATGGCGTAGACATGCCCACCACCCTGGACGAATGGTTTGCGGCCATGGATGAATTGCAAGCCGCCGGTATGGATGAGCCGCTGGCCCTGGGCGAACAGTGGACGGCCATGCACCTCTTTGAAACCATCCTGCTGGCCTCCCTCGGCCCTGATGGGTATGAGGAACTGTGGACTGGCGGCGATTGGAGTACACCGGCCGTAACCCAGGCATTAGCCGACTTTGAGAAAGTCCTCAGCTACACCAACAGCGACGCCTCAGCTTTAAGCTGGCAAGACGCCGGGCAGTTGGTGGTGGACGGCGACGCCGCCTTCAACGTGATGGGCGACTGGCAGGAAGGCTTCTTCCGCGAACTCGGGCTGACGCCGAATGAAGACTACGTCTGGGCGCCCGTACCGGGCACGGACGGTAACTTCCAGTTCCTCTCCGACAGTTTTGTACTGCCCAAAGGCGCGCCGCACCGCGAAGCGGCCATCAACTGGCTGCGTCTGGCCGGTTCCAAAGAAGGACAGGACGCCTTTAACCCCGTCAAAGGCTCCATCCCCGCCCGCAGCGATGGCGACCGCAGCCTGTATGGCGTTTACCTGCAATCAGCGATGGATGATTGGGCCAACAACCGTGTGGTAGGCAGCCTGACACACGGCGTGGTTGCCAACGATAGCTGGAAGTCAGAAATTGACACGGCGCTAGGCCTATACCTGGGCAGCAAAAATGTAACCAGTTTCCAGGCGGCATTAACGGCCGCCGCCACCGGCGCGGACCAGGAAGCGATTGATACCACTGCGCCGACAACGACGACGGCCGTCAGCGGCCCCGTCGAAATCTTCTCCTGGTGGACGGGTGGCGGCGAAGCAGCCGGCCTGGACGCCATGATCAAAGTGTTCCAGGCGCAGTATCCTGATGTGGAATTCATCAACGCGGCCGTGGCCGGCGGCGCCGGCACCAATGCCCGCGCCGTGCTGGCCACCCGCTTGCAAGCCAATGACCCGCCCGATAGCTGGCAAGGGCATGCCGGGCAAGAACTCATCGGCACTTACGTCGCCGCCAATCAACTGGAGCCGGTGAACTTCCTGTATGAAGAAAATGGCTGGCTAGACGTGATGCCAGAAACGCTCATTCCCCTTATCTCCCAAGATGGTGACATCTACTCCGTGCCGGTGAACATTCACCGCGCCAACGTGCTGTGGGCCAACCCCAACGTGCTGGCCGAATACGGCGTGGACATGCCCACCACCCTGGATGAATGGTTTGCCGCGATGGACGAATTGCAGGCAGCGGGCATGGACGAACCGCTGGCGCTGGGTGAGCAGTGGACGGCGCTGCACCTGTTTGAAACAATCCTGCTGGCCTCGCTTGGCCCGGATGGGTACGACGCCATCTGGAATGGCACAGACGACTGGAGCAGCCCGGAAGTGACACAGGCGCTAGAGGATTTTGCCAAGATTCTGACCTATACCAACAGTGACGCTTCCGCCTTAAGCTGGCAGGACGCCGGGCAACTGGTGGTAGATGGCGACGCCGCCTTTAACGTGATGGGCGACTGGCAGGAAGGGTTCTACCGCGAACTGGGGCTGACGCCTAATGTGGATTACGTCTGGGCGCCGGTGCCGGGCACGGCGGGCAATTTCCAATTCCTCTCAGACAGCTTTGTGCTGCCGGTGGGCGCGCCCAACCGGGAGGCGGCCATTGCCTGGTTGACGGTGGCCGGTTCGCAGGCAGGACAAGACGCCTTCAATCCGGTCAAAGGTTCCATTCCCGCTCGCAGCGATGGCGACCGCAGTCTGTACGGCGAATATCTGCTGTCGGCGATGGATGATTGGGCCAATGACCGCGTGACCGGCAGTCTAACGCACGGTGTGGTGGCGAACGATAGCTGGAAAGCGGAAATTGACACGGCGCTGGGCCTATTCCTGGGCACCGGTGACGTGGCTGCCCTCCAGAGTGCGCTGGTAAATGCCTGCGCTTCGTCGGGCGCTTGTAAATAATTCTTTGTAATTGGGTAATTGGGTAATTACTCAATTACCCAATTACCCAATATCTCAATATCATTCTCCCCATAGGAAACCTTATGCGGCATAAAAGAATCGATCGGGACACGGTCACGGCCGTGCTGCTCATATCCCCTTCCATTGTGGCCTTGTTGATCTTCGTCTATGGCTTCATATTTTGGACGCTGCGGGTATCCACCAGTAAGTGGATAGGGCTGACGCCGAACCTGGAATGGGCTGGCCTGAACAATTATCTCGGCTTGATAAATGATCCCCGTTTCCACATAGACGTGCGCAACACCATCATTTTCACGCTGTTGTTTGTGGTTGGCTGCCTGTTGTTGGGGCTGGTACTGGCGCTGCTGCTGGATCAGGGATTGCGCGGCGAAACATTCTTTCGCAGTTTGTTTTTGTTTCCTATGGCCATCTCCTTCATTGTCACGGGGGTGGTGTGGCGCTGGCTGATGAATCCGGCGGGGGGATCGCGCATCAGCGGCCTGAATCTGTTGTTTGATTCGTTGGGCCTGGATTTTCTCATCAATAAATGGTACACCACACCCAATTGGGGCATTGCCGCCATTGCCATTCCCGCCATCTGGCAGATGTCCGGTTTTACAATGGCGCTTTACCTGGGCGGGCTGCGCGCCATTCCTGAGGAACTGCGGGAAGCGGCGCGGGTGGATGGGGCGTCGGAATACCAGATTTACCGGCGCATTATTTTGCCGCTGCTGCGCCCGGTAACGTTGAGCGCCATGATTATTTTGGGGCACATTTCGCTGAAGGTGTTTGATCTGATCATTGCCATAGCCGGGAAGCAGGTGGCGCTGGACGTGCCGGCCGTGTATATGTGGACGACGACGTTTGATGGGCTGTTTTACGGCCGTGGCGCCGCCATTGGCATCTTCCTGCTCGTCACCGTGGCCGTGCTGGTGATTCCCTATCTCTATTTCACCCTACGCCAGGAGGCCGAAGTATGACCGCATCGTATCGCCGTGTCCCTACACGCGCCCTGATCTATATCTTGCTGCTCTTTTTTTCCATGTTCTACCTGATCCCCATGTATGTGATGCTGGTGACGGGGTTCAAGAACTTTGACGAAGTCAGCCTGCGCACCATGTGGAATTTGCCCTCCGGGCTGGCCATGGAAAACTTCCGCGCCGCCTACCAGGTGTTGGCCCCGCACCTCTGGAACAGCATCCGGCTGGTCATTCCCACCGCCATGATTTCGGCCATGGTTGGTTCTATCAACGGCTACATTCTGACCAAATGGCGCTTCCCCGGCGTGGGCATTCTCTTCCCGTTGATTTTGTTTGGCATGTTTATCCCCTACCAGAGCATTATCATTCCCCTGGTGCAGTTTATGAGCTGGCTGGGCCTGGCGGGGGGCATTCCGGGGCTGGCGCTGGCGCACATTATTTATGGCATCCCCATTACCACCCTGATTTTTCGCGGTTATTATGCCAGCGTACCCTCGGAAATGGTGGAAGCAGCGCGCATTGACGGCGCCAGTCTGATCCAGACGTATGTGAGTATCTTTTTGCCGCTCTCAATTCCGGCGTTTGTGGTGGTATTGATCTGGCAGTTTACGGCGTCGTGGAATGACTTTTTGTTTGCCGTTATCCTCACCAATTCGTCTAACTGGCCGATTATGGTGGCGCTGAATAATATGGCCGGCAGCCAGATTATTGCCTGGAATGTGCAGATGGCCGGTTCGTTCCTGGCGGCGCTGCCGACGTTGATTGTGTATATCATCTTGGGCCGGTATTTCTTGCGGGGGTTAATGTCCGGGGCGTTGAAGGGGTGAAGCCGGTAATCGGTAATCCGTAATCGGTGAACGGTGATAGGCGGCTCGTCCTCGTGGTGGGGGCGGGCCGTTTTGGTTTACGGCCGTTTGTCGCCGCATATCAGGGATAGGGTATAATTACGCTCTGTAAGGAGATGCTTTTTTATGGAACTAACCTGGTATGGGCTAAGCTGTTTTCGTTTTACGGAACGGAAATTTTCCACTGTGGTCACCGACCCCTATAACGGCCATTTGGGGCTGCCTGCCCTGAAGTTAAAGGCCGATGTGGTCACGGTGAGCCATAACGCCCGCGGTCACAACTTTGTGGACGGCGTCAGCGGCGTGGCGCATCATCTGACCGGCCCTGGCGAATATGAAATCGGCGGCGTTTTTATCACCGGCATCCGCACCACCAGCGACGCCAAAACCAATCAGAATGTGATTTATGTATTTGATT
>CAADGU010000420.1 GCA_900696625.1 uncultured Chloroflexota bacterium | reverse complement strand
GCAGATAAATCTGCACCAACAGAAGGCAAAGTCGGCCTTCGCCGACTGAAACCCAGCCCACGCAGGTGGGCTTTGCCTTTTGTAGCCGCGATTTTAATCGCCGGGAACTGAGTATGCGATTGCCCTATGGGCATCCTTGCTCAGCCCATTTTGGTAGTTATTTTTTTTTGATAAAATACCAGGTTTGTTGGACGACGCCCGTCGGCGTCGTTTTTGAACCTGAAAGAAATGAAGGAGACACATTGTGAAATTCAACCGCCCACATCAGACCTACCTGATTGGTATTTTGTTATTTTTAGGCCTGATTGGCTTGATTGTTTTTGTTTTTCCCGCGCGGGGAAACGATCAGCCGCAATCCATCGCCGGTATAGAGGGCACGCCTTTCTATTTTCCGATCATTAGAAAGGACCCCACACCCACACCCACCTTTACGCCCACGCCGGCGCCTGTGCCTCAATTTGTGAGCAATATCCCCACCGACAATGCCCGATGTCCGGGCGCGGCCGGTTTTAACCCTATTGGCGGGCACGTTTACATTATGAACGAATACAGCAGCAATGTGAATGTTTTCCACAATCGCCAATGGGTGGGAACCGTCAACATTCCGCCAACCTGGCCGGAAGACCCTGCCGGATCGTGGCCGATAGCCCTGGCCGCCGATAATAATTCCGCTGATGTGTATGTAGCTGCCATTCATGGCGGCACAGCCAGAATTAACGGCGTTAACCTGGTGAGCATGGGCGAGCGGTATTATGAACCGCGCGGCGTGGCCTTTAATCCGGTCAATAACTATGTGTATGTGCCCGATCTGGATCGCGCCATTCAGGTGTTTAATGGTTCGACGTTGGTACAGAATGTGGTTTTTGATATGAACCCCGCCTGGGATGCCTGGTTTATAGATGCGGTGGTTGATCCCAATACCGGGTACGTGTATACGGCCGGGGCCGAGGGCATCATGTATGTGATTGACGGTACCACGGTGATTGGCAGCCACCGGCTGGGGACGCGAGTAATTGACATGGCCATAGACCCGGCGCGCGGTTACATTTATGCCGCGCATTATGAGAAAAACGCCCAATACCAGAACAACATCTCCGTGTTCCACATCCCCACGCAAACAGTGACCATGTTTAATACGGCCACACACTCCCGCCAGATTGCCGTTGATCCCCAAACTGGGTTGGCTTACATTACCAATCCTGGCCCGTATGATGACCCGGAGCGGGGCAGTGATTCGGTGACGGTGATGACGGGCACAACGGTGCATTTTAATGCGGCTGTAGGTGATTTTCCCTGGGGGGTAGCCGTCAACCCCAACACCGGCGATGCCTTTGTTACCAACCGGCGGGATAACACCGTAACCGTCTTCCGCCGGGGCGCCATCATTGCCACCATTCCGGTGCAGGGAAAGGAGCCGTATGCGGTGACGGTGGACACCAATACCAATGATGTGTATGTAGCCAACCGGGGAAGAGAGTACATTACGCCTTGGGGACAGTGTGACAATGCCTCGGTGACGATTTTGCGTTAACAGGGAGGTAATTGGGTAATTGGGTAATTGGGTAATTCGGACTCAATTACCCAATTACTCAATGACAAAGGTGAACAAGGTCAGGGAGTCCCGGCTTGCCTCGGTGGGTAAGAGGGGCAGGCGGGTGAGGCTGGTGGTGTCATAAACACCGGTTTGCACTGTGTACGGTCCGGGCGGCAGATGGTCTGGCAATGAGAGTGTATGGAGTTGGGCCAATTCATCGCCGGGCGGCAATTCGCCGGTTGCCACATCCAGGCCATCGTGTTGGGCGACCAGAGCGCCGGTTTCGTCCAGCACATGCACGAACAGTTTGAGATCACGGCCGTCCCGCTCCTTCACCCGCCAATACGTTAGCAGCTCTAACGGCCGTCCTGCCTCATATCCCGCCGTCTCATACCCCAAAAATTGCAGGGCCTCGCCGAATATGGCCGCATTCTCTGCCTGTACGGGTGGCTGAATAGGCGATTGCGACCATTGATACAGAGCGTAACGCCAGGTCTGGCCATCTAGCTCTCGTTCGCCCAGGAGGGTGGGGCCGGTGGGCGGATACAGTTTTTGCAGCAGGGGATGGGTGGGCCGGTGGCCGTCGCCAACGGCCGTCCACACAGATTCCACGCCACCACCGCCGGGCCAGAGGAAACTGGTACGGCCGTCAAACCGGCGTAAGCTGACATTGTTACCCTCGGCCGTCATTGTCATCAGGGCCAGGGTATCTGGCTCTAACATGGCTATACCGATGCCAGACAGCGCCAGCCCCGCCGGAACGCCCACGGCTTTGACATCGTAGATAAAATAGGAATAGCCTACTTTATCGTCTGGCCGCCGCTGGCGAAACCAGGCCATCTGCTCAGCCGCGTCATGCAAATAAGGCCCGGCTAATTGGGTGGCGCTGATAGCATAGATGCCGGGCAACGGCCGTTCCGGGAACCAATCGTCATAGATCAGGTCGCGGGTAGTGGGGGGCCAGGTAAGAAATGACGAGCCAGGAATACCGTAACGTTTGGGCATGGCCGTGCTAAACCAGGAAATATGGGCGTCCACAATGCCCCGTTCGGCCAGATAACGCCCCACGGCTTCCAGGTCCTGCCCCCAGTCCAGGTTAGAATCCACCGCAATCCGCCAGCCATTGTCTGGCCCCCCGGCCAGGGCGTTAAAAAAGGCGAGGTAATGGGGATGAATGCGCACGCTGGCAATGATGAAGAAGGCGAGGGCAACGGCCGTAACCCAACGCCAGACAACGGCCGTTTGCGGCAAAACCAGTTGCCCCAAAAAGATGTACAACGGCGGCAGCGCCGGCAGTAAATAGCGATAGCCAATATTGACACTGCCCGCCAGCGTGCCCACAAAAATCGTCCCCGCCAACAGCAACAACCACCCCTGTTCCCACCCCGCTGGTAATGGACGATTCGTTCGTAGTTGGCGATTTATCGCCTCTTCTGGCCGCGCCAGCCCACCTGGCGTGATACTGCACCATACAAACAACCCCACGCCGAAGCCCAACAAAGCCAGCAATCCCACTGGCGTTTTAGCCAGGAACACCACCGGATAATAATACCACCACCCTGACAGACTGATTTCACCCAGCAAATACGCTTCATGCCCTTCACTGAAGTGGGCCTGCTGGAACCGGTAATCGGCCACCAAAAGGGAGAACTGAAAGCGGTAAACGGCCAACAGGACAAAAGCAGCGATGGTCAGGATAACGGCCGTCACCCCCACCATTCGCACCGCCCCCACCTTTGACCGATCCCCCGCCCACCACCGGTAAACCATCATCAACAAAAATGCCAGAATGATGGCCACGCCGGAAAATTTGGCGGCAATCGCCAGCCCCATGGTCACACCCACCCAGACCAGCCGCGCCCAGGTGGGCTGCCGCCAGTAACGCCATAAACTATAACCGGCCAACGTGAAAAAGAGCGCCACACCCAGGTCAGTGGTAGCCAGGTGGCTGAAAGCCAGGATATTAGGATCAAAGGTCAGCAGCAGCAGAGCCAACAATGCCGGCGCAGGCGCGGCATACAACTGCCCTGCCCACCGGTACACCAGGGACGCCAAAAAGAGAGCCAAAAAGATAATCGTCAACCGGCCGACCCAGAAGAACTGCGGCCAGTTGGCATTGAGCTGCCAGAAAAAGATTTGGGCAATATCAAAACCGTTACCCCATTCCCACACATCATGGGCGTAACCCATGTCATATGCCAGGCCGGTCAGACGAACCAGCCCGCCCATCAGTGCGTGAATGAGCGGCGGGTTGTTGATGGTGGAAACCATGGGGCGCGGCTGAAAGTATTGCACGGCGTTTAAGACGTGCGGCGGCTCATCGTAGGTGATGGATTTGTGCGACTCGGTATGCAGCAGCCGCGCCAAAAAGAAGAGTAATAAGAGGAGGGCCAGCCAGTGACTCTTTTGTCTCTGGTTCATGGGCTTATTCCCGGTGCAGCGGCAAGATAAAGCGGTTTTCCGGCAGTGCCAGACCGTCGGCGGTATGCACCGCCAGCCGCTCACCCGTTGCCAGCAAATAGACGCCGATGGCCAGGTGGATACTGTCGCTGTCGGCCGGTAGGGTGATTGGTTTGTCGTCGGCCACCATCTCACCGACATCCCAGATGCTGGTGGGGTATGCGCCCTGTTGTGGCTGCCCGTCGGCCTGGGCCATGATCTGGTCGTTCTCATCCAATACGTGAACAAAGGTGGTAAAATCGGCTGTCATGGGGGCGATGGCCTGCCAATAAAGCGTCACGGTTTGGGTGGCGGCGTCATAGTCATACCCGGCCAACTGGAGCAGATCGCCAAAATTGACGGCCGTCTCCACTTCTGGTTCTGCGCTGAACGGCCGTGCCGGGGCAATTTTCACCATCTGCACCCCCAGGGGAATAGCCAGAACGCGGCCCGTGGCGCTGGTCGCCGCCTGCCATTGGCCGGTTTCGTCCACCATGCCCACTTCTATTACACCGCGCGCCGGCAGGGCAAGGGCAACGGGCAGGGACAGGGTAGTAGAAACGATCTCGCCCTGGCTCCAACTCAGCAGCGCGTCTGTCTGGACAACCACTTGACCATCCCGCCCGATCAGGCGCGCGGTGATGGTTTGGGGCACGGCCGTGTCCCGCAGCCCATAGCCATACACCGTCACCGGCAGCCATTCGCCTGGTTTCACGGCCGTGGCCGCCTCTACTGCTTCCACCTGCAAGCCGCTGGCAAAACGGATGCAGGTGCGTGTCAGGTCTGGGGACGGCTGGTAAATCTGTGGCCGGGGAAAGGCAGGCAGGATGATGAGCGGCACGGCCAACACGGCCAGGGCAAACAAGGCGGCGGCTACGGCCGTGCCCAACCAGCGCCGGTTCAAGCTGTAAAAGCCCAACGCCAGCAAAACGGCCAAAGGCGCAGCGGCGGCAAACGCCAGCCGTCCCTGATAGCCCGTCCAGTTAATGCTTTGGGCGTATTGCAGCAGCGAGGCGTAAATGGTTGTCACCCCCAAAGCGCAAAAGCCAATCGCCAGCCAGTTGACGGGCAGATGGCGTCGCCACAAGAGGTAGATCAGGCCGGTCACGGCCGTGACCACTCCCACCAGAATCGCCCCATACAACCAACCGGGCGCTTTCACCGTTAGCCAGCCAAACCACAGCCAGTAAGATTGGAAATGCATCACCACCAATTCGCCCAAATCGGCCAGGCCAAAGGGGGCGGTGCGGGCAATGACGCTGCCTTTGGCCGCCAGCGTGACGTCCCACATGAGCGGGTCGCCATACAGCCGGAAATTGCGCCAGTACCACCACCCGGCTACCAGCAGCGGCAGCAGCGTCACCAGGAGAAGTTTATAGAAGAGTGGTAGCCCGTAATTGGTAATCCGTAATCGGTAATCGGTAATCGGTTCACGGTTCACAGATAACGGTTCATGCATAACGGATAACGGATAATGGATGACGGCTAAAACGGCCAGCGGCCAAAAGGCGAGCAAGGCAAATTTGGTCAGAAAACCGAGGCCAAGCAGGATGCCCAACACGGCCGTAGGCCCATACCCCCCGCTTTGCGCCACCCGAATGCCCAAATAGAGGATGGCTGCGCCCAGGAATGTGGTAGGCACATCGTTGTTCAAGCTGGCGGTGATGTGTATCCACTGCGGGTTAAAGGCCAGCAAAGCCGCCGCCCACAACCCCACGCGCGCGTCGCCGGGCACAACCTGGCGACCCAACTGATACGCCAGCCAGACCGTGCCCAGACCAAACAGCACATCCAACCAGCGCATGAGCTGGAACGCCTGGTAAACGCCGCGCTGGGGCGGCCATTCTTCGGGGCGATGCAGGTAGGCATGTTGACGGCCGTCATCGTCCGGATCAAATGAGAAACAACTGTTGGGTGGCAAATTATCGGCCGGGTCCTGGGCAATCCAGCCCGTCAGCGCTGCCCCTAGCAGGTATAAACCGGGCGGCTGGTGCGCTTCCAGCGTGTCATTGTTTTCATACACCGGCTGCATCACCGGCAGTTGCCCCGTCAATACAATATATTGCAGGTAACGAAAGTGTTCGCTTTCGTCCGGCGTCTCCGCCAGCGGCACGGCGATGCTGTAACCCACTGCCAGCACAAAATAAGCACCCATAATCAGCCAGAGCCAGCAGCGAGAAACTCTATTTTTCATGTCCTACTCTGGTTACGGGCAACATGTGCCTGGTGCGCCGTTGCCAAATAGCGTAACCTGCCCCCAACAGGCAGAGGCTCAGCGTCAAAAGGCTGATGGCTGCCCCGGCCATAAAATCGGCTGGCCGAAACGTGAAGGTGACGGTATGTGTGCCCGCCGGGACGTACACGGCCCGCAGCAGGGAATTGGCGCGGTATACGGCCGTATCCACCCCATCTACCGTCGCCCGCCAACCGGGGTAATACGTGTCAGACAGCACCAGGAAGCCGGGCGCTTCGGTAGTCGCTTCAATCTCCACGCGGTTCAGTTCATAGGAGACGATAACGGCCTGGGCGGGAGTGGTGACGGCCGTGCCCAAATCGGGTGGCGGGGGTTGCCCTTCCAGTTCAATAAAGACGATCTCGGCCAGCCGCTCCTGATGCTGCGCCAGCGCCGCCAGCGCCGCCGACTCGTCGGCCACCAGTTGCCCCTCATGCACCACAAAGGCGCGCGGCAAATACCGCTCATTGCCATACACTCTGGTTACGCCCTCTTCATAAACCAGCCCCGGACGCGGCAAATAATGAGCGGCAAAGGCGGCCTCGCCTGCCTGGTTCAGCCCGGCCATAACCGCGCCACTTTCCCCGGTAGACTCCACCCGGAAGCGAAAATCACGCCCCCAGACCGAGGGGAAAGGGGAAAAATAAAAGGAAGCCCACCCTTCTTCGGGCAAATCGGCCACATCGAGGGTGGTATGGGCAAATTCATACAGACCATTGGCGGATAATATGCGCGCTGTTACCGTGCCGCTGGCGTCAGACGGCCGTTGCCAGGCGATGTCTAGCCGTTGCAGCCCGGCCTGGTTCAGGGTGAAGCTCTGCTCCACCGGCAGCGCCGACCATGTACTCACAACGGGTTGGCTCGCGCCCACTTCGGGGGCAGCCGCCCAATAATCGTTTTTGGTGACGGTATATTTCACATTCAGCAAATCCAGTAAGGGTGAATCCGGCGCCGTTTCCACCATAATGGCCCGGCCAAAGTGATCGGGGTTGGTGCCTTCCACCAGGGCTACCAGGTTGGAAATGCGCTGCAAGACGCCCGGTTCATAGCCGCTGAGGTTGGCGATGCTCAGCAACATGTTGGTGTTGGGCATGAAGGCAGGGCCAACGGGTGGGGTGGCGATGCGGTAGGGTTCGGCCTCTTGTTGCAGATACGTGGTCACGGCCGTGTCCGGGTACAGGTCTGCGATATAGCCGATGGTGTTGTAATCATGGCTAAAGAGGTAAAGGTCGGCCACAATCCAGCCGAGGACGAGCAGCCCAAACAGCCGGGGCGGCAGCCAGCCACGCAGCCGCGCCCCCAACAGCAGCAGGGAACCGGCCAGGAAAATAATAAACCAGCCCACCTGCCCTTGCAGGTAATCCCAGGTACGTAGGACATCGGCGCGGTAGTGGAATGTGTACACGGCCGTGATGCCCACCAAAAACCCTGCCAGCACCAACGATACTCGCCACAAGGTACGCGGCCGTTCCAGCCTGGGCTGCATTAGCCCGTCCACCGCCAGCGCCGCCAGCGCCGCCAGGCAAAAGCCCACCACAAAGGCGGCGCGGCTGGGCTGGATGCCGTTAAACGGCGGGAATGGGTAAAGCAGCCAATACGCCGGTGTGCCCAACGCCCACAGCAGCGTGACCCCACCCCAGGCGGCAAAAAAGTGGCTGTAAAAATCCCGGCGCAGCCACAAGGCCAGCCCACCAAGCAGCAAGACCAGAATACTGCTGTAAACTACCGTTTCGGCAAAATTGCTGTTGGCCGGGCCCCACCAGTTTTGGTGGGTGTTGTTGCCAAAGAAGTTGGGCACTACATAGACGACACCCCGATTGAGCAACCCCTGGCTCATAGATTCGGCCAGGCTTAACGCTTTGCGGTTGGATTGGCTCAGGTAATGGACAGCAGGCAAAAGCTGGATCAGGCTGAGGCCCAGGCCAATGCTCAGGGGCAGGAGTACGGCCGTGACCGTCACCTTCAGCCGCTGGCCCGCATCCGGCCCGCCCCGCCGCAGCCAGCGCCAGCCATCCTGAAGGATGGACAGGCGAAAAACCAGATAGAGTACGGCCGTCAGGCTGGCATACACCGCCCAACTCCAATGGCCGCCCAGCCAGGGCATGGCGAAGGCGACGCCGAGGAGGATGAGGTCGGTGAAAGGGAATGGGGAGATTGGGAGATTGGGAGATTGCCCCTCAATCTCCCAATCTCCCAATCTCCCAATCTCCATTCTTTGCGCGGCGCGCTCTGCAAAATAGAGGCACAGCGGCAGCCAGATGACGGCGGCGTGAACGACCTGCCATTCCAGCCAGCCGACCATCAGGCCGTTAAACATGAAAGCGGCGGCGCCCACCAGGGCCGCCAGCCGCCCCAGGCGAATGCGGCGCAGATAGAGGAACATGAACCAGAGGCCCAGCAGCAGTTGGCTGGCGATGGTCAGGTCTACGGCCGTGACCGGCGGCAGCAGGTAGTAAAAAACAGACAGCGGGTAAAACAGGCCCGCCTGGGTATTGTAGGTGAAGGGATACCCGGTGAAAACGTAAGGATTCCACAGCGGCAGCGTGCCGCCGCGCACCTGCGCCCCCATAAACGCCTTCACCGGGTAAATGTAATTGACCACATCGGTCAGCATGTCATTATGCACGGTGACGGTCTGGTTGGGCTGCTGCCAGGGCGCCCACTGCTGCGCCACAATATCCAGCGGCAGCAGCACCCGCCCCGGCCAAAACGCCCGCCCCACCCACAGCGCCGCCAACGCCAGCAGCGCCAGAGCGACCAATCCATGCAACCATCTTTCGCTCTTCACAAGGGGAGAAAAATATCTCAAACGACGGCCGTTGCCAACCTGAATACAAAAACACCGGCAATTCTCAATTAACAATCACATTATCGTAGGGGCGGGACGGGCGGGTGGGGCCTTGTCGGTTTACCAAAACGTTCATTCCCGCCCGTCTCGCCCGTTTACCACCATGCCGCGCCGGGGGCGAGACGGCGCGGAGACAAGGTTTCACGTTTTAGCCACCGTTTTACCGCGCCGTCCCGCCCCTACGATGGGTGGGTGGGGGTAAAAAAATTTTTTGAGCGATCTCGCGCCTATGGGCGCGAGATTGCCTGCTTCGTTACCACTGCGCAGGCAAGAACAGAGATCAGAGGTCAGGATGAGATGGGGGACGACGCACTACCACCCGGAAACCGACATTGTTGCCGCGGTTGCCTGGGGCGTTGTCGGAGCGGCAGGCCGCGCGCGCAACGGCCTGGTCGAGGTTCCACGAGCCGCCGCGCAGCACGCGCCGGGATTGGGGGTCATGCCGGTTTTCACGGCCGTCATCGGCCACATACGGGTATTTGAAATCCGGGGTATTCACGTCGGTCCCCCACAGCGTCGTTGTCCATTCCCACACGTTGCCACACAGGTCGGCCACCCCTTCTGGCGTCCGCCCGCCGGGAAAAACGCCCACGGGCGTGGTGCGGCGGATGTGGGTTTCAAAGGTGTTGCACCGGGAAGGATCAAAGTCGGGGCCGTAGGCATAGGCGCGGCCTGTTTTGCCCCGCGCCGCCGCTTCCCACTCCACTTCGGTAGGCAGGTCAAACATCTGGCCCGTTTGGGCGCTGAGCCAGGCGCAGTAGGCCAGCGCTTCAAACCAGCAAATGCCAACGACGGGGCGGGCGGGGTGGTTGAAACGGCCGTCGTCCCAAAACCTCGGCTGGCGATATGCTTTGCCAGCGGGGAACTCTGCTTCTAGCAGCCGTTCCAATTCTTCAGCGTCTACATGTTTTAACCACAGTTGGTTTTCTATTTCTTCAGGCGTCCAATTCTCCCAAGACCGTATTTGCTCATCACTTCTATCCTGTAGCCATTGGCGTCTGCTACGATACCAATCCTTTTCACCCGCGCTGGTAGTTTCGCCGCTCCGCCAGGCTTTAGCCGCCTCTGTCGGCCACCACTGCTCATCTTCATACCCGCCAGCGCGCATAAACAGTGTGTACTCGGCGTTAGTTACCGGGAAAACACCCATTTCAAAAGCGGCAATTTCCACCGTATGCGCCGGTTTTTCATCGTCCCACTCACTGTTGTCATCGCCGATGGGGTAAGTCCCGGCAGAAATAGGGGCCAGGGGTGGGGTGAGGTAGTCGCCGTGTGGGCCGCTGCGCCGGGCAAAGCGGGGGTCGCCCAATTCGGCCAGCGCTTCGGCGGCGTCCATGCGCGCCCGCAAGTCGGCCTGGCGGTCGGCCACCCGGTTGCGCAAAAATTCGCGCAGCCGGCTTTTCAAGCCGTCAGACACGGCCACGTCCGGGGCGGCGGCGCAGCGGGCGGCCCAGGGCAGGTTTTCCAGAGTCAGTCCGCTGACAAACGCTTCCTGGTCTGGGGCCATGGCCGCCGCCAGCCGCGCCGTTTCCTCCCAGCCGCTGGGGGGGAGCGGCAGCAGGGGTTGGCCTCTGGGCAGCGACGCAATCAATTCGTCGGCAGTGGGCGAAATGTCGGCCACGCGCCAGCGGACGTGCAGTTTGTGTGGGTCGGGCGACTGCGCCAGGCGGCGGGCGGCAAAGTATTCCTGCAGTAAATGGTGATAAAAGGTGATCGATCGCTTTTCATCGTCTTCATTCAGGCGCAAGAT
>CAADGU010000419.1 GCA_900696625.1 uncultured Chloroflexota bacterium | reverse complement strand
CACCTTTTCCTCCAGCGTTAGCTGGGCCAGCAGTTCGTTAATTTTTTCTTCCATTTCTCTCCTTACAACCGAGGTCTTTCCCGCCGGTTTTGTTCATTTCTTCCCACAGGTCAGTGCGTAACTGTTACAGATGACTTCTATTACTTCGTCATATGCCTGAAAAAAATAGTGTTTGTGCCGCTGCGAAACTTTGCCGCCAAGTTTTGCTTGCCATTCTGAGTTCAGAACCTCGTCAAAACTACTGGCGCACTTGAAATCCCAAGAATCCAATTCGATTAGTTTGAGAGCTAATACCCCAAAGAATGTTAATTCATATTCAATCCATCTCTCAGTTGTATTAGAAGCCAGGTGACCATTGAAACTCCCCGTCAGAGTTAAGTTAAAGGAGTCAAATTCAAACTTATCTAAATAGATTGCATCCCTTCCAGTAAGGATTCCAATAGGGGTTTCTATTGGAGTATGAATAGAGCTTTCTTCTTTTCCCTGGGACATAGTTCACCGTACCTATACTCTTTGACTACGGCCGTACCCCAACCCGTCTCGCCTGCACATATTTGCCAGCGGTGGTCTGCACGGCCGTCAAACCCACTACCTCAACTGTCATTCCGAGCCGTCCCCGGCGAGGAATCTTTCGCGGCAGCCAGGTGAAAGATTCCTCGCTCCGAAGACTGCGCTCGGAATGACGGGGGGAGCATCAGGTAGCGGCAAACTCATAGATGGGGGTGGTAATCTGGCGCGCGGGTTTCTTTTTCTGCCAAATAATTTGTTGCAACTTTTCTACCGTCTCTGGTGAAAAAAACTGCTCGCCAGTCTCCACATTTACGCGCGCCGGAACGCCTTCAATGATGAAAAATTTGTCATCCTTGAGCAGGGTATAAGTCACCTTCTTTTCAATTAACTTTTCTGGAAAAGCCTGGGTTGTCATCTCAGGTTGTCCTCTTTCTATCTGTGAAAATCCGCCTCATCCGTCCAATCCGTGATCCCATTCCCACACAATCCGCGTTCGTCCATGTCCAAATACCTTTTACCACGGAGGCACGGAGACACAGAGGGAAACTCTGCACCTCTGTGTCTCTGTGGTAAATCAATCTCCCAACACTACATGTACCTGGTGGGTACGGCCGTCGCCAAAAACAGGCGCGGTGTGGCCGGACACGGCCGTACCGTCCACCGTCATGCTTTTCACCCCCCGGCACACATGGGACGGGTTTTCCACAGTGATGTGGTAGGTGGCGTTGCGGAAATGGCGCACGGCCGTGAAGCCAGCCCACTCCTTAGGAATACACGGGTCTACAATCAGGCCATCATAGGACGGCCGTATGCCCAAAATCCACTGCGTAATCGCCACATAATTCCAGGCAGCCGTGCCCGTCAGCCAGGAATTTTTGGCCTCGCCGTGCGTGGCCGCATCCTTCCCGGCGATCATCTGAGCATACACATACGGTTCACAGCGATGCACCTCACTGATCGCCTCCCGCGCCGAGGGGTTGATGCGCAGGTAATAATCCAACGCCTGCTGGCCATGCCCGACGGCCGTTTCCGCAATCATAATCCAGGGGTTGGTGTGGCAGAAAATACCGGCGTTTTCCTTGTAGCCGGGTGGGTAGGAGGAAATCTCGCCCAGGTGCAGGTAGTATTGGGAATACGCCGGCTGCTGCAGGACGATGCCGTGCGGCGTAGCCAGATGTTCCGCCACCGCCGCCAACGCCTGCGCTGCTTTCCCATCTTCCAATCCAATCCCGGCCATGACGCACATCCCCTGCGGCTCAATGAAAATTTTGCCTTCGGCGCACTCCTGCGAACCGATGGGGTTGCTGTAAAAGTCGTAAGCGCGGCGGAACCAGGCGCCGTCCCAGCCATGAGCCAATGTCGTTTGTGTCATTATACTGGCGTGCCACAGGTAGGTTTCGGCTTCCTGTTGTTTGCCCAGGTGGCTGGCTAAGGCGGCCATCTCTTTGGCCGCCAGCACAAACAGCCCGGCAATGAAGACAGATTCGGCCGTTTTGCCATCTTTGTTGGTGGTGGTCTGGAACGATTCGCCGGGTTGGTCAGAGAAGGTGTTCAGGTTGAGGCAGTCGTTCCAATCGGCGCGACCAATGAGCGGCAAATTGTGTGGCCCCAGACGATCCAGCGTGTAGCGGATGCTGCGCTGCAAATGTTCGTAAAGCGGCTCTTCGGTGCCGGGGGTGTTGTCGTAGGGCACGAGTTCGTCCAGGATGGTGGTATCGGCCGTTTCCTTCACATAGGCCGCCACCGCCAGCACCAGCCACAGCGGGTCGTCGTTAAAATTACCGCCCACAGCGTCGTTACCCCGCTTGGTGAGCGGTTGGTATTGGTGATACGCGCCGCCGGTGGGTAACTGGGTGGCGGTAATGTCCAGAATCCGTTCGCGGGCGCGTTCGGGAATCATATGCACAAAACCGAGCAAATCCTGGTTGGAATCACGGAAACCCATACCCCGGCCAATGCCCGATTCGTAAAAGGAGGCAGAGCGGGACATGTTGAAGGTGATCATGTTCTGGTACGCGTTCCAGATGTTGACCATGCGGTTGACGTGTTCATTGGGCGACTCTACCTGGTAGCCGCCCAGCAGCCGATCCCAATGAGCCTGTAGCTGGTCAAAAGCGGCCTGCACCTGCGCCGGGTCGAGGAACTGCTGCAAAATCGGTTTGACGCGGCGTTTGTTGATGGTTTGGGCGCCGGGCGGGTCAAATTTCTCATCTGGTGGGTTCTCCTGATAACCCAGGACAAAGATGATACTCTTTGACTCGCCCGGCTGGAGGGAGGAGAGATGAATGCTGTGGGAACCAACCGGCGCCCAGCCGTGGGCGATGGAGTTGGTGGATTGCCCTTGAGCTACCGCAAGTGGATTGTCGTAACCGCGATAGGGGCCGAGGAATGCCTCACGCTGCGTGTCGAAGCCGGCCAGGGGGGCGGAGCAGGCGAAGTAGGCGAAGTGGTCGCGCCGTTCCCGGTATTCGGTTTTGTGGTAGATGACGCCATCTTCAATTTCCACCTGGCCGATGTTGAAGTTGCGCTGGTAGTTGGTGGCGTCGTCGTTGGCGTCCCAGAGGCAAAATTCAATGTAGGAGAAGGCGGTGAGGTCAACGGCCGTGTCCCGCTCATTTGTCACCGTCAATTCCCACACCTCCAACGTCTGGTTAAGGGGCACAAAGTAGCGCGTTTCCGCCTTGATCCCGACGTATTGCGAGGCGATGATGGTATAGCCCATCCCGTGACGGCAGGTATAGCTGTCCAATTCCTGGCGCGTGGGCTGCCAGGTGGGCGACCAGAAATCGCCGCTGTCATTGTCGCGCAAATAGAGGTAACGGCCGCCAAAATCAAAGGGCACGTTGTTGTAACGGTAGCGGGTCAGCCGCCGCAGCCGGGCATCTTTGTAGAAGGAATAACCGCCGGCGGTATTGCTGATCAAACCAAAATAATCCTGGCTGCCCAAATAGTTAATCCAGGGCAGCGGTGTATCCGGCCGGGTAATGACGTACTCCCGGTTGGCATCGTCAAAATGTCCGTAACGCATTTTTTTCTCCAGTACAGGTTTGTAGTAGGCGATTTATCGCCTTTGGACGGCACTAAAGTGCCTACTACAAACGGTGTTAATTGTCTGTGGTTAAGCCGTAGCCGAACGGAAACAGCGGTTCACCACCGGCCCCTAGCGGCAGTTGCGCCATGCTGGCAGGCCAGGTGTAGGGGAGCGTGCCGGTGAAGGGGTGGTTGCCAAAGAGGTTATCGGCCACGCCTTGCCCTTCGCTGCCGGGCAGCCAGGCGGCGACCCAGGCATCGGCCAGGGGGAGGGCGTCGGTGATGATCAACGGCCGTCCTGACAACAAAATCACCACCACCTTATCCGCATGTTCGCCCACCCGCCGGATCAGTTCCACGTCGCTGGCGCTCAGGCTCAGGTCGGCGGCGTCACCGTGCCCTTCGGCATAGGGTAGTTCACCCAGGACGACAATGCCCACGTCGGCCGGCGGGTCAAAATTTTCAAAACGGCCGAACCGGTTAAACTGCACTTCGCCGACGGCCGTAGCCTCAATCGCTTCCAGGATGGTTGTGCCTTCGGTGATGTTGCCAGGTTTCCCCTGCCATTCAATCGTCCAGCCACCCGACTGCACGCCGATGTCGTCGGCAAACGGCCCGGCGACAAAGATACGGGCGTCTTTAGGCAGGGGCAGCGTCCCATTTTCGTTTTGCAGCAGCACCAGCGATTGGCTGACCGCCTCTTGTGCTAAGGCGCGGTGTTCGGCCGAACCAATCAGACCGATGTTTGTTGTATCGGCGTAGGGGTTTTCAAACAGGCCCAGGTCAAATTTGGCGGTGAGGATGCGGCGCACGGCGTCGTCAATGCGGGCCGTGGTGATGTCGCCATTTTCTACGGCCGTGCGCATGGTGTTGATGAAGCGTAGGTAATCATAGGGCACCATGTTCATATCCACCCCGGCGTTTATGGAAGTGACCACGGCGTTATAGTAATTGGGCGAAATCTGGTCAATGGCCTGCCAATCAGACACCAGAAAGCCGGTAAAACCCAATTCGCCTTTGAGAACATCGTGCAGTAGGAATTTTTGGGCGTGCATTTTGGTGCCGTTCCAACTGCTGAAGCTGACCATGATGCTTTGCGCGCCGGCGTCAATGGCGGCCTGATAAGGCGGCAGATGCAGGGCGCGCAGGGTAGCTTCGTCCACCTGCATATCGCCCTGGTCCAGCCGGTAATCTTCGGTGGTCGAGGTACCCCAGGCTGTGCCACCGTCGCCGATGTAATGTTTGGGGGTGGCGAGTACGGCCGTACTCGTCGCCAAATCCTCCCCTTGTAAGCCTTGCATCAAAGCCACGCCCAGTTCACTTACCAGGTCACTGTTTTCGCTGAATGCTTCATACGTCCGCCCCCAACGAATGTCCTGGGGCACGGCAATGACGGGGGCGTAATTCCAGGGGATGCCGGTGGCGCGGGTTTCAACGGCCGTGATCTGCCCAATTTGCCGCAGCAGTTCCGGGTTGCGGGTGGCCCCCAGGCCGATGTTGTGCGGGAAAATGGTGGCGTTTTTGAGGTTGTTGTGGCCATGAACGGCGTCTACGCCGTAGATGATGGGGATGCCCAGCGGGGTAGCCAGGGCGGCTTCCTGGTAGCTATCCACCATGGCGGCCCACCTTTCCGGGGTGTTGCCATCGTGGGGGTAGCCGCCGCCGCCGCTGAGAATGCCGCCAATGTAGTAGGTGGTCACGGCCGTGGGCTGGATGCTGTTCTTCTCTACCAACGTCATTTGCCCAATCTTTTCTTCCAGCGTCATGCGCCCCAGCAAATCTTCCACTCGCGCGGCGGTGGGTAATTCGGGGTTGAGGTAGGCGGGGATGGGCACGGCGCTAGGTGTGGGTTCAACGACGGCCGTCGGTTCGCTGGTAGGCACAACCCCGGTGGGAGCTGTGGGTAATGGGTTGGTGGCGGTGGGTTGTTGCTGGCAGGCAACGGCCGTGAGCAGCACGATTAACAACACCATTCTTTTGTACATACTGTCCTCTATCAAGACTACAGCGGATGCAGGAGGGAACGGATGGGGAAGAAATCCGTTCACTCCTCCGTCTGCTGTAGTATCAACAGCGAAATGGATTGTCCCGGTAAGGTGATGGGTTCACCGTTTGCCCACTCTATCGCACCCAAATTTTCGGCATTGTGTTCGGCATCAAAACGCCACAATTCAGCATTATTGCCAGTATAACCATCAACCTGAAGGGGTAAGGTTACTTCGTCTGGTCCGCGATTGACCATCATCAAAGTCAAAGTACCGTCATCCCGCCGGGCGGCAAAAACGGAAACATCCGCCGCGCCCGAACTGGCATGTAGCTTTTCAGCGCCAAACTGCTGGTACATCTTGTAGACGTAGAAGGTGGGATTGGGGGCGCTAAGTGCCAGCAGCCCGGCGCCGCCCCGGCTATGGGCGATGACAAAATAGGCCACCATGTCTACATCTTGTTGAATCATGCGGCCTAAAGAATCGGCCCACCAGATAGCGTTGTAGAAGGAGTCGGGCGTGGCTTCACCACCGAGCGTATTGCTCCAGTTGGAGTTGACCTCCATGACAGCTACAGGCAGGTCACGGCCAGCTTCTTCCTGGATGACCTGGCGCAGGTGGGGAATGATGGCGTCCCATTCCGGACTGTTTTGGCGCAGCTCTTCAATGGTGGGGTTGGGATTGGTACCGCTGGCGGGGAAGGGGTACCGGTGGATAGCCACCATGTCTACCAGATCACCATTAGCGCGCAGGAACTCACGCATCCAGTCACGGCCGTTGGCGTCTTTGGGGTTGT
>CAADGU010000418.1 GCA_900696625.1 uncultured Chloroflexota bacterium | reverse complement strand
AGGTAATCAGGATGAATATATGGCTCGCCGTCGGGCGCAATTGCCAAATAGGCATCCAGGTAGCCGTTACCCGTCAGGTCGCCCAGGGCTATTTCCTGCACTCGCGGTGGCCGGTCAAATGAAAAGAAGAAAAGTAAATAAACCCAATAGGCCAGGAATAACAGTACAAACAAACCGGCCAGGACAAGAAAAATGCGCAGTAGGGTGGATACCCGTGGCCGCGTGGTGAGCAGCCAGCCCCCGGCCACGCTCAACCCAAACCAGTTGATCCCCGTCTCCTCACGCCTCACGCCTCACTCCTCAGGCAGCGGCAGGTAATACAGCCCGCCGTAATCCTTCGCCGCCACCAGCGCCGACCCATTCGGGGCGGCCAATAGCCAGGGCGAAAAGCCATCACCAACTAAATCCCAATACGCCACCATCTCCCCATCCGGCAGTGAAACCAGCGACACGCCATGTGCCGACGCCACCGCCAGGTGCGCTGTGCGTGGCAGGTAGCGCAGGCTCAAATGGGGATATTCACGCGGTGAATGGCCGCTAATGAACAGGCGCGGCTGTATGGCTTCCGGCTGTGTGGCCCACACCAGGTCATACTCATCCCGATAAGACGGCTCAGCTTCTTGTTTTTCCATCGGCCATAGTTCACCGTCGGGAAAAAGGAGCAGCGTATGATGTGCATGATCATACACATCTATGCGTCCGGTCACGGAATGGTAAAGGTAGGTCCCCTGGTGGCGCGGATGGTTAAGGCGCACGGCCAGGTAATAGCCACCTGCGTCCCGGTCTACAAAAGCGCCAGAAGCAGAAACTTCGCCGGGGAAGTCAACATCCAGGTTGAAAATTTCTGTCAATATGTTTGTGAATTGGGGTGGATCGGCGCTGAAATCAACGATAAGCCATTCGCCGCTGCCGTGCATAAGGATTTCCTCCTGGCTCAAACCTTCCATCCAGGGGGCGCTCTGCCCAAAATCGCCGGGCAAATGCAGGCTTTTTTCCACCTGACCGCTGTAGCTGTTTATTACAAAGAGGGTGCTACCCGCGTTCTCACCCCCGCGGCCGTCCAGCCGGCTCACCACCAATCGCTCACCACCGGGCAGCCAGGCTGTATTGTCCCAATGCAGGTCATACGGGTTGGGGGTCACATCGGGGATGGGCTGGAGGGTGAGGCTGCGGCCGTCCAAAATCCAAAACGCCTCCTCACCTTGCAGCAGGATACGGCCGTTTTCCAACACAGCCGCCCCTCGTCCCCCCAGCTGGGTAAACCTCTCCGGGAAACGCCCTGTCAACCGTTCAACTTCTGCCTGACAAGGGGTCAGGATGAACATTTCGCCATTTGCATCCAGGTAGAGCAGACGGCTGGCAGCCGCTTCGGATTCGCCATCTGGCAGCCAGACGTGGTGTTGGTGCAGCGTCTCCACATTAGAAAAGTCACTGTTCGCAGTGCATATCTCGCCCGTTTGTCCCTGCAAAAAGTGCAGCGTCATGGCCCCGCCATTTTTGGCGCCAAACACAAAATAACGGCCGTCTGACGACCAGCTTCCCGGCGCAACAGGTACCCCATCCAACATCGGCTGGACAACGGTTTTAGACATCCCCACCTCAATTTCCGGTAAGGGCGTAGGTGGTGGTGGTCGGAACGCTGCCGGGTCTTCCATCGGTGAGTAGTATCGCTCCTTCATCGCCGCCAGCCGCTCTTCACATTCCCATGTTCCCGGCGGCGGCTCCCCTGCTGCCTCATACACCCGCAGGGAGACGGGCGAACTGAAAAATTCGCGGTGAAACGCTGCCAGGCGGTAAAAATCTGCGCCCCCCTGGTAACACCACGTTTCACCCTCCAGAATGACCGGCCGCCGGATAAACAACAAATCACGCGGCGTTAATGCCGCCAGCGTCTCCGGGTAATGCCCTTCACGCTCGTAAAAACGGCCTAACGCCCCCGCAATTTGCGCCGCCCGCTGCTCCGTCATCGCGTGATAAGAGACGTTCCAACCCCATTCAAAAGTTTGGTAAAACAACACGGGCACAACCAAAATGAACAATAGGCCAAATAGACGCCTGTTGCCCCGCAGAGCCATTGTCATGGCGATACCCACGCCAATTGCCATGACCCCGGCCAGTTCGGAAATCCAAACACCCAAAAGACCGTCACTGGTCTGGTCCCATACCGATCCCCAGAAGGTAGTGTAGGCCAGACCCATGATCAAGCTCAGGGCCAGACTAGCGATCATTAGCTGCTTCCAGGGTAAACGGGGAAGTGTGGTATGTGTGTCTGATGCGTTTTCGGGCTGCAAAACGGCCGTCAGCAACACCCCGGCCATCACCACCGCCAGACCCGGCATGACGTAAAAGCTGAGCAATAATGGCAAGCGAAGTAAAAGGGGCAGCGGTGCGGCCGTGTAATCAGGCGGATTACTTATCAGCCAGTACACCGAGAAGAGTACACCCAGGCACAGCAGGCCCAGGAGAGTGGACAGCCAGAGATAACGACGCCCCAATGCCCAGCCCACTGCCAATATCAGAGCACCTGGCAGAGTCAAATACGCCATCCCCATCGGGGAACCCCACAGGAGGCCAGTCAGGATGAGTAGTGCCAGGGCCAGGAAGACGGCCGTGTTGCGGCTGCCGCGGCTCATGTCTGCCACTTCTTTTACATTCAACAAGATGAGCGCCAGAATGGCTAACAACGAGGGTATCAGTAATCTTGAAAGCCGAAAGAACGGCTGATCATACGGCTCGGTTATAAAACGCATTGTGATGTATAGTGCCAAAAGGGAAAACACCCCCATTCCCAGCAGCAGCAATACGTAGCGGCCTCTTTTTTCATTCGCCTGACCGCGTAGCGCCAACATTCCTCCTATAGCAACCAACAGGGCGGGCAAAACAGCCAACTGTTGCAAAGTAGTCATGCTCATAAATGCACCTCTCCGTCTGCTCTGCTGTTCTCTTCTGTCCATGTCTGGTAAATCAGGCGGGCCAGCATGGGCAGCAGCAGCAGGGTGATCTGGAAAGCCCACAACACGCCAATCCAGCTTAAATCAGCCAGCCACCGTGCCGGGTCAGCCAGCCAGCGCCACACACCACCCTGAAAAGCGGCCTGATGTAACAAAGGAGGCAGCAATGTAACGGAAACGGCCGTCAGCAAAACTATCCACTGCTGCTGCTGTCGCTGGCAACGGCCGTAAACCAACACCCCCAACACCATCAACAACAATGACAAAGCCAGGTAAGGCGTCCGGTCGGTGCGGTATACGCCGTCAAAGGCCACAATGAGCAGCCAGGGCATGAGGCCATATAGACCAAAACAGAGGCGCGCCCAATCCAGCGCCATGCTCCGGCCAATGCGTTGCAAGAAAGGGGGTAATGGTTGGTGGTGTAGATGGGAATGTACGGCCGTTAGCCCCACTATAAACGCCGCCAATAACAGCCCGGCCCAAAAAGAGATCAGGCCGAACCAGTGTATCAATAGCAGGCTGTATCCCAGCAATAGGCCGCCCGCCGGATAGGCCCAACGGGGCAGCCCCCACGCCAGCCCCAAACAAAACAGGGGTAAGGCAAACAGCATGGTAAACCAACCTAACCCCGGCCATTGGTGCTGCCAGTTAGCCGGAACCACGTCAGGGCGGTGGTATGTAAGTATGAAGAGGCATACGGCCGTTGCCACCAGGGGCAACATTTCCAGAGCCAATTGTCGCCAGGAGAAACGGCCGTCATGTGCCGGGGGTAGCGGGTGAAATGGGGAACGAGAAATGGTTCGGGTTAACGGCCGTTGTGCCTGTTTCCCCCGCCAGACCGCCAGATGCGCCCGCCAGATTGCCAGGGGTAACTGGCAAAACTCATGCAAGCCAACGCCCAATAACGCCCACCACCCCCGGCTGGCCGCTTGCGCCAGCACTCTCTCGAACACGTCTGTCATTTCTTCGGCAAAATTTTCTTGGAATTGTGCCGGAAACGTGTGCAGGCTCACTTTGTAGAGCCATATCAAGGCTGCCGCAAGCATAACAATCGCTTCTCTACCTGGCATCAACCGCCCACCTGCCCGGCCAGACGCTGCTGCGCCGCTGCCAGCAGTGTCTGCAAACGGGTCGTTTCGGCCTGCACCACCAGGCCGCCGCGAGTCGTCAGTCGGTACGCTTTGCGCGGCCGGCCGGGATGTGCGACCATTTCATCCGGGCTGGCCTCCTGCTCCACCCGTTCGATGAGCGCCTGATCCAGCAGCCGGGCCAGCGCCTCATACAGGGTGCCCGTGCTTAAGTTGACCTTGCCATTGCTCAGGGCCGCCACATCCTTGATGATGGCATACCCATGTTTTCCCCCTTCGCTTAGGCTGAGCAGAATAAAAAAGGTGGGTTCACGTAGCGGCAGT
>CAADGU010000417.1 GCA_900696625.1 uncultured Chloroflexota bacterium | reverse complement strand
CCGCAACGGCGCACCCTCCTTCTCTCACCTGGAACACACGGTGGATCACGTTCTCCTGCCACGCGGCATCAAACCGGATGTCACCATCACCCTCACCCGCCTGAATGCGGGCGGCGCGGCGGAGGCTGTGCGTTGGGCGCTGGCCCGCGACCTGCCCGTCAGCCTGAACTTCTACCGTCAGAACATCCTCAGCGCCAGCCGCCAGGAGCTAGACCTGGAGGAACAGGCCATCATTGACGGCATGTTGGCCGCTTATGCGGAATTTGAGGCACATTTACCGGCACGGCCGTTCCTCAATGGCCTGCTCGACCGGGTACAGGCTGAAGCTCATGCCCACACCTGTGGCGTCCAGCACAGTTACCTGGTCATCACCCACGAAGGGCGCATCGCCCAATGCCAGATGCACCTGGATCAGCCTGTTCCTACGACGCTTACCGGTGATTTGCTGCCGCTAGTAGCTGCCGGCCCCATTCAAAACCTGGCCGTTGACGAAAAAGAAGGTTGCCGCACCTGCGAATTTCGTTACCGCTGCACCGGCGGCTGCCCCCTGGAAACTTTCCGCGCCACCGGCCGGTGGGACGTGCAAAGCCCCCACTGTCGCATTTACAAAACTCTCTTCCCCCATGCCCTCCGTTTGGAAGGGCTGCGCCTTCTCAAGATCAGTTAGCAGTTAGCAGTTAGCAGTGAGCAGTAAGCAGTGTCGTTACTGCTCACTGCTCACCGCTCACCGTCCACTGCTCACCGTCCACTGCCCCTGTCAGAGTTATGTCAGACAACAGTAGGGTTGTGTTGGCTTTGCCTGAGACTGGCGCGAGAGTGGGCTGCTAGAATGCCTGGCATAACGTAACCGTTCTCCAGAAAGACTGAACGTTTACAACCAGGAGACAAAATGATGAACCCACTTTTCACATACGCGCTTATTTTCCTGGCAGTGTTGATGATGATAAGTATTCCTTCGGCATTTGTGGTGATGGCGGCGGCCATACAATCCGCTCGATTGAGCCGGGTTGAAGAAAACGTTTGCCAACCCGCCTGCCAACCGCGTAAAGGGAGGTAATCATGTTATCGGATACCAGTTTTTTCCATCTTTTTTGGCTGAAAGTAGGTTATCGGTTTGTTGAGGATAATACACTGCTGCCGGTCATTCAACACGGCCGTGTCGTCTCGTTCCTGGAACCGGGCTACCATTACCGCGCCGGCCTGGGTACGAGTTATGGCGACCCTATCCCCACCGCCTTGCGCTTTCCGCCCCCTGTTCAGGTTGACGCGCCCACCACAGATGGTCTGGTCGTCTCGGTTGTCGTCAAAGTTCTCTATGCCTTTGACCCCCGCCTGTGCCTTGCGCAAATGCGTTCAGGTATTGTCACCCTCAGCGGTGATACGTTGAATAACCTTGTGTTTGATCGCGTGGGGCGGGCCACGCGCGCCGTTTGCGGCGTCAGGACAGAGATCGAGTTAGCCAATGGTGCGCTTTGGCCTGAGTTGGAACTGGGCATTCATCGCCGCTTACAAAAAAGTCTCGCCGATTTTGGCATTGTGGTCAGGGGAGACACGGCCGTGACCATCCTGGCCATCGCCCCACCTCCCGACATTGTCCGTGAACGAGTCGCCGCCCAGGCCCGCGCCATCTATGCCCACAGCCTGCAACAGCAGCCGGCTGAATTGGCTCACGACCTGCACGAGCAGGAAATTGTCCGGCATGGCGATTTTGTACATATCTCGCTCGACCGCCCCGCCGCCCCACCGCCACGTACCAATGGGTTGCCCATCATAGCCGTAAACGAATTTGCTCATAACGGCCGTCACAAACATCCCAACTAAAAAGAAGAATGCCCCATATGATCTGGTTCTTACAGGATCACCTCCCCTCAGGCACTTTAATTCCGCTGAAAATGGGCAATCGTCTGGGCTACCCCCTCGGCCAGGGGTGTATCCGGGATGTCGCCTAACCAGGCGCGTAGGGCCACATCGTCCTGCCCATCGGGGAAGGGCAGCGGCGTTTCTTCATAGGTGATGCGACCGCTGGCGGCGGGTTCAGCCGTTTCTATCGCCGCTACTACTTCCCGCATATGAGCCACCGCCCCCTTGATATTGAATACGTCTGCTCCCTGGAATGGCGTCCGCGCTGCCTGAATAAACAGTCTGGCAATGTCATCGGTGTATTGAAAGCCATTATAGCCGCCAAAGCTGATGTGGTATGCCTCACCTCTGGCGGCAGCCAACATGGCCTGGGTGGGGGTGGAAGTCATGCCCTGATCACGACCAGGGCCGTAAACGGTATACGGCCGTAAGCCCACACTCGCCAGCCCCGCATCCTGCCAGTAAATGCGGGCCGTGCCTTCATTCGCCTGTTTGTAAACGCCGTATAGGGTCTGTGGGTATAACGGCGCGTCGTGGGGCAGCAGGCGGGTGGAGTATTGTTCTTTACGGCCGTACACCGCCACACTGCTGGCATATACCACCTTCTCCAGGCCAACCTGTTTGGCTGCCTCAAAGATATTCACCGTGCCGGTCACATTCACCGCCGCCCCCAACGGCGGGTTGGCGCGGCAAAAGGGCACTTGCAGCGCTGCCAGATGGATGAGGTGCGTGGGGTTGGATTGGGTCACGGCCGTACTCACAGCCGTTGTATCCGTAATATCCCCCCGCACAAAAGCAATCTGCGCAATTTCAGCCGGTGTCATAATCAGTTCCAGCCGGTGGCGGTCTTCGCTCAGGTCAAACGCCGTCACCCGCGCCCCCGCCTGCACCAGATTCCGCGCCACCCACGCCCCAATGCAGCCCATGACGCCGGTTATAAAAAAGTGTTCGTTGGTCATTGTTGTCCTCTTTATTTCAGTCAGCAGTCAGCGGTTAGCTGTAAGCAGTGGAGACGCCTTTACTGCTCACTGCTAACCGCTGACTGCTCACTTCCTTTTCCGTTCCGGCTCAAAAAACGGCGTCTTCACTACCGTCGCCTTTGCCCGCTGGCGCTGATATTCGATAGTGAACTCCATTTCCAGGGTATTGCCGATATGTCCGTAAGCCGCGTACACGGTGCCAATGCCAATGTACTCCTTCAAAATGGGGGAAAAGGTGTGGCTGGTAATTTGCCCTACTTGTTTACCACTTTTATACAGCGGCACGGCCGTGCGCGACGCCCGCCCGGCCACTTTGGGCGGTAAATCTTTGGCCCCAAACAGCCGCTCCAGGTCTTGCCAATCCGCCTTCACGCCCACAAACGCCCACTCGGAACCGGCTGCCTTTTCGCGCAGCAGCGCCCGTTTGCCGATAAAATCGGCCCCGTCCAGCGCCACCGCCCAGCCCAGCCCCAGTTCATACGGCGAAGACAACTGGTCAGGGATGACGGCTTTGAGCGCCGATTTATAATCTACATCGGCCAGCAGCAGCCCGGCTTCTATGCGGGCCACATCCAGCGCCAACATGCCGGCGGGCAGCAGGCCATACCGTTGCCCTACCTCCATGAGCATATCCCACACGGCCGTCGCATCCCCTGGAGTCAGCCACAGTTCATACCCCAAATCGCCCGTATAACCGGTGCGGGTGATAGTGACGGCACGGCCCGAAGCAGCTTCGGGTTTGCCGTCAATCTGCCCCTGCCCCAACCGGAAAAAGCGCAACTTGCCTACATCAAAGCCCGTCACCACCTGCTGCAAAATGGCCCGGCTGAGCGGTCCTTGCAGCGCCAGCGCCGCCAGGTCATCGCTCACATTCACCACCTGCGCGTTCAGGCCATAGCCCACATCCTGAAACCAACGCAGGCTGGGGTCGGCGGCGGTGATGCGAAAGTGGTTATCATCCAACCGGGACACCGTGCCATCGTCAATCACCTGCCCCTCTTCGTCACACCAGGGGGAATACATCACCTGCCCTACGGCGCATTTGGCGATGTTGCGCGTCATCACCCGGTCCACCAGGCGCAGCGCGTCTGGCCCGGTCACTTCATATTTGAACAAAGGGGAGACATCAATCAGCCCGGCAGCATTACGAATGGCGTAATACTCGCGCTCGTGGCTCGGTTCATACAAACTGGCCGCCAGAAAACCCGACCAGTCACGCCAGTCATAACTTTCAACCAGTGGCGCGGTGCGCACATGAAAAGGGGTAGGAATAGGCATACATTTCTCCGGTTGAGCCGGTTTCCAGACCACGCCCGATGTGGCTCGATCTGAACACCAGCCAGAGCTACAAGGTTACGTGTTTAGCCATTTAGCTAGATTTGACCTGATATAGAATGATTTGTCCGGCACGGGCCATTAAAATGACTCCTTCAAGTCGGCTAACGTATACTCGGGCATTTCTTCATCTTCCATGCCGCGCAAGGCCATTGTTAAAGAGAGTTTCGACCAGTCACGATTTTCGACCGCTTGTGTCTCCTCTAATGTCTCAGATTCAAGTCTGGACAGTAAGAACTCAACAAAGTCAAGCACCTCAACCTGTAAGGGTTCAGGAAGTGCCAATACCTGTCGGTGAATTTTGTTGGCGACGGCTTCCATATTTTGCTCTCCTTACCTGATTTTACACATAGTAATCCGGTTCTTCACCAGCGGCAAGTCTTGTTAGCGGCGGGTATGGCGACGGGGGCGGCGCGTGGGAGCGGATGCTGTGGCCGACGGCCGTGCCGCCGCCACCACCTCTGGCAATTCCACCTGATCCACCAAACCGGCTGTGATCAGGCGCTCCATTTCGGCGAGTACGGCCGTGTCCGTCTCCACCGGCTCATACTTTGCCAATCGCTCTATTACTTCCAGCTTCGCCCGCTGTTCAAAGGTATGACCGCCCAACTTTTGCCACGTCTCCCGGTTGGTGCGGTCGGTGGTTGGTTTGGTCAGGTACAGTTCTTGCGGCCAATGCGCCAGGGTGTGTGCGGCGGTGATGAGATGCTGCTCCGCCAGCAGTTCCCGCGCCAGGTCAAGTGTGGGCAGGTCTTCAATGACCTTCGTTTCGCGCGCAAAATGGAGCGCCTGCCCGCACCATTCATTGTCCGCCACCAGCTTTTCCAGGCTAAAGGTCAGCACATAATCGAGCATGCCCGGCCCGGAAACGGAGTTGATGCCCGCCAGGGCCGCCAGCAGCGCCCCGCCAAACGTCTCCGCGCCCGCCTGGGCGTCTACAAATTTGCCTTCGCTGAGGGCCATGTACGCCTGCGTGGGCAGGTTGAGCGCCTTCGCCACCTGTACGTAGGCCACGTTCAGCTTAAAGGCTTCAATAGCGGCCATGGGGGCCACGGCCGTTTGCATATGAAACGCGGCCGGCGCACCGCCAAACAGGACGGGCGCACCGGGCTTGACGATCTGTGCCATCGTCAGCCCCGCCAACACGTCGGCCACGTGGAACACCGTCGCCCCCACCAGCGTCACCGGGGCGATGAGGCCCATCAAGGTGACGGGCACGATCTCAATGGGGATGCCCCACTGCACACAGTCCAGCAAATTCTGGCAGGAATCTTCGCCATAGCGGAAAAAGCCGGTGGCGGTGATGGTGAAAATGGATAGGGGGCGGGCAATCAAATCCGCTTTATCGTGGCGGAATAACTGCATCATCTCGGCCATGCGGGGCACACCGTGTTCGGTGAATGCGCCAGAGACCACCGGCTTGCGCGAGTTGCTCAGGCAAAGATAGAGCCGCCAGGCGTCTGACACCTGCGCTTCAATATCGTCATTGGTGGAAAAGGCGGTGGCTAAGTAGGCCATGTGTTCCAGGCCATCACACAGGCGGACGTATTCCACAAAGTCGGCCGTATTGGCCAGCCGCGTCTGCCCCGTTTTGTAATCCAGCACTTTCAGGCCACTGGAACCGGGCACAAAATGGACGTTGTCGCCGCCGAGATGGGCATGGGGGTTCCCGTCCCGGTCATACAGCGTGAAGGATTGTGGGGTGCTGGCAATGGCCTGGTCTACGATGTGGGGCGGGAAGAGGATACGGCCGTCTTCCCCCTCCGCCTTTAACCCGGCATCCAACAATCGCTGCCGCAGCCCAGCCCCGCGCACATCCACGCCAATCTCGGCCAGAATCCGTTTCGCTTCCTGTAAAATCTGGGGGATGAGTTCATCGGGTAATACGTGAATGGTGGGTCTCATACCCGTGCATCATATCCTTTCACCCTGGATTTGCAACTGGCGTATAATGTTCGTAGTAGGCGATTTATCGCCGTGAACAGGCGATAAATCGCCTACTACAAACTTGAAGGAGAAATGAATATGACCCATCCCCTTGTGACCCAATTACGTTTTGCCCGCAGCGAGTTTCAGCGTGGGCTGGTCGGGCTGACGGACGATGACGCCCGCCATCGTTTCCTGCCCATGAACTGCATTAGCTGGAACATCGGCCATCTGGCCTGGCAGGAGCAGCGGTACTGGCTGCAACGGCTGCAAGACAAGGTGTTGCTGCCGGAGCTAAATGAGATGTTTTGTTTCGGCTGCCCGGCGGCTACACCGCCGCTGGCAGAGATGTGGGAAGCGTGGGAAATTGTGACCACCGCGGCCGACCCGTTTTTGGATACGCTCACGACTGAAGATTTGGTGTTGGCACGGCCGTTTACCAACCCCGCTTACCACTTCACCGCCGGCTCTCTCATGCTGCGTACCATTTACCATTACTGGTACCACAATGGCGAAAACCTGGCCATCCGCCAGATGTTGGGCCATACCAACCTGCCCCAATTTGTGGGCAACATTGATGAAGAAGCCCCCTACCAGCCACATTGATCCGTAGTTGGCTTAAAGAAAAACCGGCTTGCCCGCTGCCGCCGATTCGTACAGGGCCAGGACGGTGCGGACGTGGTTGCGGGTTTCGGCCAGGGTAAGGTATGTGGGACGGCCGTCCAGAATGGCGGTGTGCATGTCTTCAATTTCGCCCAGGTAGAGCGGCTCTTCGGGGATGTCTACATATTCCGGCTCACCGCTATCGGGGTAAAAGACCATTTCACTCTCTTCCACATTAGTAAACGGCCGTGACATCCTTAACCGCCCCTTTGTGCCCACCACCACCGACCGGGTATGGAAAGGCGTCAGGAAAGAGGAGCTAATCTGGGCGACACGGCCGTTGCCATAATGCAGCTGTCCGGCAAAAAACTCATCCACGCCACTGGCCCCCAGGTGTTGAAATCCAAACACCCAGTCTGGCGGCCCACCCATCACACATTGGGCAAAACTGACCGGGTAAATGCCCACATCCCACAAACTGCCGCCGCCATATTCTGGTATCAGACGGATATTATCGCGGGATTTGAACTGGAAATTGAATACCGATTGAATGAGGGAGATGTCACCTAAACGGCCGTCGCGCACAAACGCCTCTACCAACTTCATCTGCGGGTGGTGGCGGTACATAAACGCCTCGGCCAGCACCAGCCTGGTATCGTTGGCAGCGGCAATCATGCGGTCAACGTCCGCCAGCGTCAGGGCAAAAGGCTTTTCACACAACACATGTTTGCCCGCCTGCAAAGCGCGAACCGTCCAATCGGCGTGCAGGTGGTTGGGCAGGGAAATGTACACCGCATCTACGGCGTCAGAAGCCAGCATTGCTTCGTAGCTGGCAAAGGTTTGGGGAATGTCCCAATGCTGCGCGTAACTGTCGGCCGATTCCTGGCTGCGGCTGGCCACGGCCGTCAATTCCCCTCGCGCCGATTGTCGTATGGCCGGAATGACCCGCCGGTTGATATTGGCGGTAGAAAGTAAACCCCAACGTACTTTTTCCATCCTCATTTTCCTTCTTGTTCGTAGTAGGCGATTTATCGCCTTCTGACGGCGATAAATCGCCTACTACAAACTTGCTCATCGGATTACGTCCACGCCACCCATATACGGCCGTAACACTTCCGGCACCACCACCGACCCATCCGCCTGTTGGTTATTCTCGATCAGGGCAATCATCACCCGCGGCAGCGCCAACCCTGACGCATTCAGCGTGTGTGGGAAGCGTGTCTTGCCGCCATCAGCCGGTTTGTAACGCACATTAGCCCGCCGCGCCTGGAAATCGGTCGCGTTTGAAATCGAGCTGACTTCCAGCCATTCACCACAACCCGCCGCCCACACTTCAATATCATACGTCTTGCTCATGGCAAAACCCACATCCCCCGTGGCCAGGTCTACCAGCCGGTAATGAAAACCAAGCGCGTCGCAAATGTCCAGCGCGTGTTGTTTCATCTCTTCGTGCGCTGCCAGGCTCTTGTCTGGGTGCGTAAACTGGTACATCTCCACCTTATGAAACTCGTGGCCGCGTTTGATGCCGCGCACATCCTTGCCCGCGCTCATCTTCTCCCGCCGCCAGCAAGGGGTGTACGAGACATACTTCAACGGCAGCATCTCCTCCGCCAGAATTTCGTCGCGGTGCAGGTTGGTCAGGGCGATCTCGGCCGTGCCCAACCACATAAAATCCTCTTCAGCGTCGCGGTAAATGTTGTCAAAAAACTTGGGCAACTGTCCCGCGCCTTCAAAAATGGCCGAACGCACCATGTACGGCGGCTGAATTTCCGTGTAGCCGTGATGTTCCAAATGATAATTGAGCATGAACTGGATGACGGCCCGCTGCAAGCGCGCCCCCATTCCCTTGAGGATGTAAAAGCGGCTGCCTGACAGCTTCACGCCCCGCTCAAAGTCTATGATGTCCAGCGCCGGGCCTAAATCCCAATGCGCTTTGGGTTCAAAGTCAAACACCGGCTTGGGCGCGCCCTGCGGCGGGTGAAAAACGTTGGCCGATTCATCCGGGCCGACGGGCACGCTGTCTTGCACAATGTTGGGCACCCAGAGCATGTTGTCGCGCAGGCGGGCTTCCACCTGGCGCAGTTCCTCGTCCAATTCGGCGATCCGGTCGCCAATGCGGCCCGTATCGGCTTTAGCCTCGTCCACGTTGAACTGCATGGCATTGAGTTGGGTTTGCAGCGCCGCCAATTCTTGCCCCACGTATTGCCCGGCTTCGGCCCGTTTCAAGTCGGCTTCCAGCTTTTTCAAGCTGCCCATCCAGGCCCCAATCTGTTTTGAGCTTTCGTTGCGCTGGCGGCGCAACTCTTCTACCTCCAGGATGATCTCGCGGCGACGGCCGTCGTCCGCCAATATCTCATCCACCGGCGCCGTCGTGTTCCGCTTGGCCGTCTGTGCCTTCACCCACTCTGGTTTCTCTCGTATCAGGTTAATATCTAACATCGTTCACTCTCCTTAAAAGGTGTCAGGTGTTCAGGTGTCAGGTGTCAAGTTCCTCTGGCGCCTGACACCTGACACTTCAGCACATGACACATAAAAACAAAAAAGCCCCCTCGCCATTTCCAGGACGAGGGGGCCCGTGGTGCCACCTGGTTTCACCGGCTACCGATTACCGTTTACCGATAACCGCTTACCGATCTCTCATTCGCAATAACGGGCGAACCCGGCCCACCTTCTCTCGGCGGCAACTCCTGAGTGGATTCTGATTGCTGGCTCATTAGCTCACACCAACCGCTAACTCTCTGCCGGGCCGCACAACCATACTACTCTCATTCAGCGTCGTTGTGTTCTCAACTATGCGGGCATTATACGCAGGATGGTTGCCAAGAGCAACCAATCTTACGATAGCGGGTCAATGAACTCATCACGATTCAAGTCACCATCCCGCAGAATTTGTGCCATTAGCGATTATCTCACCGCGATGAACAGGCACAACAGTATGCCTCCCGTCGGGATGTTCTAGAAAATGGTGGCCGCCTCTCACCCGAATGACCTGAAAACCGGCCCTTCGCAATGCGGTGATGAGTTTCTGTCCGGTCAGACGTGGTTATCTGGTCATACTTCAACCCAGACTTGTTGTATATCACAGCAGATGGAGAACCCAACGGGCGCAATTGCCTGTTTAGCGCGGCACTTCCAGGGAATTGAGGATGCGGGTGATGAGGGCGTCGGCGTTTAGCCCTTCGAGCATGGTTTCCGGTTTGAGGATGATGCGGTGCCGGTAGACGGGCAGGGCGACCGCTTTAACGTCGTCTGGGGTGACGAAGCCACGGCCGTGCAGCGCCGCATGGACTTTACTGGCCTGTAACAGGGCCACCGAGGCGCGGGGACTGCCGCCTAAAAAGAGTTCGCGGGCGTCACGGGTGGCATTGCTGATCTGGGTGATGTAAACGAGGATGCTCTTTTCCACGGTGATGGTCTGGATGTGTTGGCGCACGGCCGTCAGTTGTTCCGGCGTCAGCAACGGCCGTACTCCTGTCGCCGCCAGTTGGTGGGGGTTAAAACCCTGGTTATAGCGGTGCAGCATCTCCGCCTCAACCGGTGGCGTCGGGTAAGGGACTTTGATCTTAAAAAAGAAACGGTCAAGCTGCGCTTCCGGCAGTGGGTAGGTGCCCTCATATTCCACCGGGTTTTGCGTGGCAATCACCAGGAACGGGTCAGGCAGATTGTACTGCGTACCGTCAATCGTCACCTGCCGCTCCTCCATCGCTTCCAGCAGCGCCGCCTGCGTTTTGGCCGGGGCGCGGTTTACCTCGTCCACCAGCACCACCCCGGCAAAAATTGGCCCCTGGCGCAGGTAAAACTGGCTGGTGGCCATGTTAAACACATTCGTGCCGATGATGTCTGAGGGCATCAGGTCAGGCGTGAACTGGATGCGGTTCATGGGCGCCTGCACCAGATGGGCCAGCGTTTTGGCCATCAGCGTTTTGGCTGTGCCGGGCACCCCTTCCATCAACACGTGCCCGCCGGCTAACAGGGCGATAAACAGTTGGGCCAATACGTCTGTTTGCCCCACCACCACTTTGGCAGCTTCCAGGTGCAGGGCGTCAAATAGCTTTTTGGTATTCATAAACCTCTCTGGTCAATGGCTGTTGGTCGGTTAATTCAGCGGCAACCGACACCCATTGACGCAGCTCATTTTCCGTCAGGGCGTCGGCCCGTTCTTTATATGTTACCAGATAACTCACCACGCCCAATTCGGCTTCAGTCAGGTGAGGTTTGAGTGCTGCCACAAACCGGGCATCTGGCAAGGTAGGGTCTACGCCGTGGCGGCGGGCCAGGGTTTGTTGCAGGCGCCGCCAGTAATGGGCCATGATGACATCGTGGCGGCGAAACTGCCGTTCGGCGGCGGCGAGCTGGTTGATGGCCACGGCCGTGTCTACTTCTTGCTCACCTCGGCCGGATTTGGTGCGCACCCGGCCCGCTGGTGAACTGGCACTGTTCCAGGCGATAAACAGAGCAATGCCCAATACAGTTAACCACAACGCCCAACCGGTGGGCGTGGTGAACAGCCAGGCAAGCGAAGTTTGGCGGTGGGCTTCGTCAAAGAGAATGGTTGCGCCGGGCACGGCCGTTGCCAATACGATATTTTCCACCAACCGGGCATTACCCGGCTGGCGCAGTCCCGCGTTGGTAAAAGGCGTCACCGCAGACAGCACGATGATTTGGCCTTGCCCACGTCCCATCGCTACCAGGTACGGCCGTTCACAATCCCCCATATGCACCGCCACCTGCCCACAATCCGCTTCAATAAAACGGCGGGCATTCACGGCTGCCTGGTCTACCGGCGGCCAGTTAAAAACGGGCAGCGCCAGGCCGCTTTGGGCCACCGGCCACCACAGCCGTCCCAATCCCAGATCATAATATCGCAGCAGTTCCCGCGACTGCCCATTCTCCTGGGCAATGATCAGCGTGCCCCCATTTCGCACCCACACATCCAGGTTATACAATTCGCCATAGCGGAAACGGCTGCGCGGCGCGATGATAAACATGAGCCTGTCCTGTCCTGCCGGGCGCAGCGAATCGCCTGTCTGCTGCATCACCACCTGGAATCCCTGCGTCTGTAACCAGTTGGCAAACACCGACACGCCGTCGCCCCCCTGATTCAACGCCGATCCCCGCGCTTGCTGTGGCGCATGGCGCCACCCCGCCACGCCGATCACCAGCAGCGGCAGCAGCGCCAAAATCAGGACAACCCCGATGAGATCACTCAGGAAGCGTTTTTGTAGAAGCATTCTCGTAATCTGTAATCCGTAATCAGTGACCCGTAATCCGTGACCCGATTACGGTTCACGCATCACGCATCACGTCCCCACCTGCCAATCTCGAATTGCCTTAATTTCGTTCACCAATCGTTCGTACTCGGCGGCGGGCAGCGGCTCCAGACCATACCAGACGCGCTCATAGGTGGCGATGATGGGCACAAGCGAAGGGACGATCTCTTTGTGCAGCCGTTCTTGTTGCAGCAGTTCCCGGTTGGTGCGATTGCGGTCAAAACGCAAGATGCCTTTTTCATCCAACGCCAGCAGCATCGCCAGGAAGAGTTGGCGCGCGGCTTCGCGGTAATCTCCTTTTTCTACCAACTGGCGGCCTTCTTGCACGGCCGTTGCCACCTTCCTTTGCTCCTTTTCTTCTTCCGGCTCTTCTTCCTCTTTGCCCGGCCACAGCAGCAGGGCTACGGCCGTGCCAATCAGCGCCAATGCCGCCACAATCACCGCCAGCAATATCCACCGATTTTGGGTGGCGGCGGATTTGGGTGTGTCCGGCGTGGCAGCGGCCGCGGGCGGGTTGGGCACGGCCGTTGGCGTGGGCGGTGTGTTGGTAGCGGTGGGTGTGGCCTGCGGGGTAGACTGGGCGGCGGCGGTTTCGCTTGCGTCTTCTGTGCCCGGCGCAACCCCGGTTTGGTCGGCCGATTCATTGGCCGACTCCCTGGTTTGTTCACCGGCTGCCCCTTCGGCCGGTTCACCGGTCGCCTCTGCCGGCTCTTTGGTCGTCAACCCGGTTTGCTCGCCATTGGCTGCCTCTTGCCCGTCAGCCGTTCCCTCATTGGGAACTGCTTCCGCAGGCGGCTCTATCGTTGGCGGCGCAGTCGCCGCTGGCGTCCCCGCCTCATCACCTGGGGCGTTTTGCTCGGCGGGCAGGTTGGTTTCCACAGTCGGCGCATTGGGGGGAGGGGCCGATGCCGGTGGCATCGTGGGCGGCGGTGAATTGGACGCGGCAGCGGCGTTATCGCTGTTGGCCCCTGCTGCCTCTGCCAGTGAATCGTTGTTCTGGTTGTCAGGCGCCGTCCGCATGGGGGGTAGGGGGTTGGCAACAGCACATAACTGGTTTGGGCAGAGGCCGCTGAGATATTGATCGGCGCGGGCCGGGTTACAGGGGCGGCTTTGCAAAGCCTGGGTCGCCCCCTGGTGGTCTACGCGCATCACAGAACCATCGGGGAACTGCACGGCCGTGATCGCATTAAGGGCGTTGGCAACGGCCGTCAGCGTTTCCTGGCACTGCGCGGTGTTGTTGGCGGCGCTGCGTATCTGGCTGCGGTAGTGGGTAATGGCGCTTAAATAGGCTTCCAGCGTCACCGTCTGCTGCGCGGCGCTGTGTCCTGGTGTGGGCAACAGCCATCCCAGGCCCATCAGCAGCAGGAGAAGCCATAGCCACCTGGATCGCGCGCCGGTCACTTTTTTTAGCATGGGGCGCATTGTATCATGGTGAACGGGATTATTGACATGGCGCGCGCAAATTTGCTAAACTCTTTGTGAAATTCGTCACAATTTCAATTATTAACCAACTCGCCACAAACAAACATGGAGTAACCGTATGTCACCTATCGTTGTCAACGCAACCCAGAAAAAAAAGCTTAACCATCCGCCTGGTCCCAACCCGCCCTGGCCGTTTGGCATCATTCGCCAGTTTCAGGAACGGCCGTTAGCCAAATTAGAGGAACTGACCACCCAATACGGTGACGCGGTGCGGTTTCGGGCCATCATGCACTTTTATGGCTACATTTTTTGCCATCCCGACCACAACAAACACATTTTGCAAGACAATAACAAGAATTACACCAAACTGCCCCATCCCAGCCTGCTGCTGCTGACGCCCGTGATCGGCCACGGGCTGCTCACCAGCGACGGCGACTTCTGGCGGCGGCAGCGGCGGCTGGCGCAGCCCGCCTTTCACCGCCAGCGTATTGCCGATTTTGCCCAGACCATGACCGAAGCCACCGGCGTAATGCTGGACAAATGGCAAGACGGGCAAATGCTCAATCTGGCCGAGGAGATGATGCACCTGACACTGGAGATTGCCGGGAAAACGTTGTTTAGCATTGACCTGACACGGGCGGCGGATACGGTAGGGGAGGCGTTCACGGCCGTAAACGAAGAAGTGGCCGCCCTCAGCAGCACCCCCTTTGCCTATGAACGGCTGCGCTACGTGCCCTGGTGGCGCAGCAGCCGCATCATTCACCAGAACACGGCCGTGCTGGACAACGTCGTGCAAACCATCATCGCCGAACGACGCCAATCCGGTGAACAAAAGGATGATTTGCTGGGGATGCTCATGGCCGCCCGCGATGAGGAAACGGGTGAAGGGATGGATGACCGGCAACTGCGTGATGAGGTGATGACCATTATGCTGGCCGGGCACGAGACCACGGCCGTGGCCCTCAGTTGGGTCTTTTACCTGCTCTCCCAACACCCGGCGGTGCGCACCCGGTTGGAACAAGAACTGGCCGACGTGTTGGGCACAGGCCACACCGCCCGTCTGCCTGCCATCGCCGACATCCCCCAACTGCCTTATACCACGATGGTCATTGAAGAGGCGATGCGCCTCTACCCGCCCGCCTATGCCATTGGCCGCTTCGGTCACGAAGCCGATGTCATCGGCGGCTATGACGTGCCGGCCAACACCATCATCACCCTCAGCCCGTACCTGACGCACCGTCACCCGGCATTCTGGGAAGAGCCGCTGAAGTTTGACCCGGAACGTTTCACCCCAGAGCGAGTGGCCGAACGACCGCGTTACGCCTATCTGCCCTTTGGCGGCGGCCCACGCCAGTGCATTGGCAACAACTTCGCCATGACGGAAGCCATCTTGTTGCTGGCGACCATTGCCCAACGTTTCCGCGCCGAATTGAAACCGGGGCATCAGGTAGAAATGGAGCCACTCATCACCCTGCGTCCAAAGGGTGGTCTGCCGATGATGCTGCGCAAGATAAGGGGATGAGCCAGACTTCACTGGTCAGCAGGTTTGGGTGAGACGGCGCGCAGGCAAGGCTTCATGCTTTGCCTAGACGGAACCCGCGCCGTCCCACCCCTACGTCAATTTGATGGCAAATTGAGAATTGCTGTACACTGGCTCATCGTATTGACCTGACGGCCGTACCCATTCTGCGCTAAAATAGCCTCATGGTAGCATTAAGCATTCCCGGTGTGACGTTGGAAGAAAATACGGAACGGCTCAAAATTGTGGTCCCCCTGAAGCGAAAGTGGATTTACCTGGCGGTTTATTCCCTGTTGCTGGCCACATGGCTGGCCATGATGGTCTATGGCCTCATTTTTACCTGGCAGATGGCTTTTTCCGGGGCGCGTTTTGCCTTTGCGTTTACGTTCCTGCTGCTGCTCTTGCTACTGGTGTTATACCGGTTAGGGCGCACCATCTGGCGGCAGTGGCAGTATTTTGTGGCCGGTCGGGAGATATTGTTCTTGTTTGCAGACCATCTGGTTATTCGTCGCCCCGT
>CAADGU010000416.1 GCA_900696625.1 uncultured Chloroflexota bacterium | reverse complement strand
TACAATCACCTATGTGACCACCATCAGATACTGATGATAATGCAGGAATCAGAAACAGAATTGTTTAATAGTAGCGGTGCTATTTTAGGTGTTTTCTGCCTTTCGTCAAATTCAATTTTTGATGCAGGCCCGATTTTTGGCGAAATTCACAGCACAATAGGCCGCTGGTTAATACGGCAATGGGCAGCGGTGATGATACTGAGAATCTGGTGTACGGCCGTCTCCTGCTGCTCTTCCGCGTTGACAATCCAGTAATCAAATTCGTGGATGCGTTTCATCTCCTGGCGGGCGGTAGCAATGCGCAAATTGAGCCCTTCGGACGTTTCGGATTTGCGCTCACGCAGACGGTCAACCAACTCTTCTTCGGAATTGGTCGTTAAAAAGATGGTGATGGCATTGGGAATGAGTTTGCGAATGGTCGCCGCCCCCTGTACGTCTACGCGCATAATCACATCGCGTCCGCTGGCCAGGGCGTCCCGAATTTGCTGTTTGGGGATGCCTTTGTAGTCATTATAGACAATGGCATATTCCAACAGTTCGTTATTTTCAATCATTTCGGCAAACTGGTCACTGCTGAGGAAGATATAATCCTGACCATCCACTTCGTCGGGACGCGGTGGTCGCGTGGTGGCTGTAACCACAAAGGAAAAGGCTTCCGCCCGGCTTTCAATTACCAGGCGGGCAATGGTGTCTTTGCCCACCCCGGATGGACCAGATATAACAATCAGTAAAGGATAATTTCGGCGTTCGTACAACAATGCATCTACCATAAGATTTGCACCTGCGGTCTGTCTCCGTATAATGAGTTTCCCATTTATAACAGGAAGATGATGTGAAGGCGATAGCTCTTTGAGAAATGAGATAGGGTGTGATGCGCGATGCGTGAGAATTTTTGGTCACGCATCACGCATCACGTTTCACAGCAACTTCCCAAGAGCCTGAAAAAGGGTGTAATAGTCTATGCCTTACTATGATTATCAATGCCAGGATTGCCACCGACGGGTCAGAGTGTTTATGTCGTATGCGGAATACGGCCGTACCTCTCCTACCTGCCCCCACTGCCACAGCGCCGCCCTCAAACGGCGTATTGGCCGGGTGGCGCTGGGCAAATCGGAAGATGCCCGCATGGATTCAATGCTGGATGACAGCGCCCTGGCAAACCTGGATGAAAATGATCCCAAAGCATTGGGCCACTTCATGCGCAAAATGAGCCGGGAGATGGGCGAAGACCTGGGCGATGAATTTAGCGAAGTGGTAGACCGTCTGGAAAGCGGCGAATCGCCGGATTCTATTGAACAATCCATGCCAGATTTAGGGGCAGCAGACGGCGGAATGGATTTCTAGGCGTCGGGGACGCTTGACAACCTGGCAGCAACAAGGGCGCGCAGATCGGCTTGCACCGCTTCGGGGGGGCGGCCTGCGTCTATGGTGACCCAACGGGCCGGTTCTTGTGCCGCCAATTGGTGGTAGCCCTGGCGTACGCGCTGGTGAAAGGCGACGGTTTCCAGGTCGAGCCGGTTCATTTCCACACCGCCGTTGGTACGCCGCGCCAGCCCCGCTTCCACATCAATATCCAGCAGCAGCGTTAAATCGGGTTTCAGGCCGCCGGTGGCAAAGTGGGTGATCTGGCGTAGGGCGGTCAGGTCGAGGCCACGGCCGTACCCCTGGTAAGCCAACGTACTGTCATAATAACGGTCACACAACACCACCATGCCGGCGGCGAGCGACGGCCGTAGCACCTCCCACACCAACTGCGCCCGCGACGCCGAATAGAGCAGCAGTTCCGCCTCCGGGCACATCGCCGTATGGCCCACATGATGCACACAGGCCCGAATTTCATCACCAATAGGTGTGCCGCCCGGCTCACGAGTCAGCCGGGCGGCTACGCCTTGCGCTACCAGATAGTCATACAACAACCGAATCTGGCTGGACTTGCCGCTGCCTTCGGGGCCTTCGAGGGTGATGAACATGAGGTACGTGATGCGTGATGCGTGACCATTCTTTATCACGGGTCACGCATCACGTTTAGTGCTCTAACCGGGGGGTGTTAAAAATGCGCACGTACCGGTTTGGTTCTTTACCGTAGCTGTGGGAGACCAGGTTGGCCTGGCGCACCAATTGGTGCTGGTAGGCGCGAATGGCGCGGCTGACAGGGCGCAAATCCACGCTCGGTTGGCCGGCGTGAATCATCTGGATACCCCGCTCCACGTCGGCGATGCCTGTCTCAAACGGGTCTTCATCTTCCTGTTCATCCAGCTTGAGCGCCTGCACTAAAAAACTCTCCATTTGGGTAACAGTGTTGGCGCGCAGCACATAGACCGGTGTGCGCCGTCGCTCGGCATCACGGATGAGTTGGCTGCGTTTGCGGTAGTAGCTTTTCAGCGTCACCAGCACATCGGCGTCGGAGAGGGTATTGACCAGGTTAATGCGCGCCCGCAACCGCCGGGCTGCTTGCAACAGCCGGTTGCGGGCCACGCCATAGGCATAGACATTCAACATGCCAGGTTCGGCCGTGGAGTGGGCTTCTGTGTCTGGTTCTGAAATCCCTACCGTCTCGGCTTGTTTTGCGGGCTGCCGCTCATCGCTAAAAATGCGCGCCTGTCCATTACCGTCACGGCGGCCACGCGCCTCGCGCCCATCACGCCCATCACGGCGCCCGGTCACGGCCGTAGATGACACCACCATGCTCTTATCTTCCACCCGTATGCCCTGATGATCATCCCGTGAACGGAACTGTACGTGCAGCGGTTCACCACGCAGCATGGCATCCACTGAAGTGGTCACATCCGGGTGAACCAGCAATTTTTCCCGATCTTGAATCTCAATCAACACGTCAAAGGTGGGCGGGGCGCGTCGTTCCAGCACTGTTTTTTGCGTACCACGTCGCCGCGCCTCTTCGTCGGAGAGGGTGACGCTTTCAATACCCCCTACCAGGTCAGATAAGGTAGGATTCAGCAGCAAATTTTCCAGTGTTTTACCATGCGCTGTACCGATCAACTGCACACCGCGTTCGTTGATGGTGCGGGCGGCGGCCGCTTCCTGCTCCCGGCCAATTTCATCAATGATAATCACTTCCGGGTTGTGGTTTTCTACGGCTTCAATCATGGTCTCGTGCTGGCGAGACGGCCGTGCCACTTGCATTCGCCGCGCCCGCCCCACCGCCGGGTGGGGAATGTCGCCATCGCCGCCAATTTCATTGGAGGTGTCCACGATGACCACACGTCGTTTTTCGGCCAACACCCGCGCCATTTCGCGCAGCATGGTCGTTTTGCCTACGCCGGGCCGCCCCAGCAGCAAGACACTGTGCCCTTCTTCGATAATATCGGTGACAATATCAATGGTGCCATACACGGCTCGCCCTACGCGGCAGGTCAGCCCCACCACATCACTGCGCCGGTTACGAATACCGGAAATACGGTGTAGGGTGCGGGTGATACCGGCGCGGTTATCATCGTCAAAATCACCAATGCCATTCACCACCTGGGCAATTTCCGCCGCCGTTACTTCGGCCTGGCGCAAGATGACTTCGCCGTCCACGTAACGGGCAGTGGGTTGGCGGCCCAAATCCATCACCACTTCTAAGAGGTCGGCTTCACGGCCGTTTTGTTCAATTGGTTCGCGGATCGTTTCCGGCAAAATAGCTAACAAGAGCTGTAAATCTTCTTTGGTTTGTTGTTCCGGCAATGTACTCATAATTGGCTGGATGGGCAGGGGCGGGTCTAAAACCCACCCCTACCTAATTTTTTCTTTGGTAATCGGTGGCTGCCAGTTTCGTATCATCGGCGTGGTTGGCGATACAGGTTGTATTTCTAACAACTTCGAGAGGTCAGCCGCCGATTTTTGCACATGATGAACGGTATGTTTCACCATCACTGCCTGGCTGCCCCACAGGGTAAAGTTGGTGCGCGCCAGTGCATTTTGGATCCAGCTCTGGTAACGACGCACACAACAGTACACGGGGTGTGTCAGCCGGGGCGGCTTCAGGTGCAACACGGCCGTCAAAATTTCCTCTACTCTGGCCTCAGCGTTGGGATGCACAAACAGACGCATCCAGGTAGCCGCCGGGCCATCATGAACATGAATATACGCAGCTAATTCACCATCTTCACGCAGCACCCATCCTGTGCCCTCGCCTGGCGGCGGTTGGGGTTCCACCATTTGCACCAGACGCGGTACCGTATTGGCATATAATAAATGCACGTCCCAATCATCAGCTTCCTGGCGCGGCCGTAACAGTTCCGCGCCATTGTGGGGGACAAACTCAGAAATCGTCCAGATGTCCTGGCGGGTATACACCACAAATCCCGCTCGCCGCAAAATAGGCAGTTCCGGCCCCAATTCATCCACTTCGGCCACCAGGCTGACGATGCCGCGACGGCCGGCTTCAATCACCGCCTGGTCTAACAATGGCAGCCAGACCTGTTCGTTAATGGCCGGAGGGGCAGGCAGCGAAGTGACAAGTGACTCGCCATTTTCGTCGGGTACGGCCGTGTCCCCTGTCGCCCCCACAAACAAAACCTGGGCCACCGGGCTACCTTCCACCAGACCTAGCTGGATAAACCCGGCTGTCGCTCGATTTTCCGATTTCCACACATAGGTAGGAAAATCACCCCCCACAATGCCAAACAACGCCCCCCGGACCGGATTAATGTTCTTGGTCAAGGCAGACTCCGTATGGAGCGAAACACCATGTTCACTAAGCCGGTGAACCAGGGCTACATCACGTAAATGGAAAGGGCGTATCATGTCGTTCGAGAGTGTAACAAGCGCCACTTACCGGCGCAACTTCATGCCCGGATTATACACCAAAAATTAACCGCCCCCTATTTGCGCCAAAACCTACCCGCTCCCTAGAAGATTGTTATAATCAGGGCATTAAGTAATTAAGTAATTAGGTAATTGGGTAATTAGTGGCCTCAATTACTCAATTGCGTAATCACCCAATTTCCACTCAGGAGGAAGGAGAACAATGTCAACACTTGTACTCACCATACGCGAAAGCATCCGCTATCGCGGGCGCAGCGGTCACCTCAGTTGGATCGCCCATCGCATCTCCGGCTTAGCCATCCTCGCTTTTCTGGTCATGCACGTCTGGGATACCGCCAACGCCAACTTTTACCCGGCCCTGTACGAATGGTCCATCGAGCTTTTCAAACATCCCCTCTTTGCCCTGGGCGAAATTGCCTTGATGGCCGCCGTGCTTTACCACGCCTTCAATGGTATCCGCATCACCATTATGGACTTCAAACCGGAATTGTGGAAACACCAGACACGCAGCGCCACCATTGTTTGGGCGCTGTTTTTTGTTGTGTTCATCCCCATCGCCATCCTGATGTTTAGGGAACTCATGCACGGCTGCGCGGCACGGGGGGCAGCCTGTTGGCAAATCCCCAGCCTGTCCGACTTTTTGAACTAATACAACCGTTCGTAGTAGGCGATTTATCGCCGTCAAATGGCGATAAATCACCTACTACGAACGAATAAGAGAGATAGACATGACTACACCAACCGGTATTACCTATCGCAAAGTGGCCGTGCCCTCTAACCTGGAACGGCGCGCTTTTTTGTTCATGCGGCTGTCTGGGGCCGCGCTGCTTCTTCTGGCTGTAGGCCATATGATGATCCAACATGTGCTGAACAGCAGCCAAAATCTCACCCTGCAATTTGTGGCGCAGCAGTGGAGTTCCTGGGGCTGGCGCGTCTATGACATGTTGCTGCTCTTTTTTGCCATTACACACGGCTTCAACGGCCTGCGCAATGTGCTGGAAGATTACGTCCACAACCGGAATGCAGTGAAGTGGATTAACCGTTTTCTATTTGTTTTTGCATTCCTGACCATCATTTGGGCGGGCATTGCCATTGCAACGTTTTAGTATCGTTTGTAGTGGGCGATTCATCGCCCATTGACGGCGATAAATCGCCTACTACGAACCTTGAAAAAGAGGCAATAAACATGGCAGAACTGAAAACACACACATTTGACGCCGTTATTGTGGGCGCGGGTGGCGCCGGTTTGATGGCCGCCCTGTACGCCAGCAAAAGCGCGAATGTGGCCGTCATTTCAAAGTTGTACCCTACCCGCTCGCACACAGGCGCGGCTCAAGGCGGCGTGGGCGCGGCATTAGGGAATGCCGAAGAAGATAAGTGGGAATGGCACGCCTATGATACCGTGAAGGGTTCTGATTATCTGGCAGACCAGGATGCGGTGGATGTGATGTGCAAAGACGCCATTGACACCATTATTGAATTGGAACACATGGGGCTGCCATTTGACCGTTTTCCCAGCGGCAAAATTTCACAGCGCCGTTTTGGCGGCCATACCAACAATGAAACAGGGAAACCGGTACAGCGGGCCTGCCATGCGGCTGACCGCACCGGTCATATGATTTTGCAAACCCTTTACCAGCAGTGCATCAAACACGATGTGAATTTTTTTGATGAATATCATGTGGTGGACTTGATTCGCGTGGATGATACGGTGCGCGGAATTGTAGCCATCGAAATTGCTACCGGCGATTACCATATCTTTCATGCTAAAGCGGTGTTGTTTGCCACCGGTGGCTGGGGGCGCTGTTGGGAAGTGACCTCGAATGCACATTCGCTCACGGGGGATGGCACGGCCGTGTGCCTGCGCCGCGGTGTTCCGTTGGAAGATATGGAATTTTTCCAGTTTCACCCCACCGGCATCTTCCGGCTGGGCATTCTCATTACCGAAGGGGTGCGTGGTGAAGGGGGTGTGCTGATTAACAATGAGGGGGAGCGTTTTATGGAGCGGTACGCGCCTTCCATTAAAGACCTGGCCAGCCGTGACGTGGTTAGCCGGGCCATTTACCTGGAAATTCAAGCCGGGCGCGGCATTAACGGCAAGAATTACGTTCACCTGGATGTACGCCCGGAAACGGTGAATTATTACCTGGAACAGGCCGGCGAAAGTCGCCGGATTGATCGGGAATATATCGAAAGCAAACTACCGGATATTGCCGACTTCACCCGCACGTATCTGGGGGTTGACCCGGTCAGTGAACCCATGCCCATTCAACCGACGGCGCATTATGCGATGGGGGGAATTCCGACGGATGCGGACGGCCGTGTCCGTGCGAACGAAGCAGACGGCATTGTGCAAGGTCTTTATGCGGCCGGTGAAGCTGCCTGTGTCTCTGTGCATGGCGCTAACCGCCTGGGCACCAATTCACTATTAGACCTGGTGGTATTTGGCAAACGTTCCGGGATGCACATGGCCGCCTACTGCCAGAAGGCCGAGCTGCTGCCTCTGCCAGAAAACCCGGCAGCCGAAGTGATGGCGGAGTTTGAGCGCATTCGGAATGGCAGCGGCGGCATCAAACCGACCGACCTGCGCAGTCGTATGCAAAAGTCCATGACTAAAAATGTAGGCGTCTTCCGCACCGCTGAGTTGATTCAGGAAGCGGTGAACGACCTGAAAGAGCTGCGCGAGCAGTATGACCGCAACATTCAGATAGATGACAAAGGCAATCAGTTCAACACCGACCTTCTGGAAGCGTGGGAACTGGGGTGTTTATTGGAACTGGCTGAAGTCACGGCCGTGTCCGCTCTGGCCCGCACCGAAAGCCGCGGCGGCCATGCCCGCGAGGATTTTCCCAAACGAGACGACGTTAACTGGCTCAAACATACCTTCTGTTACCGTGAGACCGACGGCCAATACCGCCTGGCTTACCGCCCGGTCACATTGGGCCGTTATGAACCTAAGGAACGGGTTTATTAGTCCGTAATCGGTAATCCGTCATCCGTCATCGCAAGAGGGAAGGCAGCCGATTACTGGAACGAGGAAAGATCATGCAAGTACAACTACGCATTCGCCGTTTTAACCCGGAAACAGATAACAAACCCCGTTGGGGGGAATACACCGTCAATGATGTGAATCCGACCGATTCGGTATTAGATGTGTTGCACCGTGTAAAATGGGAGCAAGATGGTACACTGACGCTGCGCCGTTCCTGTGCGCACGGCGTCTGCGGCTCGGATGCCATGCGCATTAACGGCGCCAATATGCTGGCCTGTAAAACGTTGGTGTCACGCATTGCCAAACCGGGCAGCGACCAGGCCAAAATTCAGGTGGAACCGATTTTAGGGCTGCGGGTAATCAAGGATTTGGTCGTGGACATGGACCCGTTTTTTGACCACTACCGCTCGGTGCTGCCTTATTTTGTGAACGACAATGTACCGGCCGACGGCCGTGAATTCCTGCAATCCCCCGAAGACCGCGCCCGTTTTGACGACACCACCAAATGTATTCTCTGTGCGGCCTGTACCACCTCTTGCCCCAGTTTCTGGGCCAATGAGAAGTACGTTGGCCCGGCGGCCATTGTGCAGGCGCACCGCTTCATTTTCGACAGCCGCGATCAGGCAGCCGAAGAACGGCTTAAGGTGGTGGGCGATTCGTTTGGCGTCTGGCGCTGCCGCACAAACTTCAACTGCACCAACGCCTGCCCCCGCGAAATTGAAGTCACCAGGGCAATTGCCGAGGTGAAAGTGGTGTTGGCGCGAGGGGAGATATAGAGATTGGGAGATTGGGAGATTGGGAGATTAAATCTCCCAATCTCCCAATCTCCTCTTATTGCCCGGACGTTATATCCAGCACTTCAATTTCAAAAATCAGGTTGGCGTTGGGGGGGATGGGACCACCGCCAGTTGCGCCATAACCCAGTTCCGGGGGTACGATAAATTGGGCTTTGCCACCTTCTTTGGTCAGCATGACCCCTTCCTCAAAACCAGGAATGGTGCTGCTTGAGCCGATGAACATATCCAACGGTGTACCACGCTGCACGGAAGAGTCAATCATGGTGCCATCTTCCAACCATAGGGTGTAGTGCAGGGAAACGGTATCACCTGCCTGCGGGGTAGCGCCACTGCCTTCGCTGATGGCGTAATACTTCAGGCCGCTTTCTGTGACCGTAAAGTCTTCATCGGCTACGGCCGTTGGTGTGGGCGGTTCTGCTGCTTCCAAAAGCGTTACCTCAAACACATACGTCGCGCCGCTGCCATCGGCCAACTGCGGTGGCAGGGTCAACTGCGCCCGACCACCTTCCTTCAGCAGCGCCAGCCCTTCATCCAACCCTGGCAATGAACTATCGCTGCCCATCACAAACGTATACGGCGTCCCCCGATCAATGGTTGAATCCAGAAACGTACCATCTTCCAACCACAATAAGAAATCTACCGTAAGCATGTCGCCCAACTGCGGCGCATCCCCATCCCCTTCCTCAAATATGAAGTATTTCAAACCGCTGTCCGTTGTGGTGTAATCGGCGGCGTCAATGGTGGTGGGTTTAGGCGTTGGCTGCACATCCACCAACTCCACTTCAAATATCAGAGTGGCATCTGGCGGAATTGGCCCGGCGCCAGCCGCACCATAGCCCAGTTCCGAAGGGATAATGAGCGTCGCTTTACCACCTTCATGCATCAAGGCGATACCCTCATCCCAACCAGGAATGACCTGCCCTTGCCCCAACGTAAAACGAAAAGGGTCACGGCCGATAGAGCTATCAAACTCGGTACCGTCTTCCAGAGTACCGGTGTAATGCACCGACACCATATCACCCGGTTGGGGCATCGGGCCGGTACCGGCCTCAATTTCCACATATTGCAGGCCACTGGCCGTCGTGGTGGAACCGGTGGTCGTTGTGCCCGCTGTGCTGCTGCCAGACGTGTGGTCAGCCTCATCTACCGTCTCGCTGTTTTCCAGGCCGGGCATATTGGGCTGGGCAACGCCGCTGCTGGCCGCCGGGCCGCAAGCTGCCAGCGCCAGACTGATCACCAGCAACAGTCCCAACCACCAATTTTTTCTCATTAAGTTCATTTAATTTTACTCCTTCAATGTAGACAAAATAAAAGCCGGAGCGGACACGGCCGTCCCGGCTGGTTTTTATTTCAGACAGGTCTGACAGGTCTGGGAGACTTGTCAGGTCTTTCATAACAATGTTAAACAAGCGGATTGTACGAGCCAGCCATTATTCCGGCGAGAAAACGGGACGCGGATTAGCTCTTTCTCATGCTCATTGATGCCAGGTTTGTTGGGGGAATCGGGGACGGATGGGGGCATAATGCGCTTTAATCTGTGCCAGGTCTGATTCATAGTCTCCAGAAGGCTGAATAACCGGCCCCAAATCAACCACCTTATGACCATAATCAAAGGCAGCCAACAGCACCGGAACATTGGCCTGCATGGCAATCTGGTAAAAACCGGACCGCCACTCATGAACGCGCTGCCGGGTGCCTTCTGGAGTAATACACAGGATGAGATCTTCCATTTGTTGAAAGGCCCTCACATTTTCGCCCACTATCCCTTGTTTCGCCCGGCGATCAATCGGAATGCCGCCCATCCAGCGAAAAACAGGTCCCATTGGTCCCCGAAAGAGCGAATGTTTACCCATCCAGGAGATACGGACACCCAGGGCCGTGGCCGTGGCAATGACCAATATAAAGTCCCAATTGGACGTGTGGGGCGCGCCCACAATGATGAATTTATGCAAATCGGGCAGCCCACCAGTTATGCGCCAGCCAATGGCCGCCATAAACAGAATTGCCAGTGCCCGTGTGATCCGGTTGCCACGTCGGGGGACGCCCTCTCCTACTTCACCGGTTCTGACAACCCGTTGTTTCAGGTTTTTCGTTATCATGGTAATTCCTCATATTGGGGTGGTTGGTTGATATATTGGGCAAACAGGGCTACGGCCGTGCGCACCCCATCCTCTGCCCGAATCTGTTCGCCCAAATCAGCAGCCCGCTGCCGGATTCCTGCATCCGTGACAACGGTATGAATAGCCTGGGCCAGTTGTTCGACCGTTAAATTTCGGGGTGAAAGAAAGGGGATACCAGCTCCCAATTCAGCCACCCGCCTGGCCCAAAAAGGTTGGTCGCTAAAGGCAAAGGGGATAATGATCGTCGGCCGTCCCGCTTTCAGCCCGGTTACAGTGGTGCCCCCACCACCGTGATGGATCAGGGCCGACATCCAGGGGAAAAGCCAGCTATGCGGCACAAAACCGATGGAATACACATTGTTCGGCAGTGATAGTTTTTGGTCCAAATTGCCCCAGCCGCCGGTCAAAACAGCCCGTTGTTTGCTCATGGTTAAAGCAGCCAGGACCATCTTAATCATACCTAATGTATCTTCACCGGCCATGCTGCCAAAGGTGACCCCTATAGGCGGGGGGCCACTCTCCAGAAAAGCCAACAATTCCGGCGGCGGCGACCAGTCAAACAAACTGTCCAAGAACCATTCACCGGTAATGTGCAACTGCGGTGACCAGTGCCACGGCCGTGACAAAAGCGTCGGACTCAGCGCATAAAAAGCGGGTACCTTGTCCTGGCGCAGTTTATGTTCCAGGCCCGGAAAGGGGGCCGCCGGCAGCCCCAACGTTCGCTGCCGCCATTGGTTAACCGGCTTTTGCCAGAGTAGATGCCACAACATCTGTTCACGCAAAACATGTTTTAACCAGCGGCGCGGCTGGCCAAACGTATTGGGGCGGTAAAGTGAAGCCATCTGAAATGGAGATACTAACCCCAGAAACATGGGTATGTCCAGTTTTTCGGCCAGGCAATAACCAGCAATGCGGGCTGCCTGCGAACAGACAATGGCCTCAATGCCCTGGCTGGCCTGCCAGGTTTTGTGGAGGAACTCAGCCATATGCTTGCGGGCCAACCGGAACTGTGTGCGCAAGGCTAAGTCACCAGATTTTTTTTGCGCCTGGAGATATTCTCGCAAGTCAATGGCCACCGGCGCAAACCCTAATCTATTACTGGTCACCAGCTCCTCATATGTTTCTTGTGTAGCCACGCGGACGATATGCCCCGCCTCTTGTAAGCCCATCCCAAAGGCCACCAACGGTTGTATATCCCCCTGAGTGCCTAATCCTAAAATCAATATCTGCATTTTTCCTGCACAGAGAAGAACATCACATGTTCTGCTCCAATCAATCACCGCATATTGTCAAACTGTGACTTGATCATATCCCGCTCCACTTCTTTGCGGGCAATTTTACGTTGGGTTTCGGCAGCCATTTCCGCCAGCAAATCACGCCCCTGCTGGCGGGCAAAACGCACGTCCAGCGCCAATTCAACCATCGGCCGGTTGTGGAAATTGCGCAGAGCATCTTGCACACGGAAGAGATGACGGCGACGGTTATCTAATTCCTGGGTAAGGGTTTGAATGAGGTCGGTTTCGGTTTGGGGTGGGGGCACGGCCGTACTCCTCACCCCAACCGAAGCCGCACTCCCCATCTCCTCTGCTAACGCCATCATCTCCACCAGGCTGCCCGCCTTATAGGCATCATTGATGGCGCTCATTTTGCCGGTACGGTAGGCGCGATCCACCTCGTCTACGGCCAGGTCAGGGTGGTAGCGGCGGGCCAACTGGCGATACAACTTTTTTAACTGCGCTGCCGTCAGAGGGGGTGGTTTAGGCGGCTGTTTGGCCGGTGTCTCCTGGCGGGGGATATTCCAGGTGGCACGATACTGGTCTTCAACCGTGCGGTACCCCTCCCCAAATGTTTGTTCGGTACGCATGATTTTGATTTGCTGCAAATAATCGTTGACTTCTTCTTCCAGGCGTGTCAGCAGTTCCAGCAAGTAACCTACATTGGCTTCAAATTCATATTCAAAAGCACGCAAATCTTCTTCTAGACGTACCAATTCTCCTTCAGCGTCGTCAATTTTGGCCTGCACCTGGTTGATCTGGCGACGGAGAGCGTTAATTTGTTGTTGGGGGGATTCTTGCCCAGACATACTTAATCCAGTAGGGCAGGCAAGGATGCCTACCCTACCGCTTAAGTTTACTGCACTGCCTGGGCGGCTGCCACCTCCAATATGCTTTGAATATGGGGCACCATATCAGCCGGGTTGGGGTGCAAACCCTCTTGTACCAGCGCGTTGGCGTAGAGCTGCTCGATGCTCATGGTCAACAGCGGCGCATCCGGCTGTTGGGTGGCTAATTGAGCCAGATTGGCAATGAGTGGGTGACGGCCGTTCACCTCCAAAATTTTGCGCGGTATCTCATAATCTTTATCCAATAACCGTTGGATGCGGTGCATCTCTCTATTCTGGGCGTCTTTGGGAGAAACCAGCCGCACCGGGCTGTCCTTGAGAACTTTGGAAACACGCACTTCCGTCACCCGCTCACCCAGGGTCGTAACACAAGCGCTGATAAAACGGTTTAAGTCCGGTTCGGCAATGGGCGTGGCTTCGTCGGTTTCTGGTTCGGTGGCAGCCATATCCGGCAATTCCATATCCGCTTCATCCACATTCTGAAACGGCTTGCCCTTGTATTCGGCCAACATGGGGCTGATGAGCGCATCCAGAGGATCAACCCAAAACAGCACTTCCAGGCCACGCGCCTTGAAGGGGTCTAAGTGGGGACTGTTGGCGGCAGCAACGGCCGTGTCTGCCAGAACAAAATAGATCGCCTCCTGTCCCTCCGCCATCCGCGCCACATAATCGTCCAACGAAATCAACTCACCGTCTGATTTAGACGATTGATAGCGATAAAGCGACAGAACTTCCTCTTTGGCGGCGGGATCAATCGCTACCGCTTCTTTGAAAGCGCGGCCAAATTCGTTCCAAAATTTTTCATACTTTTCGGCGTCATCCTGCCCCATCTTTTTCAGGTCGCGCAGCACCCGCCCGCGAATTGTTTTGCCCAGCTGGGCCATCAGGCGGTTATTTTGCACCGTTTCCCGGCTCACATTCAGCGGCAAATCTTCGGAATCCACCACCCCATCCACAAATTGCAGCCAGGCAGGCAGCAGATCGGTGCAATATTCCTGAATCAGCACATTGTGGGAATAGAGCATGACGCCCGGCTCTTTGCGCGCCGCCAGAATGCCCGGCTCCCGCTTGCCGGGCACAAACAGCAGCGCATTGACACTGACGGGCACATCGGTCACAAAATGCACCGTCAACAATGGCTCTTCAAACTCCATCGTCATCTGGCGGTAAAAGTCACGGTAAGCGTCCGGTTGAATGTCGGACGGCCGTTGCCGCCACAACGACGCCTGCTGGTTCGCCTGCCCCTCCCCCACATAAATCGGGTAGCGCACAAAATCCGAATGTTTCTTGACGATCTGCTTCAGCTTCCATTCGTTGGCAAAATCGGCCGCATCCGGGCGCAG
>CAADGU010000415.1 GCA_900696625.1 uncultured Chloroflexota bacterium | reverse complement strand
TTTCCGGCCGGCTGACAATCTCCGAAAAAACCAGCCGGGCCATTGGCGGAATGTCTGGTTGTTCGGTGATGCCCAGGTAGCCATGCGCCAACAGTGGCAGCACTTCTTCCGGCGGCTGTTCCAGCAGTGGGCCGGGATCGGTGGCAATCTGCATGAGTGGCACTCTGGACAGGAATACCGCCTGGAGTAAATCTTCCTTTGTGGGGAAGTACCAGTAAATCAGCGAGGGGGATTGCAGTCCGGCTACCTGGGCAATACTTTTAATGGTCGCGCCCTTAAACCCCTTACTGGCAAATTCGGCAAACGCTGCCTCTAAAATCTGTTGTCGCCGATCTGGTTCTTCGTCCATTTGTTTGGCATAAATCCGATTTTTGTTAGTGTCACGAATTTGTCGCTACCCCCTTAAGACTACAACGGATGGAGAAATTGACAGATAAATTTCCAGAGAGGAATCTGTTCATTTCTTTATCCGCTGTAGTCATGGCGAAAAACTAAAGACACTAACGATTTTTTAGAAAAATCGGATGTCTAATCTTGTTCTTGATTGAACATTCAATCAAGATAGTACATCCAATTGCCGATGGTTGTCAAGCAGGTAAACTTGGAAGTATGGATGAACGAGAGCAAGTAGCTGGATTACTGCTGGCCTGGTGGGATGCCGGGCACAGCGATTTGCCCTGGCGAGGCACACGCGATCCGTATGCCGTGTGGGTGTCGGAGATTATGTTGCAGCAGACGCAGGTCACGGCCGTGCTGCCCTATTACACGCGCTGGATGGCCCGTTTCCCGACGGTGCAAGACCTGGCGGCGGCTTCGCTGGACGAGGTGTTGAAGTTGTGGGAGGGGTTGGGCTATTACAGCCGGGCGCGCAATTTACACGCGGCGGCGCGGGCGGTGGTGGAGGAGGGGCACGGCCGTTTCCCCACGACGGCTGCTGAATGGATGAAACTGAAAGGGGTGGGTCGCTACACCGCCGGAGCCATCGCCTCCATTGCCTTTGACGAGCCGGTTCCGGTGCTGGATGGCAACGTCATTCGCATCCTCAGTCGCCTGACCGACCTGCCGGATGATGTGAGCAAAACGGCCACGAAAAATCATCTGTGGCGGTTAGCGGCGGAACTGGTTCCCGCGCAGCGTCCGGGGGACTATAACCAGGCGTTGATGGAGTTGGGGCAGCAGGTTTGCCTCCCGGCACGGCCGTTGTGCCTGCTCTGCCCATTGGCCACGTTGTGCCAGGCGCGGCAGCGGGGCACGCAGTGGGAGCGCCCGGTTCGTCCACCGCGCCCCCATACACCCCATTATGATGTGGTGGCGGGCGTCATCTGGCACCGGGAGGAGGCGGGGCGATTTTTGATTGCGCAACGGCCGTTGGACGGACTGCTTGGTGGTTTGTGGGAATTCCCCGGCGGCAAACAAGAAGCAGGCGAAACGCTGCCCGCCGCCTTGCAGCGCGAGATTGCCGAAGAGTTAGGCATTGAAATCGTGGTGGAGGATTTTCTGACGGAAGTGAAACATGCCTACACCCATTTTCGCATTACGCTGCACGCTTTTCACGCCCGCCATGTAGCCGGGTCGCCGCAAAACATCGGCGTGGCCGACCATGCCTGGGTGACGCTGCCGGAGTTGGCGCGGTACGCCTTTGCCGTCACCGACCAGAAAATCATCGCCGCTCTGCGGGCGGCGGATGGGTAGGGAAGGAACGGGTAAGCGAAGGCACGGCCGTCACCCAAATAAAAAAGCCAGGGATTTTATCCCTGGCCTTTCTACTATGCCCAGGAGAGGACTCGAACCTCCACGTCCGTAAGGACACAGGCCCTCAACCTGCCGCGTATGCCAATTCCGCCACCTGGGCTTTTGGCTTGAATGCGCCAATTATAGCCACCTCATAGTGCCAGGCAAGGGGCAAAACCATTTGTCACCTGTCACCTGCCACCTGCCACCTGCTCCATCATTCCAACAGCACTCCGGTAATGGAAACCAGCGAATGATTTTGCGCGTCGGCGGGGCAGTGGTCGTAGGCGACCTGCACGCCTTCGGTGCTGCCCAGGTATTGCAGCAGCAGATAGATGGGCGAAAAGCCACAGATGCGGTTTTGGTCTTGCACGGCCGTGATCTGCTCATAAAAACCCGCCGCATCCCCACGGATGATCGCCTGCACCAGCCGGTCATCGGCCCGGCGCAGGGCGGCGCGACGGCCGTCATCCATCACAAACTCATCGCCAAATGCCGGGCCGACGTGGGCAAAATCTACGGAAGCAATGGCCAACACTTTGCGCCCGGCGGTTTCTTGTTTCAGCGTTTCTAATGCCGTCAGCAGCAATTCATCCTGCGCTGGATGGTGGCCGTTCATCATAAAGTGATGGAACGAGCCAACCAGCACCGGCAGCAGCGGTTTGGGCTTGACCCCGGCTTGCTGGTAAATGTGGTGCAGCCACACAGCCGATAGCTCAATGGAATGTTCGTTACGGTGGTGCAGTTCCTCGACAAAGGCGTTTTCCGGGCCGATGGCCTCGGCCAGCCGGTCTACCAGTTCCAGGTCGGTGGGGATGACGCCGTAGGGGGTGGCGTAATGCTGGCGGGTGAGGGTGAACGTGCCCAGGCCGCCTTTGTGATCGGTGCCAAAGATGATCACCAGGTCGGCGTCTAGCACCGCCTGGCGGGCGCGCTGCCACACTTTGGCGTAAACGGGGCCGCCGCGCGGGTAGTCAATGTGCGGCGAGATGAGGCCACGGCCGTGCCAGGGCTGCCAGCCATTCAGGTTATCAGTACGGCCGTATTCCGCAAACAACGCGCTGAGGCGGGTGGGCTGTTCCGGGTAGCTGCTTTTGGCCAGCGCCGGTGGACGGAAGGGCTGGGCGCGGTATTCGTCTCGCGCCGCCGCCAGCCGTTGTTGTGAGCGGGCATTATCCAGCAGACACGCCTCATCCATCTGGGCCAGGGCATCCAGCACGATGGGCAGTTCCAATTCCACGCCCAAATGTTGGCATAATGCCTGGTGAATCTGGGCGGCGTCACGTGAGCCATCCATAAACAAGAGCATTTGCGCCAGCGCCGGTGGCATTACCAACTGGTAATGGGTTAGCTGCAAGGGGTCATGTAAATACCACATTTGCTGGCCCAGGTGGTAGACCGGTTGGTAGTCGAGCGGGCGGAGTTTGGGATTGTCGGTCAAGGGTTGTTCTCCGAGGAAATTTGAGATTGAGAGATTAGGAGATTAAGAGATTGGCCTCACCCACTCTCATCTTTTATTTGTCTAATAGCGTAAAACGGTTCAAACTGGGGTGAGTATGGCGAGAGGAGAATAAAAATGCAAGCAAAAAGAGAGGCTCTTATGGCAAACATTAAACTGGTAGGGTTGGCGCTGGGTCTATCACTGGTGCTGGGCTGTGGCCTGGTGGATAGGACGATTGTAGAAGCTGATCCGGCAACGCTGGCGACGCCGACAGTCACGGCTGCACCCACTCACACGGCCACTTCGTCTGCTCTCAGCGCCGGCGTGTCCCCGGGCACGGCCGTGACCACCGATATGGTCGCCGGGGAGCGCACCATCGGCGACCCGTATGCGCCGGAACTGGGCAACACGGGTTATGATGTACTGCACTACACCATTCAGGTCAATCTGGACCCAGCCCAACCGTATGAACTCGCTGGCGTCGCCACCATTGAGGCGGTGGCGGCGCTGGACAATCTGGGGGAGATGTCGCTGGACTTTATCGGCTTTGAGATTGACGAACTGCTGGTGAATGGGCAGCCTGCTAATTTTCGCCGCGAAGAGGGCAAATTGGTCATCACGCTGCCCGAACCGTTGGCTTCCGAAGAACAGTTTCAGTTGACCATCCGCTACCAGGGTAAAGCCGAGCAGGCGCGTTCGCCCTATGTTGGTTTTGCCAGTTGGCTGGGGTTGTTTTATGCGCGGGAAAACACCATTTACGTGCTGTCGGAGCCAGATGGGGCGCGTTACTGGTTCCCCAACAATGACCACCCGCGTGACAAGGCAACGTACCGTTTTGAGATTACCGTGCCAGAGGGGTTAACGGCCGTGGCCAACGGCCGTCTCATTGCCCAAGAAAACAACACCTTCATCTGGGAACACAACTATCCCATGGCTTCCTACCTGGCGACCATTGCCGTTGGCGAATATGTGCGGCTGGATTCTCAATCCCCGGCCGGCGTCCCCCTGCGTGATTATGTCTTCCCCATGAGCCAACCCCCATTTGAGCGGGCTACGACGGCTACCGGCGAAGCCATTGACTGGATGAGCGACCTGTTTGGCGTCTACCCATATGAGGAATTTGGCTTCGTCTCCGTTCACGCGCCGGGCGTCTCGCTAGAGACGCAGACGATGGTGCTGTTGTCTACGGGCATGTTTGATGAGAACGTTGCCGTCCACGAACTGGCGCATATGTGGTTTGGCGATTGGGTCAGCCTGGATTCCTGGGGCGAAATGTGGCGCAACGAAGGCTTTGCCACCTACATCTCCTTTATGTGGGAAAACCGTGACGACCCCGAAGGGCTGGAACTGCAAATGGAAGGCATCCGCGCCTTTTTGGAAGACAACGACGAATTGGGTAAACCATTACGCAACCCACCACCCGCCGAACTATTCAGCGCCTACACCTACATTGGCGGCGCACTCATGGTGCATGAACTACGCCAGGAAATGGGCGATGACGCCTTTTTTGCCGGTCTGAAAACCTATTTCCAGCAATACGCCCACGGCACAGCCAGCGATGAAGAATTCATCGCGGTAATGGAAGCGGCAGCCAGCAAATCGCTGGCTGCCTTTTTCAGCCGGTGGTTGGCGGGAGAGTAATGAACGCCAACCCTGCCTCTCACCTTTCAAGGGAGGAGGGATCCATGCCTTCTTCCTGCCAGGGAGAGGGTGGGGTGAGGATTGTTTGCACTTCCTCCGACCGCATCCGGCCAACCATACGGTTGAGTTCCCGCCCGGCGACTTCACGCCCACCCAGGCCAAAGGCCAGGGCGGCAGCCAGGGCAATGGCCCCTAGAATCAGGCCAAAGGCCAGATTGACAATATCGTCGGCCAGCCCCAGCTGGCGCAACGCCATGGCGATGGCCAGAATGAGGATGGCAATGCGGGCGGCTATGCCCCAGACACGGCCGTTGGCCCCACCTGCACCAGCGACTACACTTTGCGCCAGATTGGCAAAATAGAGGCCAAAGGCAATGATCACCAGCGCCAGCACCACCCGGAAGAAGAAATCTACCATGGTGGTCAAAATGAGCGATAGCGCCGCTGAATTGAGTAAATCGGCGGCAGCTACGGCGGCCAAGAGCATGATGCCCACCAACAGCAGGTAGCCTACCAGTTGGGAGGGAGTGCGTGTACCGGTGTAGTTGATGCCCAGGGAGGCCGGCCATCTGTCAAACCCGATCCCGCTGAGTACATCCACCACCAGGCCCATCACCAGCCGGGCAATGAAGTAGGCAATAACCAACACCAGCACGGCGCCGATGAAGGAGGGGATGGCCGTCAGGATGATGGTGAGCATGGAGATAGCTGGTACCGAAATAGCGGCAATGTTGAGTGCATCCAGAGCGGCAATGAGGATGATGAGCATGACGATGGCGTAGGTGATGGTGCCCAGCAGCCGGGAAAGTGATTGTTCGCCGCGCAGCCCTACCCGTTCACCCAGGCTGTCTACCACGCGGATGGCCGCCAGCAGGCTGGTGACAAGCTGGCGCAGCACCCGCGCCAGCAGCCAGCCCACCACAAAGATGACGATGGCGGAGACGATGTTAGGCAAATAGGTGAAGAAGGCAGCGGTGGCCTGCTGAAAGGGTTGCGACACGGCCGTGATCCCCAACGAATCCAATATCGCCGGGATAAACAGCAGGATGATGAGCCAGAAGACGGTCACGCCCAGCGATTCGCTAATGGAGACCTGTTCCCCTTCGCGCAGCGCCCCATGTTTGGTCATGCGCTCATCCAGTTTGGCCACGGCGCAGACTTTGATCACAATCGCCTTGAAAATGACTGCCAGTACCCAGGCTAACAGGAGCAGCAGCAGCGCCGAAACGAGACCCGGCAGGAAATCACTGGTAATACTGGTCAGCAGTGGCCCAATGGCCTGGGCTACAATGACCAGGTTCAGCCGTTCCACCACAGCCACGAACACAAAGATGAGCAGTAACCAAAAGACAATGGTGGCAATCAGGCTTTCTAAATTGACTTCGGGCAGGCCAAAGTCTTTGCTGAACCGGGTGGCAACCCGTTCATTGAGCCGAACGCGCTGCAACAGGCGGCGCAGCAGCCCTGCCACCAGCCGCGCCACCACATAACCAACAACGAGGATAACTAACGCTGCTAACAAGTTAAGCAGGCTGTTACCCAGTGTGTCCACGAGGAAATCTTGAAATCTGTCCATTTTTATTCTCCTTTTTCACAACAAAGGTGTGATAAAAAAACAAGACGTAAGCCGAAAGCCGTAAGCCGATCACGGCTTACGGGCACAACGGATTAAACCCCAGAGGCCCTAACACCAATTCCCACAACGGCCGTAAACCGCCACAGTACAGGTATTGCCCCTGTTGGTAACTGTCTAACACCACGAGCATGATGCCGCAGCAGCAGGTGAGCAGCACCAGCGCCAGCACACAACCTAGCGCCAGCCGGTTGCTGCGGCCGGCCGGTTGTTCCGCGTCGGCGGGCAGATACTGGTCTTGGGCATAAGGGACGGCGACGGGGGGCCGGGGTGGTGGTTTCACCGGCGGCAGATCGGCCGTGTCTTCGTCTTCCAGGTGAACCGGGGGGGAGGGCATGGTCTGGTAGGGCACGGCCGTCTGGTAAAAAAGCAGACTGACGGTATCACCAAACTCGATCCGGTCGCCATGACGCAAGGAGGTAGCCCCGGTGCAGCGTTGGCCGTTGACAAAGGTGCCGTTGGTGCTGCCCAGGTCAGACACGACAAAATGGTCGCCCTGCTGCACAATCTGGGCGTGCCGCCGTGACATCTCCGGGTCATTGATCACAATCTCGTTTTGGGGAGAACGGCCGATGGTGTTGGTAACGGCCGTGATGTCATATCGTGTGTCTGGTGCTGGTCCCCGCTCTACCACCACATAGGCGGCGCTGCCCGGTGTTGGCATCGGTGGGGGGCTTAAAGTGAAGTCGTTCATCCATTCCTCCTGTGACGACGTTACAGGAGTATAAAGATAAAGTAGGCAAGTGTGCAAGTGACAGGTATCACGATTGTAAGGGTAAAGGTAGATTTGTCTCGCCAGACAAGATTATGCCCACTTGCCTTGCCCTACTGTTGGCGAAATGCCCAATGCCGATTATCATTTAGACCTATGAATGGTGAAATTGCTCCTTATGGTTCGTGGAAATCTCCGATTACCTCTAGTTTAATCGTGGCTGGTTCGATTGGACTGGGTGAAATTCAATTAGATGGTGAAGCGATTTATTGGCTGGAAATGCGGCCCTCAGAAAACGGCCGTAACGCCCTGGTGAAGTGGACGCCAACCGGCGGCATTGAAGAGATGAGCGCCGCCGGTTTTAACGTGCGCACCCGTGTTCACGAATATGGCGGCGGCTCATTTACCATCCATGATGAGGCCGTTTACTTCAGCAATTTTGTGGACCAGCGCGTGTATGTGCAATATCCCTACGCCGAACCAGAACCGTTGACGGCCAATGAAAAGCTCTGTTTTGCTGATGGCGTGGTAGACGCCCGCCGCGGGCGCATGGTCTGCATCCGCGAGGCGCACCTGACGCAGGGCGAGGAAGCGGTTAATTCGTTGGTGAGCCTGAACCTGGATGGCAGTAATGAAATTGGCGAGACGCTGGCGGCGGGCAATGATTTTTATGCGTCGCCCAGCCTCAGCCCCGACGGCCGTCAACTGGCCTGGCTGACGTGGCGGCACCCTAACATGCCCTGGGATGGCACGGAACTATGGCTGGCGGAACTGGATGAAACAGGCACGGCCGTACACAATCTCGCCCTGATTGCCGGTGGCCCAGATGAATCCGTCTTCCAGCCTCGCTGGTCGCCGGATGGCACATTGTACTTTGTGTCTGACCGCAGCAATTGGTGGAATTTGTACCGCTGGCGCGGGGGGCAGGTGGAAGCCATTTGCCCCATGGATGCCGAATTTGGCCTGCCGCAGTGGGTTTTCCGCATGTCCACCTATGGGTTTGCCGACGCCCACACCATCATTTGCGCCTATACCCAAAATGGGGTGTGGCGGCTGGCGCGGCTGGATGTGAACAGCGGCCAACTGACAGATTTTGACTTGCCCTTTACTTCCATTGGCTCGGTGCAGGTGGGGCCGGGATTTGTCGCCTTTTCCGGTGGGGCGGCCACACGGCCGTCGTCCATCATCCGGTTAGACTTGCATACCGGGCAGTGGCAGGTACTCAAGCAATCTACCCAGTTGACCGTAGACGCCGCGTATCTGTCTACGCCACAAGCCATTGAATTCCCCACCGCCAACGGCCTGACGGCGCACGCCATTTATTACCCGCCGCAGAACCGGGATTTCACCGCGCCCGCTGGCGATAAGCCGCCGCTGCTGACGCTGAGCCACGGCGGCCCTACCAGCGCCGCCAATGCCACGCTGAATCTGGGCATTCAATACTTTACCAGCCGGGGTTTTGCGGTGGTGGATGTGAATTATGGAGGCAGCACGGGTTACGGCCGTGCATACCGCCAGCGCCTGAACGGAACCTGGGGTGTGGTGGATGTGCAAGATTGCGCCAATGCCGCCCGTTATCTGGTGGCGCAAGGATTGGCCGACGAACGCCGCTTAGCCATTCGTGGCGGCAGCGCCGGCGGTTACACCACCCTCTGTGCCATCACCTTTGACGATACGTTTACCGCCGGGGCCAGCCATTACGGCATCAGCGACCTGGAAGCGATGGCCGTGGAAACCCACAAATTTGAATCCCGTTACCTGGACACCCTCATCGCCCCTTACCCGGAGGGCAAAGAGATTTATGTGCAGCGGTCGCCCATTCACTTTATTGACCGGATCAACTGCGCCCTCATTTTATTCCAGGGCTTGGAAGATTTGGTGGTGCCACCCAACCAGGCGGAGATGATGTTTGCGGCGGTCAAAGCGAAGGGGCTGCCGGTAGCTTATGTACCCTTTGCCGGGGAGCAGCACGGCTTCCGCCGCGCCGATAACATCAAACGGGCGCTGGATAGTGAACTTTATTTTTACAGCCGGGTGTTTGGTTTTACCCTGGCTGACCCGGTGAAGCCGGTAGAGATTGAAAATTTGCCGGGGTAGCCAGAATCAGAACGGATCAAACGGTATGAAAAACGCGCCACCTCTGGCATGAGGTGTTTAACTGCTGGGGGCAGCGTTCAAGCAAAAAAGCCACCGGTTGACCGGTGGCTTTTTCTTTGCCGATGGGCGGTACAAGACTTGAACTTGTGACCTCTACGATGTCAAGCCTCTAACGCCCCACCTGTCCGCAAATCTGCGCTCGTTTGTTAGTATAACTTCTTTGTCTATTCCCCTCCTTGCCCCACCCACAGGTCGGTTTGCAGCCCCGTGGCCACCACCGCCTGGCTAATCTCATCGTCATCTATGTTGACGTAGTTCCAGGTAGAGCGGATGGTGCTGTGGTCAATCAGCACCGCCGCCAACTCCATGCCCACCTGCTGCCGGCTGCGCTTCACTTTGGCGTGGCGTAAGGACTGCGCCCGAAACGGCCGTACCCCGGCCTGAATGCAGCGCCGCTCCAACATCTGGCTGACGCCATTGGTGCGCATCTGCTCCGCATCCGCTTCCCGGCCGCCGCGCCACCCCACCACCGCAAACTCCCGCGCCGGCGCCGGCCGTACCTGCTGCCAGAGACGCCACAATTCGGCCGTGTACGTGGTGAAATACCGCTCGCGGTCGTTAGTCTTGCCCACCACCGTCACCTGGTAAACACTCTGGGGCTGCCGTATTGCCTCATCCATCGCCGCCGACCCCAATCGGGACAACTCCCCCACCCGCGCCCCGGTCTCGTACAAGAAGGCCAGGATCAGCAGGTCGCGCAGCGCCCGCACCGTCTCCTCCGTCCACCCCGTCTCCGCCGCTTGCAGCGTGCGGAACAGGTCGCGGTACACCAGGTCAGACGCCCGCAGCAGCCCCGCCAGATGCGCCATCACCTGCCGTACATCCGCTTCCGGCGCCGCCGTGACCCGCCGCCGCCGTTGCGGCCGGTAGCGCACAGGCCGGATACCTCTGGCGATGTTTAACGGGTGATGCCCCTTTTTCTTGCACCACTTAAAGAACTGGCGGGCATCGGCCGTGTGTGTGCGCAGCGTCTCCGGCGCGTGGGTCCGCCACAGATCGTCCAGATATTCCCGCAGCCACTCCGGCGACAAAGCCGTCAGCGGCGCATTCTCCGCCGCCACGCCAATGGGGTACAGACTGTAATACAGTCGGGCCACCGTATAGACCGACAGCCCCCGCGCCTGTTGCTTTTCCAGAAACTTTTGCAACGCCGCAAAGTAGCTGCCCTTTTCATAATCCGCAGCCAAAAACACCGCCACCTTCTGCCCCGCCCGCGTGGGGCGTTTGGGCCTCAAAACACCTGACAATGTACACCTCCTTATTTCACACGGCCGTAAGAACCGCAAACGGCCGATTTTATCAACCAGCTTTATCAACCCGCAACCAGATGGAGAAATCACATGATTGATGACCCGCCCACCGGCGATCCCGCCCCAGACGAACGTTTCAAATTTAGCCTGCCCTTTCACCCGGCGTTCCGCTGGACGATGCCCGTGCCCCTGGCGCTGCTGCACCATTACCGGCCGTTGGGCCTGCGCCACCAGCACCTGGTCTTTGTGCTGGAGATTTTCTCCACCTACCTGAATGGGGATGAAGCCTCCCAATCGCAGATCGCCGAATGGATGCAGACAGATCCCCGTGTGCTGCGCCAGTACATCTCATACCTGGAAGAGATAGACCTGCTTACTCTCAGCAAGCGATATGACGAACGTGGGCAGGCCGAAAACGACTACGACTTCACCCCCCTGCTGGACGCCGCTCTGCACCTCTACGAGCAAGAAGAGCAGGCCCGCCGCGCCCGTGCGGCCGAGATTGCCAACCTGTTGCAGGAGATTGGGGCCGCCATCGAAAACGGCTATGAGATTGGCGAATCGCTCAAGCGGCGGCTGCTCGCCCTCTACCACGAATCACGCGCCGCCGCCCCCACCCCTGCCTACCCGGACGATGAAGAAGGGGATGGCGATACACACAGCAATGGCAATGGCAACGGCAGCCCGTCCCTCATCTCCCGCCTGGGCTACCTGGGCATAGACCGCCGCAGCGCCTCCTACCTGGTGCATAAGGCGCGGCAGACCTTTGGCGACGACATGGAATCTGTCATCACTGGCTGGCTGGCCGAAATCAAGGCCAAAGAGAAGCAGATCCGCAACCCGGCCGGGTTCCTGCGCAGCAAGCTGGAGGCGGGCGTCTACCCGCCGCAGCTATTGGGGCAAACGGGCGTCTGTGCTGGATGCGGCCGCATCCTGGATGAAGGCGAAACCACGATTAACGGCCGGTGCCTGGATTGCACCGACCTGCCTATCAAACGCTAAGGGATTGGCATTATGGACAGCATCAGCCACGTCATTGTCATTTTTGAAAGCGGCCGGGTCCGTCACTGGCAAGACACGGTCACGGCCGCGGCTGACATTTACAGCGTCAACCGCCACGCCCTGGGCAACGCCGTCACCGCCTTGCAATACGAGGCGCTGGCCGGTGATGCCCTACCGCGGCAGGAGCGGCCCAGCCATCGAATGCTCATCCGCGCCCTTTGCGCCACCAGTGGCGCTGAGGCGGCCGTAGCTGAAGAGTGGCTAGGGTTATTGTGTGAGGCGGTGCGTGGCGCGGCCGAGCCGGAAGACGGCCATGTCGCCCCGGTATAAGGAGCAGGTTATGGGATTCTTACCTGGTACAGAGCCAATCAATCAGACGGGTGAATTGGTGACACCAGGCGCCGCGACCGCCGCCGCCGGTGACACCAATTTGGCCACCGTGCGTGACCTGGAAGCCGGCCTCTACGCCTGGTTGCGGCAATACGATAAAGGCGGCTGGCTGCTCATCCTGGAAAAGATGCACGAGCTACGCCAACGCTCAGCCAATTGGCCCCGGCTCACGGCCGCCCTGCCCGCCCGCCACCGCCCCCGCGACGTGTACCAGGCCATTGCCAATGTGCTTGACCAGGAGCGGCAAAAGAGTACCCGCGAAAGGCCGGATCCGGCCGCCGAGTATCGGCTGGATAACCAGCTTGTTTCCATGCAGACGGCCGAACGACTGGCCAGTATCACCGAGACGCTGGCCCGGCTATCGGCCGCCGTGCAGCACGCCACCCGCGCCGAGGCCAATGCTCGCTCCCGGCCGTGCTGCAACGGCCGCGAACACTGGCGCAGCGACCGCTACTTATATGCCATCCACACGGCCGGGCAGGAATGTCCCCTACACGGCCGTCACGCCGACCCCGCGCAGCGCCTACGGGCCTATGTGGGCGGCAACCTGGCCGACCAGGAAGCCGTGCTGACGGCCATGCAAAACTGGCAAGCCTGGCAAGAGAGTGTGCGAATTCTGGATGCAGCCCGCGACAGGCTGGCTGCCCTGGAACGAGATATAGGTGAATTGAATCGCCGGTGGTGTGGTTCCCCCAGCCCGTCCCCGGCAAAGGAGTTGTCTATGGATTGACAAAAAAACCGGCCTGGCCGTTCACGGGGGTGGCGGCCAGGCCGGTCAAGCAGGCCATTGGGCCAGCTCGGAGCAGACCCCCATTGTAACACAAACAAAGGTGCGATATGAGCGCAATCACAAATACGCTAGACGGCCGTTGGTTGGCCGAAACAACAGACGATCTGGTAGACCAGGCATTCCTGGCCCTACCTCGTTGCCTCCATTGCGGCCGCGTCCCTGACCGGCCCAATCGCCCCAATTCGGCCGTCTGTGACGCCTGCCTCACCCGCTGCCGGTGCTGCACTATCCACATCTTCCCCTCGGCGAGTGAGGCGGCAGCAGCGGCCGTGCCCTGGGCGCCCACTGTCAACCTGGCCGTCGGTGATCTCTGTATCGGTTGCGCCGTCGGCGACGGCATTCCGCCCGCATTCGCCCCCCCCCATTATGTTTACAAACAACTGGCGACGGCCGGTCACACGGCCGTCACAATGTCCGCGCCGGGTACCCGGCCGGATGAAGGACAACCAACCATGGCAATTCAAGACGCCACAAAAAACGAACTGTATCAGGCATTTGAGATCGGCGTACAGCCGCCCGTTGTGGGCAAAGCCAAATACGCGCCGCTGGCCACCCGCCTGCTGGCCGTGCCCATCGGCAAGAATGGCTACAGTGAATGGATCCGGGTCACGTTTGCCGATGCGCCAACTGCCAAACGGGTGCGCTCTTACCTGGGTACATTGCGCCCCCGGTGGCGCACAGAGGGGCGTGACGCCGAATTCCAGACTGTGCCCAACGGCGAAGCCTGCTGCCTGTACATCCGGCTCAAAGTGGCCGTAGACACGGCCGCCACAGACGCAGGTGGCGCGGCCGATGATGGCGCTGGTAACTCTTAATAATGACAAAGGGCGTAACCCGGCCGGGTTACGCCCTCATGCCACTGCGGAGGTTCCATGAAGCACTTCTCGGAAGAAGATATAACGAAACTTAAGGAACAAGAAAAAGGCGGAGGCTGCCTGCTGGAGACGATTTCCAACCTGGTTGTTTTTTTCCTGGTTGCGGTGGTCATCGTAGGCGTGTTAGCCGTTGTCAACGCCGGGCAACAACCCGGTCTGGCTGTGAGCACCACAGCCACCGCCATCTATGGCCCCACCGGGCTTGTGCTGTCCAATACTCCGACGCTGGCGCCCACTGTTACTAGGCTGCCGGCGTTGGCGGTTGAGGCTGCCCCAGCGACGGTAGGAGCCGTTCCTGCATCTACATGGATGCCACCCGCGACGTACACACCGTTGCCCACCTACACGCCGATGGCCACGCACACGGCCGCGCCCACCTACACGCCCCCGCCCACGTGGACGGCCCTGCCTACCTGGACGCCTGCGCCCACCTGGACGCCTCCCGCTCCCCACCAGGTGATCGACTACGCTGCCGATTGGCAGGCCGCCCGCACGGCCGCCATACGCCTGACCTGGTTGTCATTGGCCCTTTTTGGCCTGGCGGCCGTTGGCCTGTTATTCGCTGTTGTCCGGCCGAATGACAGCCATTTGCGCCGCCTGTACCGGCTGCTGGAAATGCACCTGCTGACAATCCTCGCGCAGGCGGGGATGGCCTCCCCCACCGCCCCGGCCGCACCGGTGCGCGCCTTGCCTGCACCGGTGCGCACCACCCCACTACATGAATGGCAGCGTAGTCGAGTAGCACCGGTGCGAAACACCGGTGTAACCGGTGTAACCGGTGCAGCACCAGTGCAAAACACCGGTGCAACGCCCGCGCCAGGGGTCATCACCGTGAGTGTGCAGCCCACTGAGCCGGTTATTGACGCGGCCGTGTTAGAAGGCATCTGCTCTCTGTGGAATGAGATGTCTGCGCGTGGTGAACGGCCGTCTATGAACCGGGTCTGCTTCGAGTATTTCGGCAGCAAAAACTCTGATCGCCTGGCAATCGTGAATCGTGCCATTAAATGGGGCAGGGGAGAGGGAATCATCCCACCGCTGCCAACAAGCAAAACGAGGAAACCAACATGAAACAATCTACCTTTTCTTTTTCCACCCTGATCTTCGGCCTGGTTGTAGGCGCCGTGTTGATGGCCATGGTCATCCCCCGCGACATCACGCTGGACACGCGCCTCTTCTCGCCAGAAACGAGCGCCGAGGTGCGCGGCGACGGCGGTGTCGCCATTGCCATTAACGGCCGTAATAACCAGGTAACGGCCGCCATCCAGCCCCCCACACCAGACCCCCCGGCGCGATTCTCCGGCGCGACAACCGCCGCCGTCGGCATCTTCATCCTCATCTCCGGCGCATTCGTCGGCGGGTCGCTGCTTTACATCAGCAAAGGAGGCGCATGATGTCACCCTGGACAGATGAGTTGAAATACGAGCGCATCGGGCACGAACCGGAACTGTCGGACGATCTGGCAGCCTGGGAGGCGGAAAAGGCCGCGATGAGGGAAGCGTTCAGGAGAAAAGTGGCCGCCCGCCGCCGCGCCGAACGCCTGAATGTGGCGTTCTATGGCCTGGTTTTCCTGTTCACGTTTTTTGCGGCGTTAGCCTGCTTTATTATCTTTCTGCGGTGAAGGAGCTATCCATGACACGCCTAAAAAAAATCGAAACATTCTTTGATGCGCTCTTCGAGACCGGCGGCAACATCGCACTCTCTTTCATTCGCCGCCTGGCACCATTCAGCGTCCCGGCCGCGCCTGCCTTCTTCTTCGGCCACGCCGTCTATGTGGCCGTGCTGGCCATGGCCAGCAGTACGGCCGTTGGCCTGATCGTTGGCCTGGTCGCCGCCGCCGGCCTGGAATCCGTCGGCATCCTCTCTGCACACATCGCCGTCCGCCTGCAAAGCAGTGGCGAGCGGGGTAAGGCGCTTGTTGCCGGCGGTATAGCCGTTTTCTACCTGGTTGTGGGCATCGCCGGTATCTGGCTGCTGGAATCCACCAGCCGGGACGCCAAAATCACCGGCACCGTCATGTTCCTGATTGCCGGCGCGGTGTACCTGCTCCTAGGCCTGGTAGACGACGATGGCATACGCCAGTCCCAGGCGCGCCAGGCTGAGCAGGCGCGCCAAGAGCAGGAACGCGATCGGGCTGTCTGGGAGCGCGAACAGGCCGAGAAAGACCGCGAGTTGGCGCGCCAACTCAAGGCGCAGGCGGCCGCGAAGCGGCAGCCAGAAGGTGGGCAAAAAGCGGTCACAACGCCGTCGGATTGGCGGTTACTTGCCCATGCTGAAAAAGTGCGAATGCTCGACCTCACCACTGGGGAAATAGCCAGGAAATACAGCGTCAGCGATTCAACTGCCCGGCGCTGGCTGCGAAATGCCCGCCAACTAACCGCGCTAGTTACCACCGAAAAGGCCGCGCAGAACGGCGCCAGGAGGTAGATCATGAGCGAAAAGAAACCATTTGACCGGGCTGAGCATTGCCGGCGCATCGCGGTCGCTGGCGGCCGGGCCACATACCGCAAACACGGCTCATCCCATTACAGCGCCATTGGCTCGAAGGGCTGGCAGGCGTTTGCCGCCCGCTTCCGTTCACCGGCCGAAGCCCGGCATTACCTGGCCAGCATGGGCGCCCACGTCTATTGGAAAGCAACCGGCTACCCGGACACGGGTAAATTTCCCGCCGCGCCGCCGGTGGCACCGTGGGAAGAAGGGTATACAGAGTTTTAATGTTTAGACCTGACAGGTTTCCCTAACCTGTCAGGTCAAGGAGCAAACCATGAACACCATTATGGATTTACGATTGACCGATTGGATTCTTGCCGCCGTTGAGCGGCTGACCGGATACGGCCTGATTTGGGACGACGGCCGTGCCCGATGGGAGCGTGTGCGATGAAAAGGAGTGACCCTTTGATTGTGTTTTTTTTGCTGATCATTGCCCTGCTGGTTGCCGATAAAGTGGGCTGGCGGCCTCAGCCTGGTGGGGGAGGGCAGGCGACGGCCGTGCCAGCAGGTGCCGTACCCCTTACGGCAGTGCCCACTCAACTGGCGCCTGTGAACACGGCCGTGCCTGATTTGGTAATCATCTCACCACCGGCCACGTGGACGGCCGTGCCAACACCAGCCCAGGCCCACAGTTTGCAAGATGTATTTTTGATTTATGGAGAAGCTGCTGCACCTTGCATAAACGCTATCCAAATGAATCAACCGCTAACGGCCATCTGTCAGACCATCCGCGCCGATCTCATCCGGATCGCAGCAGAGCAGGGGGGTAAATGATCATGTTGACCCAAACGACCCAATTTACCCAGGCGCAACATATCGTCTTGACACCCTGCCTACTACGGCCGAATCCCAAACTAGCCCGGCCGCGCCTCTCCCACTTTCTGGAAGCGGGGCGGGCGCTGCACCCGTTGGCGCGGCGGCAATCGTTTGTAACGGCCGTGACCACCGGTTACTACCATTATGAACGCCGCACGGTCTGGCACACGTGCGCGGTCGCTGCTGCCTATGCCGGCGCGTTTGGCGCGGAAACCATCCAACGGCCGGATTTCTCCTACAGCATGGCAGTCTGGCGGCTGAGCCAGTTGGTTGGCTACAACATTGGCGCAGTCAAGGTTTTTGGACCAACAGGCCGACATCAGGACGTTGCCACCGAAATGACGCACCTGGTAGACGTGAATCACTGGACACGTGCCGGGATCGTGGATTGGTTGGGATCAATCAACCTGTAAGGAGGCGATCATGCCACATGGCCCAGAACTGACACCCGGCGAAGCGTTCAACGTTGGTTGTGCCTTCGCCCTCGTTTGGATTGCTGTTATTGTCGGCTTATTCGCGCTTTTCGCGCGATAGCCATGAGAGACGGCCGTTGCTCCTGGCGGGGCAACGGCCGAAAGGAAAGGTGATCGAGTGAATGCTATATTTTTATTGTGTGGGCTGTCCGCCCTGGTTTTTTTAGCGGCCATCAGCAACAAATCGCTGCGGCGCGCTATCGGCGATTGGCTAACCAGCGAGGGCGGTGAAGCCAAAAGAGAAAAACCGTGGGGGTGATGATGAACGACAATGACAACCCCTGTTATGCCCTGGTCATCAAAGGTCATTACCCATTTGATGACAGGGAAAGTTATTTACAGGTTCAGTTTTGGTGCGAGACCGAGGAGTTTTGTTATCCGGAGCGCTGGCTGGCGGTGCCCAAATCTCGCGCCAGCCGCTTCACCAGGGAAGCCATCAATCAACGGCTGACCAACCAGCCAGAGTTCATGGTGTTTACTGGATTGACCGGCGTGAAGGACGTTTGTTTCCAACTATCCCCGAACCACTTTGAGGAACTCGAATTGGAGCTAGAGCCGGAGTATGTACCAGAGTGGGATAGCGGCCAATTGAGGCTGGCTATTTAGACGTTACACGGCCGTTGGGCCGTAAGGAGAATAACCATGGAGTGGCAACACGTTGTTTTAGAACCGTTTGAAGACGACCCAGACGACAGTGAATCGCTTGAGTACGACCGGCTAGAAGCTGGATTGTTCGCCATTGACATTCTGTACCTGGAGAATGGCAAATTCTTCGTAGAACAAAACGACGGCAACGAAGAAACCATCGGTCACGCCGATACACTGGAAGAGGCCAGGCAACTGGCGCGGCGCTGGCTGGTAGACCGGGCAGCCGATTTGTTGGACGCGGCCGGGGCTGAAGGTATCTGGCAGTTGCGTGGGGCGGGCTATGCCGAACTGCGATGGGCGTTTGCTGAGATAGGGCTGTGGGACGCTTCACAGGAGCGCCTCTTGATAGAGCCACCGCATGAGACGATTATGTTGGTGCGTTTTCCCACCGGTGACGGCCGTGAACCCGGCATCGAGTACTGGTAGGGGAGGGGTGAAATGGCAGCCAGTCCCAAACCAAACAAGGTCATCAGCACGGCCATTGGTGAACTGCTGATCAAGCAGGGTGGGCAGGCAACGGCCGATGGCCTGGCGCTGCACTACACGCCCGCGCCCCACAACGACGCCGATCACGTTTTGTTGGTCGGCCGCAGCGACGGCAGGGAACCAACCCGGCCACAGGAAGAGCGGGCGCTGGCTTCACTACTGCTGGCGCTGCGCAACGCCAGTCGTGGTGGCGGCCACGTCGTCACGGTGTATCCCACCAGGGATGGGTACCGGTCAACAGTGAGCGGCCGTCTGTGTGCCGTGTACCGGTGGCAGAGTGTCAGCATGGCGCACCTGTTTGCGTTAGAGCCGCTCCAGTACCATGTTGCCCGCAGTTGGCTGGCGGCCGTAGACCAACTGGCGGCGCATGACCTGGCGTTTGTCCATCCGGCGCCCACGATGAGCCAGCCCAATCTGTTGTAGGAGAGATAATGAACGAACCGCAGTTTAATCAATACATTGTGCCCATCAACTTAGACGCCATTGAGTTTTGGCAGTGGACGGCCGAGGACGAAGAGAAACCGAGTCAGCTTCATGTAATGCTCTCGGCGTCGCCTGCGCACGTGACCTTTGTCCTCAGGTTCAAGGGGCCAGGCACGTTGGACGAAATCATTTGGCAGTTACAGCAGCATCGCCGCGAGATATGGGGCAAGGAGAAACGGCCGTGAACACGCAAGAAATGTTCGGGCAATTCGCTCCGGACACGGTGCTGCTTATAGAAATCCATGCCCAGGGCAGATTCAGGATTGGCTATCGCTGGCAGGGGCGCGAGTATTTCCCAGAGAAAGAGTGGACTTACCCGCTGAGCCAGGCGCTGGAGCGGTGTTACCAGGAGTATTGCCGGCGCGAGAAAGAGGCTCTGGCAGCCATCGGCCGTGAGCAGGCCAAAACGCTGGATGTGCCCACGCTGAGCTGTATCATCACCGGGCGTTACCTGGGCAGTCCCTACGAACCGAAGACGTACCCGCGGGTCACGGCCGATGTGGCCATGAAGGAATTAAATCGCCGCCTGAAGACCTCCCAACCGCAAAGGGTTGAGGGGCCTGCCAAAATCGCCTTCCTGAAGGGGAGGTCAATCCTTCACCGCCAGCTGCACCCCGGCGAGGTCTATGAGGGTGTTTGCCTGGTGTATGATCTGAGCTACGACTGACGGCCGTCGCTGACGGCCGTTAACCGCACACCCGCCCCCGCAATTTTTACGGCCAACACAAAGAACAAGAGACGTACAGTTCTCAGGAGATAAATGTGGACACAACAACCCCGATTTTCTTTACGGATCAGGATTTCAACAAACAACTGGAGCAGGCTGTCAGCTTTGCGCTTGCCTGGCTGGAACCTGGTGACTGCGAGGAGCTAATGCCTCACCTGGTGGCCGTTACCCTGGATGAGCAAAACCGGCCGCAAGCGACGTTGATAGCGCTGGCTATGGACTTCAATGCCCAAAACAAATACGGACTCCTATTCGATCTGGGCGCGGATTTTGCCGCCAGGCTGGCCGATGGTGAACGGCTGGCGGCCGTGTTCGGCATCTTCGAGGCCTGGATGGTGATCAGCCAGGAAAAGGTAATTGGTGACTATTCCGAACACCCAGACCGGCAAGAGATCGTTTCGGTGACCGGCCTGACCACAGACGGCCGTCAGAACGCGGCCAGGATTAACATTAGTCGCAGCGAGCAGGGGGCTATGGTGGCCGGGGATATGAACTGGACCCTGATCGGTGACGATATGCGGAGGGTGGGGCAGAACAAGCTGCTGATGGCGTTCGACATTGGCTATAAAGCCGTGATGAACGGCCGCCAAATTGGTGACAAATAACGGCCGATATGGGCACGGCCGTGCCCGCTCGCTGTCACCAATCACGAGGGGCACGGCCGTTGGGGAAGGGGGTCACACGGCCGTCCCTTCCCGCACACACTTGATCCGAAAGTACACGGCCGGCGTGTTGCCGCCGGCCGAGGTCAGCAAAACCACGTGGTAGGTATGCCCCAGGGACAGGTTGTAGATCAGCGGCGTCTGGTACGTCGCCCCCGCACCCTGGGCGCTGCCGGTGATGGTTTGGCCGCTCACGTCCTCGATGGCCGACGGCCGTGTCACATCCTTCACAGTCACGGCCGTGACCGCCGCATCTTCAGCCAGCCGGGATAGATCAACCGGATACGCTACCCGCACATTATCACCCGGCGCCTGCACCGTTTCCCCCAAAAACAGTTCATTCATTTGTACACACCTCTGGCAGCGCCAATACCCAACCGGTGAAGATCAGGTTGCAGTCGCGGATCAACGGCCGATTGGCGGCGCAAATGCGCAAATTGTGACGGCCGTTGCCATAGTACATCTCGGCGATCAGCCACAGGTGCTGGCCGCGCTGCACCGTGTGTGACGTGGGGCAGGGGTACGGTATCGCGGTCGGTGAGGCCGTAGGTGTCAATGTTGCTGATGGGGCCATGGTGGGCACGGCCGTTATTGTGGTTGTGGGTAATACGGCCGTTGCTGAAGGTGTTGGTGTGCGAGACTCGGCCGTAGGTGTAGCCGTTAGCGTGGGCGCGGCCGTCATCGGCATGGTGGATGTGGGTGTAGGTGCTGGCGCGGGCTGCGGCCGCCCGGCCAGGCACAAAACGCAAAGGAGTACCAGCCCCAGACAGATGGCCACCGCCAAAATACGTGTAAATTGGCGCATGATGATTTTTCTCCCTAGTTCACCAGCAAGATGCCGTTGGCGTGCCATTGCAGCGTATAGTCGCCGCCGTTTGTGGCTGTGCTGCCCAGCTCAAGGTAGCAGATGAGCGGGTCGGCCGGTGATGCGGGTGTATCGTTCCACACAACGGCGTGTGATGGTGTGGCCGGTGACAGTGGCCCCAGAGAGGGCCAGGTGAGGTCGTTGGCGTCAAACGAGGCCCGGTCATTGGTGTTGTCCTGGGCCACCGACTTGCCGGCCAACGCCTGACCACCGGCCGTGTAGCCACTGCCGCTGCCATACTCTGTGCTGCTCACATCTGCCCACACCTGGTGGCTGTCAATGTTGGGCGTGTAACCCGTGTGCAGCGTGACCTTGATGGTGTCATTCACCAGGTCATGCACCTTCTTCAGGATTTGCTCCTTAAAGTCGTTGTAAACTGTAATATCCCCCTGAGCCATCTTTCACCTTCCTTCAGCCACACCCATCCGGCCTGGCTGACATTCAATAACTGTTTGTTTGCCTTCGTTGGCCGCCCGCATCCGGACAGCTAACTCTTCTCGTTGAGCGCGGTAGTGGGCCAGTGCCTCTGGCGCACGTGGATCCTCGCAGGTTTCCAGATAGGCGATTACCGCATCGGCCAGTTGTAGCCGTCCCATATCGTCCAACACAATAATGGTTTCGCTCATCTATCACTCTTTCCTTGGAGCCAGCTTGCGGGCCACTGCCCCCACAAACGGCCGCCCAAATTGCTCATTGCCCAACTTCAAAAGTAGTCGCAGCAGATTCGCACCCTCACCCGGCCGCATTTGCGGCTGGGGTAACGTCCAGACATCGGCCGCCAGCTGCGCCAGTTCGTCTGCCGACAGCCCGGCCGTGTCGCGGGCAGCCCGGCCAACGGCCAAAACGGTTTGTATCGACCCGAATTTCTCGCCCTGGTGCTTAAGGCGCAGGATTTGCACTGTCTGATTCATTTTGCGCTCCGGCCGTCTCTAGGGCGATTTTTGAGGCATCCAGCGTCACGCGCCCGCCCCGAAAGCTCTCCACCACATCCACGCTGCTTTGCCCGATCAGGTACAGGCTGAACAACTGCGCCAATAGATTAGCCAGACTCTTCCATACCTCATCCGGCACTGTGGGCATCAGGATGGGCAGGACGGTCATCACAAAGGTGATAACGGCCGCGCCAAACGCGGCCATGCTCGCTTTTTTGGAAGCAAATACGGGTGGTTGAATTCTCATGTGAGGCTCCTTGTTTGGTGACACGGCCGCGCCGCTCGGCGCGGCCGTGTCGCCATTAGTGCTTTTTCAAATAGTCCGTCATCCACCGGTCAAGTTCGGCTGGTGGCGTCCACTCCGGGTTGATCTCCGCACGCATGAGTTGGTTGGATAGAGCCTGCAAGCCAATCACGCACAGGGAGAGTAGGCGCTCAAAAACCTGCGCCTGCTGCCGTTGGGCATGATTTTCCGCCTCCAGCTTCAGGATGCGCTGGTGGTCTGCCTCTCGCTCCGCCTCCAATTGGCTCAGCCGGGTAGAGAGCATCTGCACCGTTTCTGACAGCGTTTTGTTTGTGTTGGCTGTTTCTCCCGGCCGATTGAAGAGATAGGCGATGGCGCCACCCACGGCCGATAAGACCCCCAAACCAATGGTGATTGCTGTAAAAAATTGCTCCGTTGTTAGCTGCATGGTCTAGCTCCCTTTGTCAGATTACGGTAAATGACACGATGCCCTTGTTATCAAAGGTCATCACGCCCTGGGCAAAAAAGCGGGCGATCTCTTCGGCCGCAAACGGCCGCCCCAGGGCCACAAACGCCGCCTCGCCAATACTTTCCAGCGACAGCCCGGTTACGCTCAGCACACCGGCCGCCACCGCCACTGCCACCGCGCCGGGCAGCAGCGCGGCCGTCTGCCCGGAAATCGCCAGCTCACCTGCGGCCGCCTGGATGCTCACAGTGCCGGGCAATACCACGGCCGTTTGCCCGGCCAACGCCAATTCTGCGACCGCCAGCCCCAGGCTGATGCTCCCCGGTAAAACCACGGCCGTTTGCCCGGCTAAATTAAGCAGACCGGGCGTTGCCTGAATCAATGAGCCGCCAGAGAGTACCAGAACGCTTTCGCCGGTGATGGTTAATGTGCCGGCGGCCGTCTCGATATTGACGCCGCCGGGCGCGACAATCGCCGTCTGCCCATCCAGCCCAATGAGGGCGAGATCGGCCGTAATGGCCATGCCGCCGGGCACAATAACGGCCGTCTGCCCATCCAGCCCAATGAGGGCGAGATCGGCCGTAATGGCCATGCCGCCGGGCACAATAACGGCCGTCTGTCCATCCAGCCCAATGAGGGCGAGATCGGCCGTAATGGCCATGCCGCCGGGCACAATAACGGCCGTCTGCCCGACCAGGCTGAGCGTTGCGGTTGCGGCCGGTACCACAGCTGCGTCAGACGCCGCGGCGATTGCGAAGGCGATCCCAGCCCAGTTCCCGACCGCCTGGCCAAGGTCGTCACAGGTAATGGCCGGGGATGTAGTCCCGGTTCGGTAGAAAACGGCCGACTGCGTGTACGATGTATTCTGATTGATTAAAGCAGTGTATCCGGCGGGTGTGGCCAGGCCCCCGCCGCCATCAGCGCCTGCGCCAAACATACCGATCACCATATGGCTGCTGAGTGGATTACTGCCCAAGGTCAATGTGCCGGTGCCGCTGTTGGTGGCCGGGTTAAACGTCGCGCCATTGTGCACGCTGGATTGCGGAAATGGCGTAGCAGCGTCGTGACCGGTGACATCAAAAATGACCACACTGTAAACTTCGTTATTTGCGCTGGCGTCAACGGTGACAGTCATTGCTGCCGGAGACGCGCCTACGGCGGTGTACCAGCAAACTGCATTCAGTGAGTATATGTCAAGGTTCTCCCAGGGGTACAGGGTGGACTCATTCAATTTGGTCCAGGTGTATCCCCCGCCGCTGACTGTCCAGCTCCGCGCCGATGAATGGTTGTCTCGTTGTCCTATACAGAAAACAAAACACAGCGAATTAGCCGCAGGTGTGAATGAGGCAGTTGTATAACTGCCCTGTGATGTTTGACCTGTGTTGGCGCTAATTCGCTGCGTGATTACCAGTGCCATTTCTATTCGGCTGCTCCCTCGCCCCTCGCTCCCTCGCCCATCTCCGGCCCGGCGCCCTGGTACCGCTGCATCTGAATCTCAATATACTGCAAGGCCCCTTGCAGCATAGCTCGCTGCTGCCGCGCCTGCTCCTCAGCCCGGATGGCCTGCTCCAACTGCCGCTGTAAATCCTTGCGGTCGTTTTCCAATTGCTCGATTGTCATCATGATTATCTCCTCGCCAGTTGGAAGTTATCCTCGTGGTTGTTGGCGGCTATGAAGCTACGCACGGCCGCGGTGCTGTTGGCCAGCACGTTGATGAGTGTATTGCCGGTCAGGTGTGCAGTCTGGTCGTATGCCTCAAAATCGGCGTCAAAATCATTCAGATCGAGGAATGATTTAGCCCGCCGCTGCTCCAGCGCCGCCAGTTTGTCCAGCGCGTCTAGTAGTTGCTTACAGGCGTCGCTGGTTTCCATTGCTAGAATGATTGCTTTTTGTGTCTGGTTTGCCATGATTGATTCCCCTTTATTACGGCGCGGTGGTGGTGTGTACCCATGTCACACCTGTGCCTGTAAGGTCGAGATATTTATAGCGGACGGTTAGGCCATCCACCATCCGAACAATCAATTTACTTGATTTCACATAGATATTGCAGCCTAGTGAGGGTGTGGTAGTAGGAGTTAACGACACACCCAAATCCACAGAATTGATATAGGAGCTACCACGTTCACCGAGCAAGATGTTGCCAAAAACAGCGGTTGAATGAGAACTTTGTACGCGCAAGTTATTGCTGTTATCGGCCGAAACAAACAGTTCGTTAGTGTTTGAGCCGTTTGGGCTCAAGGCTAACAGTCGAGCACTGGTGATATTGGCACTTGTGTCGCGTACCGTGAATAACCCACCATAAACAGTGGAGCCGAGTGATTGGACGAATGAAATGCCTCTCGTGGTATCAAAGCCGTAGGATGTATTGGCGATTAGCTCAACGCCAATTGCGGATAACCTGATGTTTCCGGCTCCAGCAGTAAGACGGCCGTCAGTTCCGAAGCCAACCTGCAATGTGCCAGAGTTGTACCCGGCCATTCTGCCAATCCCTGAATCATTCCACAGTTTCAATCCTGTAGTTGGGGATGCAAATGTACCTGTCCCTTGATAGATACCTCCGCCAGATGCCAGTGTGAGGGGCAGAGTGAATTCCGCGCCTGACGACGAATTAAACGTAAACACTGCGTTTCCGCTGCTGTCCTTGATGGTCAGTATCCCGGCGGCCGTCATGCCGATCCGCTCGGTGGTGTTGTTGCGCACCGATAAAACACCGCTGGAAATGAGCACATTGTTCTGGCTGGCCGCCTGCTGCCCGATCAAAATGTCGCCATTAGCAAACCACCGCGCCAGCTGCGTGCTGCCGCGCATCATGCGAATCCCAGCAGTTGCATCGGCCGTCAAGTAACTGGTGGTGGTCGAGTATTTCCCCACTGCCGCCCCGTAGGTATCCGAGCCGTAACCATAGATGCCGTTAAGGTTACCGATAGCCCAATGCTCAACCCACTGGTTGTACGTTGTGCCTGTCCGCACATTGCCGACGATTGTGGGGCCTGCTCCGGAACTCACGCCATTTAGGGAGTAGAGGTCAATGAATCCGTCATCAACAACGCCAGTGTTGAATAGGGCGTCGCCAGCGTACCAGGTGTTCGCTCCTGATCCATCCAAATTCCTGGTAACAACCAGATAACAAAATTCCGTTGCTGTTTGCTGTGCTACGGTAATGTATCCATCGGGTGTTCCGGCTGGAAGGGTGGCTGTAACCTTAATATCTGTTTCGTCGTCTCCTGAATCATATCCCACAGAAACAATGGTGTATGTTCCGTTATACCCTTGCTTGTCATCCTCGATACGTAAAGTTTGTCCAGGGATAAAAAATGCCACCCAATCCCCCTGTAAGTGGAATTGGCCTTCGGTGCCAGCAGTAACACCTACTAATAGTTCTCCTTGAACCCGGAAAAACTCGACAAATCCGGCCGCTTCTGCATACATTACATCGCCGATATGGGGCTGATTATGCTTCAAGAACAGGTATGTCTGTGCATTAGAGGCATCTCTGGTAAACTGCGTAGTAGGGCCGACCAGGATACGGCCGCCAATAGTGGCGATGGTATTTTGGGCCACCAGCGTTTCTACCCACAACTCCGCAGCATGTAACGTCAAGTATTTTTTGTTGATAAGGCCGATATTGAGATCGTAGTTATTGAGTGGTAACAAGTCTTTGCCCCCCGGATTAAAGACAATATCCCCACCCGGATAGAGATTGATATTATTCTGCGTCACTATCTGCAATGTGCCACTGGCCTGCTCAGTAAAAGAGGCGTAGTTGCTGCCATCGTACTCAATCCGTAATTGCTCCGTCGCCCCGGCCACGTGCAGCGGCACGGCCGGTGCAACCTGCAACCCCAACCGGATCAATTGCAAATGGCCCGCCGCGCTGGATTTCAGTAGTTGTGTAGCCGCACCGGGATTATCTGAGGCAGTCACGGCGTGGGTGTGGTTGCCGGCCGGGTTGTTGGTTGATGACACCGACAACGTGCCCGGTGTCGTCAGCGCCACGTCGTCCGCGTTGACGGTGATGCCGTTACCTGCCCCCACCGCCAAAATTTTACTACTGATGGTCAGCCCCGCCCCGGCCACTGTGTCATTGATGCGCAGCGCGTCGCTGGCAATCTCCAACCCGGACGGGGATGCCAGATTGATAGCCATGATTTTGCTGGCGATGCTCAGCCCATTCCCGGCCACGCTGTCAGCCAGGCGCAGATCGCCGCCGCTGAATTCCAGCCCGGACGGTGACGCCAGGTCAACGGCCACCTGCTGCCCACTGACGGCGATACCATCCCCGGCCGTCACCGGCGCGTGGTGCGCGGCCGGATTCGCTGCGTGGGCCGAGATGTCCACACCGTCAATGGTGATGCCACTATTGACGGCCAGATTGCCGCTTAACGGCCGTGTCCCATCCTCCCGCAAGTACAGCGGATGATCGTCATCCTCGAGCCCCAATAAATCATGGTGCTGCTGCACAGTCCCGCCTGTTCCCCCGCTGCTGCTGCTGCTGCCGCTGGACAGGTGGCGCAAAGCTGTATCGTGCTTCTGGATCGTCTTGGCCAGGTAGTCAGGATCGGCCAGAGGTTGCGTATCCGCGTCGGCCAGGTCGGTGGCGGTGAGGTGTGTGTACAACACCCCATCCTGGCCCATCTGGTATCGCACCTCTAGCACCGTCAGCGTGATATTGTTTAGGACGACGCCGTTCCCGTTGTAATTCACCAACACCGTGTTGTAGGGTTTGATGCCCACCGCGCTGTGGGTTATACAGACGATATTAAAAAACTTCGGCAATGTCTGGGCGGCCAGCAATTGCGCCTCGGCCGTCTTGTAGAGCGAGATAGCTGCTTGCAGTGTTGCTGTCTCGGTCTCATCCTCCGGTCGTATGTTGTCATAGCGTATATGCCGCTCTATGCGAGTTGCCCCGCCGGCCTCGGCGGTGGTGTTGGTGATCAGCCCTGCCGCCCAGTTTACCGTAACCCCACCGGCGGGCGTGACAAGACCTTCGGCGGCCGTGAACGTCTCATTATTGGCGTTGCGGGCGTAAATTCTGGTAAGCGGCTCCTTCTGCCCCTCCGAAAAGTCTTGCTCCAGGCTCAGGATAACCCCCTTGTTGGTGTTGGTCATGTCGGCGTGGGTGGCCGATGCGGGCAAGGTCAACTCGATCCCGCTGGAATCCGGCGTCGTGCGCCATTGCAGCTGCCGCGCAATACCGCCTGTGTAGGCGATGCGGAAATGTCCGCCCCCCTGCTGTCGCGCCTGCTCAAGCGCCTGGTAGACCGTCTCTCCTGCGCCGACGATGTACGAGCCGTTTGGTGTGCCTCCGCCCGGATTCGTCCACGTGGACGGTGCATAGTTCATGATCTGCTCGATGTCGTTATCGGCCGGCCTTTTGCTGCGCACCACGTACTGGTAGGGTGCCGCCAGGCCCCAGGGCAGTGGCGCTGACATGGTGATAATGCCGCCGGACGGTGTGCCGACAATGACCGCGCTGTGGGTCAGGGGCGGCGGGTCCAACCGGACAGTAATCGGGTCGCTGATGCTGGCCCCGGCCACGTCAGCCACACTGATGGTAGTATTGCCTGCCTCGGCCGGGCTGGTCAGCACCGTGATAGCGCCGGGGTGGGACACCGGGTTGCCGATGCTGGCCGTCCGTGCCTCTGGGATAGCGTCCGCCAGCGTGATGCTGTTACCGCTGATATTAGTAATGGTGGTCGTATGTGATATGCTGGCCGGATACAGCCCAACTGTGACCACCGCCCCGTCTGTGAATCCGGTGGTGTCGTCTACGCTCAATTTCAAAATGCGAGTACGGACTATGTTGCCTATGTCGGCCGTACCGCCGACCGGGATAGCTGCCGACAGACCGATGACGTTACCGGCCACGCTGGTGATTGTGGCCGTGTGCCAACTGCCGCTGTTGAGTTTTACATCCACCAGGTTGCCCGTCGCCCACCCGAATGTATCGTCAATGGTGATCGTGGTATTTCCTGCGTTGGCCTGCACGGTGAGCGTGGTCTGCCGCCCGGTGGCCGTGGCCGCCAGATTGGTGTAGACACTGGTAGCAATGACGTTCTGGCCGATGCTGCGATAGGTCAATTCGTGCAGCAAGTCGGGGCCACTGATGTCAAAAACCGCCTGGCCGCCGTTGGGCGGGTCGCGCCGCACAATGGACTTAATCAGGAAAACCCCAATTGTCTGGTTGGCCGCCAGCAGTGTGTTGTAGGTGTACATGTGCGCAATGAGGTCACGGCTTGAATATCCGGCCCCGGGTGTTGGTATTGGTATGGTGTAGCTGCCGCTGCCGATTTTGTCTAACGGCCGTGTGGCCGCAGCCGATAGCACGTTTTCCACTGCTCCAACGAGCATCAGGTTTTGGTCGTAGATGTCTACGGAAATGCCATTGAATATGCTCATTTTAAGCCCCTACGCCCAATTGGTTAGCGGCCGGAAGGTTAATTGCACTTCCATTTGCCGGTCTATCTCCAACAAAAATGGCGACACGTTTTCCACCTGCTCCAGCCGGGCGGCGCAGGTGACTGTGCCTCCGCTTATCTTTGTCGCCGTGAGGGTGGCTTTCACCCCCACCTGATTACACATCGCCTCAAATTCGGCGACAACGGCCGCTTTAGTAGTAAGTTGCACCACCACCCGCGCCACAACCACGTCGGGCAGCCGTGCTGCCTGGCCGCTGCCGTTAGGGTCGTAGAGCACCTTATTGGGCAGCACGATGTAATCCAGTTGGGCCACGGCCGAACGGGGCACAATAGCCGCTGCCTTATGCGTGGTGCCATTGTGCAACGTCAGGGCAGGGGAACTGGCAAAAGAAGAGGGATAGATAATGCTGCTCATGTTGCCAATCCCAATTGCCGCGCCGCATCCATGACGCCGCGCGCCACCAGGTTGCCGACCCGATCTGGGTCACCAACGGTCTCTACATTGACAGTGATAGATAAATTTGTCGGTCCGGCCGCGTTGTTGCCGAGCAATGACTGCGACTCCTGGTTGCTGAAGACACGGCCGTTGTCGCCGGGGATCATGAAGAGGCCATTGTCCGTAGACAGCAACTCCGGCCGGTTGCCCTCACCCACGCGGTAAGTCCGCCCGGCCGATACCGGCCCGCCCCCTGCCCGGCCGCCGCCGCCATTTCCGCCGCTGCCGACAACGGATTGGTCTTGTTGGCTTGATTGAATGCGCTCCTCGATTTCCACGTAGGCGCGGACAGTACGGCCGTTGATCTCGTCGAGTGCATTCTTGGCCGAATCCAGCTTGGCCATAGCGTCATCGGTATCAGCCGCAATCTCCGCCTCATAGCTGCCAGGAATACGGTCCAGTTCCTCATTCATTTTCACCAGCTGCTCGGCCGCCACCACAGCCTCCTCGGCCGTGCGCGCCTCCCCCTCTGTCAACAGCCGGAATGCCTCGCCGGCGATGGCCGCGTCCAGGCCGTTTTGCACCACCATCGCATTCAGGTCTTCGATTGCCAGACGGGTGTTGGCGGCTTCCAGGCGCATATCTGCCTCCGCCTGGGTCATGGCGCCAATGGCCACCGCGTAATCTAAGGTGCGTTGTACGGCCGTCGGGTCAGGTGACAATTCGGCCAGGGCCAGCGACCCCTCCACAGCCAGGTTGCGATACGATTCAATTAGGGCGGCGTTGGCGGCCTCGATTTGCTCCTGGGCTTCTTTGGCCGCAGCCGCGTCCCCGGTGTAGACGTTGACAATCTGCTCCCCGGCCGCTTCCAACTCCGCCCGCTGCGCCACCAGTTCCGCCCGCTGGCTGTCGGTCAGGTCGCCCTGCAATGCCTGGTACGCGGCCAGCCACTCGGCCGACCCCTCGGCCACTGTGTTCAGGATGTCCTCATACGCCCGTTTTTGCTCGCTGGAGAGGTCGGCCGCCAGTTGGCTGTTGATGTCCGCTACCTGGCCGCTGCTGTCACGCACGGCCGTCACCCATTCACCTTGAGAGGCGGCCAGCGCGTCCTGGCCCGCCAGCAGCGATTGAATGGCATCGGCCGTGTCCTTGTGCTGGAAGGCGCCCACCAGGGCAGCGTTGGCGGCTATCGCCGCTTCCTCCTGTGCGCGCAATCCCTCCACGAACGCCTGGTTGGCGGCATTAGCGGCGCGGATAGCCGCTTCTGTTTCGGTGATGCGGTTGGCCAGTTGGGCTTGTTTGTCCGCCAGGTCTTCGTTCGGCCCGCGGGCTTCGGCCATCGCCTGGTGGTACGGCCGTATGGCCGCTACGGCTTGTTTGGCTGCTTCGGCCGACTGCTCCATCGTCCGGTTCATTTGATGATTGTCAAAGCTGGCAGCTTCGGCTGCATCAGCTTCAAGTTGCAGTTGCAGCGCAAGGTCGAACAGATTGCCAGCATAGTCAACTGTTACACCATTCAGCTTGATGTAACCTCGCTCCATTGTGACCGCTTCGCCATAGACTGCTTGCAGCGATTCAAAGACGGCCCGGTTCTGGCTGGCCACGGTGTTCCCGGCCCTGGATGTGTCTACAAAGCCAGCCACAACCTGCTGCAATGAGGCCTCGATGTCATCGGCCGTGCCGGTGAGCAATCCCCAACCGTGACTGGCTATCTCTAGCGAATTCGCCATCTTCAGCGTCTGCGCAACCACTTCCTCTTGTGATGTGGCCAGTTCCAGGTTGGACTGGATCATCTGCTCAACGGCCGTGCCATATTCGCCGGTCAGCGCCTGCACCGAGGGCGTCATGTCATTGGCGATTACCCGCGCCCCCTCGGCCATGACCGAAACCACATCCGTAGCCACCGGCAGCAGCAGCGTGCCTATCGTGGCATACAGTTCTTTTTGGGCTGCCTCCAGGCCGCGCACCTGGTTGGCGTAGCTGTCGGCCGTGCGGATGGCGTCTCCCTGCGCGTCCGTGGTGGAGCGCATGATAATGTTCAGCCTGGCCTGCACCTTTGCCTGTTCCAGCGCTGCTCCGGAGAGCTTGTCCCACCCATTGGCGGCCAGCTCCGCCTTCAGCACCGTCTCCGTGATGACGATGCCAAATGACCGCAGCGCCTCGTGGTTGCCCACCAACCCACTGCTGAGCTTTTCGGCCGCTTCGCCTGCGTCTATGTTTTTGAAGCTGGCCAGGTCTTCGGTCAGTTTGGTGAGTTCGACTGATAGCTCGGCCGCCCGCTCGCGGGCGAACCCCAGAGGCACAAATGTATCCTGAAATCCGGCCGCAAACCCCTGCAGGTCGTAAATCGAGCGATTGGCCGTATCGCCAAATTCTTTCAGTTGGTTGGTGACACTGCCGGCATGAGGGCCAAAGACCTGGTCAAACATAGACTGCATCTCCTGGATGTCAGATGCAGTCGTGATGGCGTCCCGGCCGATGTCTAGCAGGAATTTACCGGCGCCGGCCACCAGGCCGAATTTCGCCAGCTTGCCCAGGGTGTCGCCCAGGCCCTTGACCTCATTCTCCACCTTGGGGATGCCATCTCCCTCTTTTTTGGTGCGGATGAGGATTTCCAGGTCATATCTCGTCGTCATGGTGGCTGCCCAATCCCCGAATCATGTCCTTGACAAACTGCTTGTCGGCCGTGCTCCATTGGTCCGGCGGCCGGCTAAAGACGGCCTCGGCCGTCAGTGTATGGTGCATGGCGTGCAGTAAAAACGCATTCCAGACCCGCTCCTCCCGCCAGTTCGGCTGCGGATAGGGCAGGCGGAGTTGGATACGGCCGGTGAGGGCGCTGGCTGTCGGGTCGTAACACCACTGGGCCATGTGCCAGGCCCAGGGCAGCGGCGGCTCTACGCCGTTTCGCCCGCCGCTTCGCCAGTCGCAGTGCTGCTCCACCAGCCGGGCAAGTTTGGGAGGAAACGCGCCTCCACAATCAGCGGCTGCGTGGCGGCCACCACCAGGTTCATCAGCGCCAGGTAGGGCATAGCCTCGTCGAAGACGATCCCCTCAATGCCCGACTCCAGAACGATGTGGCAGCGCTCCTTGTACATGCGCTCGATGGCCGCCGCGTGGGGGAGCTCCGGCCGTTTGTCGCCGCCATTGGTCTGGTATTTCTCCCACCAATGGCCGTACTGCTCGGCGCTCAGGCTGCGCGGCATGTAAATGTGCCCCGGCCAATTCACCAGCGGCGAGGCAATGCGCATCGCCTGCTGTCCGTGAACAATCTCGAAATTTGGTTTTTTTGTCGCCATAGTGATTGATTGGGCAACAAATTGGCGCGACAGGCCGATTGGATGCCTGTCGCGCCAATTTGTTGTTTATGCGTGGACAGCTTCTGTATGGCTGTCGGCCGCCAGGAACACCGTCACTTCGTTCGGCGTGGTGGCGTCGGCGTTAATTTCTGGCGCGCTCACCCCAAGCAATTTCGGGTTCACCAGCGTGATTTCAATCTCACCGGCCGCGCCCCCGGCCGGGGTGCATTTGAGGCCACCTGGGTCCTGGTTGGCCTTGTCCAATTCCACAAAGATTTCCACGGCCGACAGGTCATCTGTGCCCCATTCGCCGGCGGCGCCCTTGTAGTAATCATCCACCAGCACCAGCTCCCAGGTTTCGCCCTCAACCTTGCTATTTCCGCGAGTCACAATGGGGTTCAGGTCGCCGGTGACGCGGGTGTTGGCTACCGACCGCTGCGGGTTGTTGGTGCGCCGAAAAGAGCGCACGGCGCCATCAATCGTGATGGTTTCGGCCGTGGCGAAGGCTGGAACCGCGGTCACGTTGGCCGCTGAAATGGTGACTTTTACCTCACCCAGGTCTGACACGTAGCTATTTTCTGTTTTTGCCATGATTCACCTCTATTTTTTGATTTGCGGCTCTCTTCTGGGCGGCCCGGCCGTTGGCGGCCGTTTCTGTTTCCGCTTCAGCCATAGCCGCGGCCGCGGCCCGATCTGCCTCCGACTGTTCGATTTCCGCCTCCGTTGCTGGGCAGATCGCCTTCATTCGGCGCAGCAGCAGAATGTCTGTGTCGTCCAGGTGGGGGAAATCCAGGAAGAGGCCGTCGGCCGGCGTCACAATCTGTTCGTAATGCGGGCTGGCCGGGTTGCCGTAGCTAATCGGCCGCATTATGCGGTGCAGCTGCTCTTGTAGGGGCAGGATTTTGGTTTTGGCCATCAGTCACCTCACTAACTGGCGCGGAACGCGCCTACGGTGACGCTGGTCACGCCAGAATACGTCACCTGTACCCGGCCGTTGGTGTCGTTGTAAATAGCCTTCTCCAGGTCGCCGATAAATTTTTGCTGCCCGGCATTAACTGTGACCGTGCGGTCGGCCACAGCCAGGCCGTCCACAGTGGCCTGTGTTACCAGCGTGACGGTGATGTTGCCACCGCCGCCATTGTTGACCCACAGGAACGTTTCGCCATCGTTGGCGAACTCATCGCCGCCACCGGCGGCCGCGCCCAACGAGGGCACAATACCTGCCTTGCTAATTGTCTGGATTGCCAATGTGGCCATCGTTACCTCACTTCAAGTGCAGCCGGAAGTACACCTCGCCATACCGGGCGCCGATCAGTTCTTCCGGCGTTGGCGGCCGCACACTCGGCCGCAGAAATTCCACCTTACGCCATAGCGTGTTGCGGCTGCCGGCCAGGGTGTGAAAGAGAATGTTTTCCACCGCATTCAGCGTTTCCTCGGCCGCCAGCAGCCCGGCCTCCGTATTGTCATGCTGAGCCACCAACACGGCCGCAAAATCGTAATGCGCCCCATGCCCGCCGGTCACGGCCGCCTGGGGCAGTCCACCAATGTAGGTCAGGGACACGGCCGTTTGCAGCTTGTTGGGCAGCACCCGGAAGCCATACACCTTATCGGCCGTGTCTGGGGTCAGAGCGGTCGTTAAATCGGCCGCCAGTTGGTTCAGACATTGGTTAATCGTCGCCGTCACACTGCCCCCTTGTAAATATCGTCGAGCCGCCTGAACAGCTTGACGCCCACTTCACTCAGGATGCGCGTACCGTGCAGGTGCAGCGTTCGCGCCAGCCAGGGTTTGCGCTGATGCACAATCTGCCCGTAGACCGATGGCTGCCCGCCGTATATTGGGTTGCGCACGGCCGGATCTACGAAAACCTGCCCCGTCCCGGCCGCCGCCAGAATGCCCCGGTGGGCGCTTTTCAGTGACCCTGTCAGACGTGGCGCTTCCTGGACGGCCGCATCCCGCAGCTTCAGTGTGGCGTCGGCAATCAGGTCATCATAGCCACTCTCGCCGGGGGTAATCGCCTTCAGCGCCTGCGTGTTGCGCTGCTGCAAATCCCAGAGGGCGGCCATGCTTTTGGGGTCAACCTGCACACTAATCACGGCGATTCATCCTCCAGGTACAATGCCAGGAATGCCGGCGCGTCGGCCGGATGCCCGGCCACCCGGTGAATGGCGTATTCCTTCTGGCTGCCGACCAACGTAAAGCGCATCCGCTTTTCGATGGTCACACCTGGAGACGGGCAGAAAACCAGTCGCCCGACCTTGACCGTGCCCATCCCGGCCCGCTCCTTTTGTTCCTGGTCAAGCTCATGCACGGCCGTGCAGGGCACATTGGCCACCACCACCTCCCGCGCCTCTGGGTCATTCCCGGCCGGGATGCGGGTGATGGTTGCCATGTTGTGATAGCGGCGGCGGCGGCTCGGTTTGGTGGTCATCGTGACGGCGCTCCGAGCCAGGGGTTGGCTTGCAGCACGGCCGGAATGCCATAGCCCAGGACGGTCACAATCTGCTCTTGCCCCGCCTGCTCTTCGATGCCGGCTTGCTCCAGCAGCACGTGGGTAATCTCATGCCACAACGTTGCCCATTGGCGTTCTGGTGAGGCGTCGCGCTCAATTTCGATGAGTTGCTCACCGAAGTGAACGCGGCCGTGATAGCGGGCGTAGCGGCCGTCAGCATCGGCGGCGAACAGCCCGGCCACGCGCTGCACCGTGTAATCCAGAAAGCCAATGCGCACCACGTCCGGCGCGTTTTGCCCCATTTGTCCGGTCTGATCGTTCTGTCTGTCCATCATGTTTTCCCGGCCGGTTTCACAGCAATACTGAAGGCGACGGCCGTTGCCTGGCCGTCGCCGTGACCGTAACGGTCACGCAGCCTCTGGGCTTGCAGGCGATATTCGGCCGCTTGCAAGAATGTCTCACTCTCCGGTCCCAGCTTGTGATTACCGGCGTGGGCCGACCACTCGTTAGCCAGAACCTCTAGCGCTGCGGCCGCCGCCCGCTTCACGTGCGCGCCTTCATCACTGTGCAATTCCAGCAGCTCCTCATCGCTAAAATTGCTGCCATCCGGCCGGGGGCCGCTGCCCTCTTTGGTATCGCCAATTTGCAGCCGTATTTTGCTGATGACCAGCACATCGCCGTCGGCCGAGAGGTCGTAGGTGAAAGCCATTATTGCGCCGCCAGTTGCGCCGCCTGGCTTATCCAGTCGGCGATCTGCGCCCGGTTGACCTCAAGGGCCGTGTCCAGGAACGCTATATCGGCCGCAGCCAGCGCCGTGAACGTGGTGATGCCCAGTTGGGCCAACTCGTCCCGGCGCGCCGGACCAATACCCTTGATGATGGTCAGATCGTTAGGCACGGCCGTGTCATCATTGGTGTCAGCGCCCTCAGCCTGGCTTGCGCCGGCTGTCACCATTTCCGGCTCTTCGTTTGAGCCGTCGCCATTGCCGGTGGGGTCATCGGCCGTGTCATTGGTGTCAGCCGTCTCTTCCTGGGAAGCTGTTTCTGTCACCAATCCGGCGCACGTGGGGCAACGGCCGCCGCCGCTGCGGGCTTCGTCCTGGTGGCGGGCCAGCCAGAAGCCAATCTGTGGCTGGCCACAGCCGGTGCAGCTGTTGGGCAGGCCCACGGCCGTGACAATCATGCTGCCCATAGGCGTGGTGATGGCCTGGCCGGGTCGTAATTCGTCCATAAGATTCTCCACAAGAGGACACGGCCGTATACGGCCGTGTCCTCTAGGTCAATTAGCTGATGGCGGGGCTGGCGTAATCGCCGCTGGAGTCGTTTTCCACCAGTACGGCCGCTTCACGCATCTCAGCCACGCCTACGCCGAAGCGGATGAACGGGATAGCGCCCTGCAACGGGTAGCTGCCCACATTCTCCACGATCAGTTCGGCCGAGATTGCTTGCTGGCCGGCGGGCACACGCGCCTTCAGCGGATTGCGCATGTCGTTCTGCCCATACACTTTGGTCACGCCCCAGTAGGTCGTGGGGATACGGCCGCTGGCCCACATACGGCAGAACCCATACTCGGTTTTCACGCCGCCGATGTAGATGTCATCCACCCGCGCCAGTTCGGAGTTGGCGCCGTAAACAACGGACGGATCTGGCTTTTCCACATACCCGGTGACGTTGGTCGTATTGGTCCAGGAGGCAATATCGGCCAGCGAGATCACCAGGTCATAGGGCCCATCAATGCCGTGCTCCCACAGATGCCGGACGGCCGTCTCCAGGTTGGCCTGGGTGATGCCATTCAGCCGCAGGTAGTGATCGTGCGTACTGGCGAAGGTGCCGCCGCGCTCCGGCCGGGGGGTGGGGGTGTAGGCAATCGTGCCCCCACCGCCATCACAGAAGGGCACAGACACACCGCCGCTGCCCAGGCCGTAATAATGGCCCGTCTCTTCCTCCATTTTGAACAGGCGGGTCAGCGCCTCTTTCTGGAAGAGATTTTCCACATTGGCGATCAGGCCGTTGATCTGGCGGTCAATCTGCGCCCGGCGGGCATCCCGCAGCCACAGGTGCGTCCAGTACAGGTTGTAGTCGAAGTCCATCAGGGGCAGCATGTGGCCGCTGGTATCGCCCCGGCGGCCCTGGCCCCGGCCGCGTTCGGTGACACGCTCGAAGCCGCGCACGTTGCCGGAATCGTACTCAACCGCCACTTCATCGGTGACGCTGATGAGCCGGCCGTAATAGCTGTTCAGCAGCATGTTGGCCGCTATCTCTAACGCGCCGTCAATATCGGCCACCATTTGCTGGTAGGTCGTGCCATCAGCCAGGCGCAGCCGGGTTAATTCGGCCGCGTCCCAGGCGGAGGGCAGGGAAACATGTTTCAGGTTTAATGTTTGTTGTGGCATCGTTCAATCCCCTCCCGGAATTACCGGAATTAGCTGTTCACCACCGGCACGGCCGATTGTGGATCAACAAACAGTTCGGTGGCCGAATAGGCCCAGCCGACAATAAACGGATAGTCACCGGCCGCTGCGGGCGCCGTCTGGTCGCCCTTGCCGGCCGTCGTGGACACATAGACCCGGCCGCCGGGTGTCATGCCCGCGCCCCAGGTCATAAGGCCGAAGAAGACCAGGTCAACTTGCGCCCCGCTGGGGTACGTGGTGCCCAACACGCCGGATCCCAACAGGACGGCGCGGGCCTGGGCGCTGGCCAGGGCGTCGGCGTCGGCCTTTTTCCAGCCATTGGCCCCGTCCAGATACAGCAGGTCGCCAGCGGCGGCCGCTTCACCAAGTGTGCCACGCTCGATGACGGCCATCGCGGAAGCGTCTACATCAACAGCAGTTATGGTAATGTCTGCCATAAGAATTCCTCCTCAAAACTATAAAAACCGGCTTACCGGCTGAGGCTGGGGAAGCGCTTTTTTAGCCGCGCCTCCTTTTGCTCATCGGTCTCGGTTTGGGTGTTGCGCCCCCGGTTTGCGGCGTCAATGTCGGCCGGTGTGGTTGCCGGCCGGGCGAAGTGCGCCCGGTTTTCCGTCAGGTAGGTGAGCTTTTGCGCCGGGGACATGGACTCCATCAGGGGCAAAATGTGCTTGGGCACATTGAGTTCCTTCAGCAGCGCGTCCACCTGCGTGGCTACGGCCGTGCGCAGCGCCTCTGCTTCTTGTGCCAATGTCTCCCGGTCGGCCGTTGCCTTCTTCAGGTCTTCCAATTCGGCCGCCAGGCGCGCACTTTCATCCATACCTGCCCGTTCGGCCGCTCGCTGCGCATCCTCTAGCTCCTTGAGCTTGTGTCGGCGTTCGGCCGCTTCCGCGTTGGCCTTTTTCAGCGCCTCGCGGGTGCGTTCCAATTCGGCCTGCACTTCATCGGCCGTTTGGGTGGTTGCCTGTTCGGTTGTCTGCTCAGTCGTTTGCTGCCCATCCGTCACGGTTGGGCTGGCAGCAGGATCCCCCTGCGGGTTTTGTTCTGTGGTTGTGGTTGTTCCAGCCATCGCGGCTAATCTCCTTGTGAATTTGCTCGTGGTCAGCGATACAGGTGTTTGCGGCCCTCATCCAGCCCTTCGCTGTTTTCGTTGTTTCCGGCCCTGATTTCGCCCGTTACCAGGCTGCTCGACCCTAAACAAATAAACGCCCTCGACACACGGCCGTCTGGCGGCTCTGTGCCCAGGGCGTCAATGCGCTCAATTATTCGGTTGGTGACATGGTAGCGGCCGTTGCCGGCCGCTGGAATAGCTACCTGGTGCTAATTTTCTGACGGAACCTCATGCAGCGATGGCAGTATTCCGGTCTGGCCGGGTGTGCCAACCGGATTCCTGACGCTGCCGCGCTCCTCTTCCAGGTCAATGACGTAAAACTCGCCCTTGACCTTTATCCGAAACAGGTCGCGGTCTGGGTCGAACTCGCCCAGTAAACGGCCGTTACCCCTTGCCCTGATCTCCTTGTATGCCATAGCTCCTATTCCTGGCCCGGTGAGGCAACCGGGACATTGACATTAGCCACAATACGCTTCATCTCCTGCACCTGTTCCTCGCTGAACCCCCAAACCGTGCGCCAGATGACCTCGTCCGGTACCCCTGTCTCCGCCTGCGCTTTGGCCTCCTCATTACGGCTGGAAATATCGGCCACTTCGGCGGGTGCAAATATCGTTTCAATTTTGACCGCTTCATTGTGGCTGGCCCGGCCGTACAGATTGTCCAACCGCCGCGCCACGCTGAGTGACTGGTTCCAGGACGCGCCCCACAGCCGCACCAGGGCGTTGACGTGGGCCAGCAGGTCGCTTTCGCCCTGCTGCAATGTCCCGGCCGCCATCACCTGATGGGAGACCATGAAATTTCCGATGGGCAGCCCCGCCACGAACGCACAATAGATGGCCATCTTATCCATGGTGGACAACACGGAGGAGAGATCGGCCGGTTCGATAACGGTGACAGACGCCTTGTCGGCGCCCTTTTCGGCCGAGCCGATGATGGTGCCCGGTGCGACCGGGATCAGGTTGGAGCCATCGGCCGCCGGCGCTTTGCCATCGAGGGTGGGGAAGAATCCCAATACAAACAGTGTGCGAAATGCCGTTTGTGTTAGCCCACCCAACAAGGCAGACCAGGCATGATCCATGCCATTTTGCAGCCCCCAGAGGCGGCGAGTCAGTGGCTCCATTTCCTCGTTGCGGAAGTGAATAACGGCGAGCGGCAGCGAACGGCCGTTGGCCGTGCGGTCATCTGTCCACCAGATCGGCCATGTTTCCTCTACCAGCGCCCCCGCCTGGTTGATGGTGGTCTCTGTGTATGGCTCCCAGGCCCCAGAGATGCCCCAGACATACTTCTCAATGCGCGCGGCCACGTTTTTTTGTCTGGCAATGTATAGTGTCATGCGCTGGCGGGTGGTGGCCTTTTTGTTTTCCCAGATAGTCTCCGTCCATCGTTTCGAGACCATTTCCAGGGGCTGGTTGGGGTCGTCGTTGCGATAAAATGCCCGGCAGCCATCGCCGTCACCGCCTACCTCTGGGTCCGTGTACCGTTGATGAATGTAAATAGTGGGCATTCCCCGCGGGCCATCTGGTTGCCACGGCCGTTCCGTGCCCATGTCATAGTCCACAATCACAAACGCCTCACCATCCCGCTCCGCCAGGCGATGGACAGTTGACTGCTTGATGGCCATGCTGTTGGCGTCCCAGATATGTTCCAGCCAGATGGTCAGGGCGTTGTCGGTGGTGGCAATACCCTTTACATCAATGCGACGCAGCACGGTGCGCAACACGATGGACATCAAGTTCACACCCTCTAACTCATCGGCCGTGCCCCCGACAAGATATTTGGCAGTCTGCGTCGCCAGCGTGTCGTCGAAGTCACCCTCATCCAGCTCCCGCGCCCGGACGATACGGGCCTGGATTTCTTTCTCCTCTTCGGCCCGATGCTGCAAATAGGCAATCTCAGCCAGGTTTACCTGGTCAGGTAGGATCATGATGGCTTGTCCCCCACTTCGTGAGCGTCGGTAGACAGCAGCACCGGCGGATGCAGCCAACCCAGGACGCAAAGGTAAACCGGCCGTCCCGTCAGTATGCGTACCCGTTCCCTGAACGACGGCCGCCAGCAAGAGACGATGCCCCGGCGGCCGTCGGCATACTTGACCCGGATGGTGGGCAGGTCGCCGACGTTGGGGTCTGTCGAGGTGAACAACTGCTCTTGGGGGTGGAAACTGACGGGTGTCATACGGTGTCTCCGGGATACGGCCGCGCCTTCTTCTGCCGCGCCACCAGATTGGCATGGAATGCTGGCGCCGGTTTGCGCGGTCGCGGCGCGTGCGGCCGTGGGTGGTAGAAATTGTGGGCGTAGGGACTGGCAACCAGGGTAATGGGTCGGCCGAGGTCATCCTGCCGCTGGCCGCGCACAATAAGCAAGCGCCGGGCGGCACGGCCGCTTTGCCCTTCCTGGAGTTTCTTGAGCCACAACTTGAGAGCGATCAGGTGATGGATAGTGGGAATGACGTTCATTGAATACCTCGTACTAGCTCCATGTAATACCAGCGGTCTATTACCGCCCGTTGCTGGCGCATCGTGTTCTCCAGAAGCTGCCGGGTGTTCGCTTCCAGGGTAATCCATGCCCATCCGTGCCGGCCGTAATGGGCGCAAATCAGGAGGAGGCTGCGACTATCGCCGGCGGACTGGCCGCCCGCGACCTGGCCAGGGAACGCTGGCGTGCTGCGCAGCATTAAGGCGTAGAGCGAGCCATCGGTGGGCAGCGACGGCCGCTGCCGGTACAGGTGTGGCTGTTCATCCGGCCGCAAGGCGAGTGTGACCTGGTGGTCTGGCATCATGCTACGCGCTCCTGGGTCTGGGTGGTGGGGAGATTAAATGGCTGCGTGTTGACCTTGACCAGGTGGGCGTGTTTCCAGGTCTCGTAACGGCCGTTTAACCGGCGCACAAAAGCTACGCAGCCGCCGCCGTCGGCCTGGCGCATGATATGTTCCAGTACCCCCAGGCGCTCATCCGCCGGCCGCCACCAATCATGCACATCCAGCACAATGTCACCGGGCCGTGGGTGCAGCAGGTCGTGGCGCAGCGACGAAACGAACTCCCCGGCATTGGCTACCATTGCCGCCCGGTACAGGCTCAGCGCGGTCGCGGCCAGGGCGTCAACCAGCTCCGTGTGGGCGACTGGCGGATCCGCGATAGGTTGGGCTTGTGTCTGATTCATAAACAAAAAACGCCTCACTGGTGGCGGTACGGCCGTCTGGCGGCTCGCAGGCACCGGTGAGGCGTCAATGCGCTCAGGCTATTTAGTTCTTCCGGGTCTATGTTACGGCTCCCGGAGGCTGGTTCTAGGGGTCAATAGTCCCTCTTTTTGCTTACGCCGCTTCTGACACGGTGCCAGGCGCGGCCGTACTATAGTCCTGCCACACCCCAAAACGCGCTGCCGTTGCTGCCTGTGCCCAATCGGCGGCCGTGCTGACGGCCGTGCCATCAATATCCATGCCCACGGCCGGACGGCCCAGGCGGATGGCTTCCACCAGCGTGGTACCCGCGCCACAGCACGGATCCAGCACCCAGTCGCCGGGATTGCTGAACGTCTCGATGAAACGTGCGGCCAGCCGCCGCGGGAATGAGCCACCTCTGACACGCGGCCGGTTCTGGTCGCCGCTGCTGCTGGCGCGGATGACGTTGCCTTGCAGCGCCCCGGCTGGGTGCAGCCGCCGGTGGCCGTTGGCGTGGCTGCCGGCCACATCCGGCTGCCGCGTTTTGGCGCGGTCGCCGGTGATAGATTTAGGGCTGTACGGCCGTCTGGCCTGGTTTTTGGTGTAGCCCTCGCCCTTGGCCAAGGCAAAGCAAAATTCGTATTCATCTCGGTCGTGCCGCCCGTGGTTGCCGGAGGGGGGGCTATTCAGTTTGTCCCAGATGTAGAGGTCAATGGGGTGCAGGCCAACGGCCGTGTACAGGTCAAATAGCTCAAAGATGCGGCGGTCGAACCAGCCGCCGGCGCGCCGGAACTTGATGACCTGCACCAGGACGCCGGTGACGGGGTGCAGCAGCGGTGCCAATGCCTCCAGGCGCGGCCGCCACCAATCAAAGTAGGCCGGAACGCTCAGATCAAAGGATCGTTGTCCAGGGTAGGGGGTAGAGGTAAGCAGCAGCTGGAAGTGGCCGTCTGGGTAATCGGCCGCCGCTGTCAGGCAATCTGCTCGCTGAATTCGATAAACAAACACAAAACGCCTCCAAACCAACCTGGGCGCCGTCTGGCGGTCGCTGGCCCGGAGGCGTCGGTGCGCTCTGCGAGAAAGAAATGATGTGTGTATTGTATCCCGGCCGGGGCGTGGGGAAATAGGAAAATGGTGACACCCGCACGGCGACGTGGGTGCGCCGGTGGCACCAAAACCGAAACGGCCGCGTGATGCAGTGGTTCACGCGGCCGTTTCCTGTGCCAGTTGGGGAGGCAGCCAGGTGGCTGTGGCCACAGTTTAGCAGAAAGACGGCCGTGTTTGCAAGAGCGGCTACACGGCCGTTTGGCACAGCCGTCTACCGCCGCACCACAAACATACCGGCAAACGGCGGCCGCGCCTCCATCAAACCATAGCGGGCGCTGTCATAGGGATCGTCGCCACCCAACCCCTCCTCGTTGGCGTCCACCTTCAGCACGTCCTCTGACCGGTTGGGATCCGTCTGTAAATTGGGTAGGCATTCGATCAACTGCACACAGGTGTCGAAAATGCGCCAGGTGGGGGCGATGCCGGCCGCCGGGTCGCCCATGCGCCGCAGCATTTCGGCCGCGCCGGAGATACGGCCGATGTTGGCCGGGGTCAGCTTGATGCCTTCGGCTGCGTATTGCTCAGCAATCGTCATGCCGTCGCTGTTGCCCCGCTCGGCGAAGACATCATGCCCGGCCACAAACGACTCGAAATCTTCCACCCGCCGGCCGCAGCGCCGCGCCATCTCGTGAATGGCGGCCGCGTGCTGCGGCGCCAGCCACCGCGCCTGTACGTGCTCGGCAATCGTCCAGACCGTGCCATCATTTCGTGTGTGCAGGTAGACGGCCGTAGGATGGCCGAAACCATAATCCAGGCTGGCCCAGACCGGCCAGTGATCGGGCACACGGAATGGGGCCACAACATGCTGGTCGTAGTCCCAATTGACAAAAAAGGTGCCGGCGCCAATGTCCCAATCGCCATCGCGCCACATGCGGCCTAATACACCCGTCAGCCCCTCCAGATACTCTCGATACTCCTGATTCAGAAAACTGTTGTCTCGATAGGTGCCCTGGATGAAGCGTGTCTCGGTCTGGCGGCCGCTGCGCCAGGGCAGCACGAACATCCGCTTGAACCACTGGTGGCCGATGCCGCCGGGGTTGGTGGTCAGGTACATGCGCGGCCGCCAGTTGGGTTTACTGGTGCGCAGGCTGCCCCGCAGCATCTTAAACTTTTCTTCACTTAGTTGGGTGGCTTCCTCGATGATGATCAGGTCGTATTCGATGCCCAGATATTTGTCAATGTCCTTCTCAGTGTAGAAGTTGCCAATAACGATAAGGGAGCCGTTGGGGAAGGACAGGGCGCCGCTGCCGGCGTTGTAAGCGTGGGGCAGGTAGCGCAGCGTCCGTTGCCGCAGGTCGTTGAATGATTCGCGGGCCGCCTTACCCACCTTGCGCAGGAACAGCACCTTGAGGCCGGGTACCCGCTGGCAATCGTCAACGGCCGCCTGCACAATGCTGGCGTGAGACTTACCTGGTCCGCGTGCGCCGCCGTAGCCAATCAGGACCGGGCCACCCGGCCGGTCGGCCAGGCGGCAGGCAGCGTGGAATTCCAGTTGCTTAGGCTGAGCCACATACCCGGCGCGGACGAAGCGGGCGATTTGCTCCCGCTGCACCCCGGCCGTTTTTGCCGCCAACAGGAGGCGATCAAGTTCGGCCGTTGGCGTTGGCGTCGTTGTCATGGTCACGGCCGTAGATGCGGGTGAGGGCGGCGTTCAGGCCCGGAATCTCCACGTGCAGCGGGTCTTCCTCAGTCCCCTTGGCGCCCATCAGCCCCAGGATACGCGCCAGGTGGGCCAATGCTTGCTGGGAGGGGTATAGCTCAATCTCGGTGCGGCGGGTGAGTACAATTTCCTCATCTCCACTGGGGGAGACGGTCTCCACCATTTTTATTTTCTTGATGAGGCCCAGCGCCCCCAATTCCCGCGCCTGGTTCAGGTCAATCTCCACCTGGCGGCCGCCCTCGAAGTTCAGGAAATGCCCCATCGTACCCCGTGCCTGGTCGCTCAGGCGGCCGATGACTTCGTCCGCATCCATCCCTCGTGTTTTGGTGCGGCGGCGAATCTCGGCAGCAATATGAGGCTTTCTGAGGTTTTCGTAGGCGATGGCTGCCAACGTAGCATCGTCGCCCTTGTACCCGGCGCGCCGGGCCGCCTCTGTGCCGTTGAAGTCGCAAATGAAGTAGTAGTCAATAAACGCCAGCTGTTTGCCCGTCAGCGGCGATTTTTTGGTGATGGCCATGCAGCTCCTCGCCCACGTTCATTATGTGGTACTCACTGAAAATCTACACAGTTTTGGCCGAACTGGAATAGGGTAACGGGGCTAAAAAAGCGCACTTGGGAAAACAAAAAACGGCCGTCCACAAAAGTGGACGGCCGCTGCTGGCAGGTCTGGTAATAGGCCATTTATGGTTTAATCATGGTCTATTTCTTCGCCCAGGGCCGGGCGCGCTGGCCGTTGAATGGCGATGGTGGGCTTGCCGTTATGGGCTACGGCCGGACTCAGGCTGATGGTTAGGCCAGACCAGGCCGCAAACTCTTCGTTGTTGGCGATGTCGGCCAGGGCCAGCGATTGGGTCTTGTTGACAATGAGTCGCTTGCTGCGGCCGAAGTCCAGCACCGCTTTCCACTCGCTCTTGCGCGTTTGGGGATTACGGATGCTCTCCACCGTCACCTGCCGGATGGTCACAGTCACCGTGCGGCCGTTCAGGTCATCGGCGTGCAGCCACGGGCTGGGGAATAGTTCGGATACACTTCTTGGGGGGGTGTTATTGGGGGCTGTCATGGTTTGTCTCCTCGTTTGTTTGCAGGTCGGCAATCTCCGCATAGGTCAGGCAGCAGGTGTGCCCGCCGGGGAATTCCAGCTTCAGGCCGGCATTCCGGCCGTTGCGCCGCCAGAAGTCCAGGATGACGGCCGTTGCCGGCACATCCTTTGTCGGGTGGCGCAGGTCAATGGTATTGCCTTTTACTTGCTGCATGGCTCTACCCTCCCGGCAGCCCCGGCCGCCACCAGGTGGCTGGCCAGCCGCGCCCGGCTTTCTGTGTCCAGGCTGCCCCACAGAGCCAACAGGTCAAATTGATACTGGTCGGCAAATTTCTCGAAGAGATGGCGGCCCACGTGGGCGCCGAAGATGGCCTGGAAGTCCTCCGGCCGTGCATCCCGCGAGAAGGTGAATAACGCTTCTAATACCTGGTCAATCTCAAACATGATGCTCTCCTTAACGGTTCACGGATTACGATTAAAAATTCAGGGGATTCGGCCGAGACAGGGCCAACTTGCGCACTCGTGCCTGTGTCTTGGGGTCACTGGCCGCCCGCCAGAAGTTGCGCCGGCGGCGGTTCTCCGGGTGGTTGGGGTCCGCCAGACGGTACGCCCGTGTCCAGCCATCCTGGGCGGCGTTACGGCCGTGCCGAGGGGTGGGTGGGCTGGCCGGGCCATCGGCGACGGCCACGCCATCAGGCGCATCATCGGCCGTGTCCTGGTTGATTGTGTCCTGGTTTTCAGTAGAATTGTGCATGGTTTTACATCTCCTCGTGGGGGTGTTGGCCAGGCGATTGTGAGGCATCGCCTGGCCTTTTTTTTAGCCAGCCGGTGACGGCGCGCTAATGGATAAACGGGGTTGGGGAAAGGCGGCCGGGGCCACAAACGGCCGTACCAGTTCCGGCTGCCCCAAGGCCAGCGCCATGCGCCGGGCGATACGATGGGCGCACCAGCTACCGCGAAACTGAAAGTCCTGGCAGTCGCAGTGGTGGTCGTCCACCTGGTGGGCGCAGGCATGGCTGCGGCTGGCCACAATGCCCGCGCCGTCTTCGTACAGCGTCACCAGGCCACCGGCGACCAGGTCGGCCGCTGCCTGCATCCGCCGCGCCAGTTCTGGCCGGGCGGCCGTGCCCTGGGCAGCCAGGTCGTAGGCCGGGTGGCGCTCCGCGTGGGCGGCCGCCATCTCTGCCTTTGTCAGGCGGGGCAGCTTCGCCCCCAGGGAAGAGGCCAGGCAACGGCCGTCGCTGCCGTGCAGGGACTCGACGGTCGTACCGCTGCGCAGCCAGGTGGCGAAGTAATCGCCGGTGGACAGGTGGGTTAATTGGGTCAGGGTGGGTTTCATCTCAGGTTCCTCCGGGGTATGCCCTGGCCGCCGGTGGGGGCGGCCAGGGGTGTGGTTGGTCTAGCCAAAGAGCGCGTCGTTGAGTTCGGCGTCGCTCAGTTCGCGCCAGTCCTTGCTGCGCGCGGTTGGGTTGTTCCAGTAGGGGCGGGGTTGCTCGGTGGTGGTCGCGGTGACGGTCGGGCGGTAGATGGGTTGCTCACTAATGCCGAAGAGGGCTTCGTTCAGTTCGGCGTCGCTCAGGTGGGTGAATTGGTTGGTTTTCATTGTCTGTATCTCCTTAGGTCGTATCAACTAACTAAGGAAATTATACAACAAGTTGCATACTATTGTCAATAACAAGTTGCATATTTTGTGCAACTTCCTTGACAATCTGGCGGCCGTCGAGTACCCTAGAGTGCGGAGGCAAACAATTATGGGATACATCAAGAACCAACTCTCTGAAATCTTGGGTGCCAGGCGTATGCACATCAGTGCCCTGGCTGAAGGTGCAAATATCGCCTACAACACTGCCCACGCCTTGTATCATGGCAGCAGCAAGCGTATAGACCTGGACACCCTGGCCCGGATCTGCCAGTTGCTGGAGGTGCAGCCCGGTGACATCTTTGTCTATGTGGCTGATGAGGACGAGACCACATGACCAACCCCACCCCCTACGAGCAACAACAGGCGCTCATCGGCCGCCTGCTCACCGCCACCCCCACGCCGGTGGCCACCATCGCCCACGCCGCCGGCGTCACCATCCTGCAAGCCACCAGCCGCCTGGTGCTGCTGGCCATGCGCGGCCAGGCCATTGAAGGCCCAACCGGGTATTGGGCAGCGGCCTCGGATGACATTCCTCACTAGGCGACCCGGCCGCACGGCCGTACAATCGAGACCAGGCCGCCACACAGCGGCCGCCCCCTCTAGCCCATTCCTAATTCCTAATTCATAATTCCTGATTGTGAAACAGGCCCATCTCCCCGATGGCTCAGCCATCACCGCCGCAGCGGCCGCGCCCGGCCGCGCCCGCTGCCCCCATTGTGGCGCGGCCGTTGCCCTGCGCCAGCGCCGGCGCATGGACGGCCGTGTCAGCCACTTCTGGCGCCACATCGAACCCGGCCAGCGGTGCCCCGGCCGCACCCGCCCCTACTGTCGCAACGGCCGTTAACGGCCGTCAGATCGTGCGTATAATCTTCCTGGAGATGATGCGTCTATCTTGTTGTGGCAAAGTGGCGCCGCCCCCGGCCGTGTGTATGATCTCCCATAGCGTTTCACATAGTCATTAGCTCCTTCCCCTTTCACAGCAAGCCCCACAACAGCCTACCAGGGCAACGGCCGTATAGCATCGCTGATATGCTGTTGCCGGCATGCTGTTGCCGGCATGCTGTTGCCGGCATGCTGTTGCCGGCATGCTGTTGCCGGCATCCTGTTGGTGACAGCCTGGCGCCGCAGCGCCAGCGCCGGTGACACCAATCTCCATTCCTAATTACCATTGCAGCCTCTCCACCGCCCGCCGCTTCACATCCTCCCCCCGCCGGTCGTAACGGGCCGTCGTCTCCACGCTGGCGTGCCCGGCCAGCCGCTGCACCGTCACAATGTCCTCGCCGGCGTCCAGCAGCAGCGAGACGAAGGTGCGCCGGAAGTCGTGAGGCGACAACGGCCGTATCCCGGCCGCCTGTGCCCGCACCTGCAAAATGTCATAGATCGTCTGCGTGCTGAGGCGGCCGCCATTGTGACGGCCGTCCAGGGCATGGAAGAGCGGCCCCGGCCGGTGGCCGCGCACATCCAGCCAGGCCGCCAGGTACGCGGCCGCCGCGGCCGCCACCGGCACCAACCGCTCCTTATTGCCCTTGCCCCGGCGCACTCGCAGCGCCTGGCCATCGTAATCGGCCAGGTCCAGCCCCACCAGCTCCCCCCGCCGCAGGCCACAGGCATACAGGGTAGCAATAACGGCCGCATCCCGCCGCCCCTGGGCAGCTTGCGCTGAGCTTGCCGAAGCGCAAGCCGCCAACAGCAGCTGCACCTCGCTCACCGCCAGCGCCCGCCCGGCCGGTACCCGCTCCCCCTTCACGTTGGCCACCGACGCGGCCGCGTGGTAATCCTCGGCCGACATTAAGCCCAACCGCCAGGCCGCCTTCAACACACCGCGCAAGGCGCTCAGCATCTTGTTGGCCGTGCTGTGGGCATAATGCTCGGCCAGGTGGCTGCGCAGCGCGGCCGTGTGCTGAAAGCGCAGCAGGTGCCAGGGAATCTCCAGATGGCTGGCCCCGGCCCCTGAGCCGTCCCCTGTGCCGGCCCCTGAGCCTGCCGAAGGGGCCGAAGGGGCCGAAGGGGCCGAAGGGCTGATAATGGCGGCGATGGCGCCCAACGACTGCGCCATTGTCCGCCGGCTGCCGGCCGACAGCCCGGCCAGGTACACGGCCGACGGCCGTTGATCCACCGGTTGGGCAACGACCGTCGGCAACACGGCCGTCGGCCGCGCCACTGATTCACTTTCTGATTCGTTCATAACATCTCCCAACTTTGCAAAGTGTGATTCTCATAACCCGTTGCCCACAGCTTACACGGCCGTTTACGGCCGTTGAATGAGACGGCCGAGGGGTTTTTTGCTCACGCCAGCAGCTTCCCACCCATCGGCCGTTGCCCCGCCAAACGACCGTTTTTCCTATACTGTGTGGCGCACAATACTGTGCGACAGTGGCGGATCATTTGATCCGGCACTGGTGGCGGATCATTTGATCCGGCACTGGTGGCGGATCATTTGATCCGGCACTGGTGGCGGATCATTTGATCCGGGGGTAGAGGCGGATCATTTGATCCGCCTCTAAATGCCATTTACCAGAGGTAGAGGTGGCGGATCATTTGATCCGGGGCATTGATGATGATGATCAATGATCAATGATCAATGTTCATTGTCATCATTCATCATCAATGAATCATTGAATCAATGACGGTGGTGACACGGCCGTGCGCCTGGCGCGCCGGTTTGTCACCAATCGCCGCGGCGCCAACGCCCACACACGGCCGTATCTTTGGCCTATTGAACACGGGCATACGGCCGTGTTACCATGCTGAGCATGAGCGCGAAAACTATCTCCACTACTTATCTGGACGAAATCGCCGCGGGCGACTTCGTCACCCTGCAAGAAGCTGCCTATGCCCTACTTGCCGCAGGCGAGGTGGCTATGAAATCGCAAGCCGGGCCAGAAACGCCGCCGCCCTTGCAGTTGGCATTAAACTTCCTCATCAGCGCCCTGCTCCGACGTTATGAGGAAAAAGCCGATACGCGAGTGCAGCAAGTGCGCCTGCAACGGGAGATGGTCGTGGGCTGGATGTTGTTCGCCGAGACGGCGCCGGAAACGCAGACGGCCGTTAGTCCGTCTGCTTGAAGTCATCAGCTACCGCCCGCCGACCGGCAGGCGTCAATTGCCAGACATCCGTTTGTCCCAGAGGAATTGCCAGCAGCTTTCGGGCTACCAGATCGTCCACCTCGGCCGCGCCAATCTCCGGCATTATCGCTCTCCCTTTCCGGCCAGGCACAGCTAGGCGAAGACCATCCTTCAAAGTGCGTGCGCCAGAAACAAAGCCACGTGGCACATTTCCGGCCGTCTCTTCCCCCACCCACCAGCGCAAGAAATCCTTTTGCCTCTCATTCAGTTGAGCCATAGCCACCTCCAAACACGGCCGTCCACCCACCCCCACTACCAAAAAATCCAGTAAACCAGGGCCACCACCAGCAGCCCGGCCACAAAGCCGGTGAGCAGCCAGACGATGGGCCAGATGACTTTTTTCATAGTTTGTCTAGGGGATTTCAAACTCACATGTTGTCTGTGCTGTTTGAGTCTCGGTTGCGACGGCCTCTCCATTGAGCAGGATAAAACAGGTCAAATCCCCGCTTGTGCTGGTTGGGTTAAACAAGGTTACTTTAGCCGTCTCCCCTTCGGGCAAAAGAGCGGTAAACACGACCGGCATATCATCAAAGCCGAATCGCTCTGTGGGACCTGCCTCCGGCGTGATCAGTTCCCCATTTTCATCTGCGTACCGTAGGGAAAACCCAGTGGTTCCCAGGGCGTAGTAATGGATTCGATTGGGCAGTTTAGTGGAATGATTATAGAGAGCCTCTAAAGCATCAAGGGTTAGGTGAACAGCTATGGCATATTGGGCACTTTCCGCAGAAATGTCGTTTTGAGCCATGAACTCAGTGAAGAATTCGATTCCGGCATCCATCATCTCAACCAGCCGATCTTGGACTTCTATCTGACTGGCGCACCCCGGTTCGGTTAGCCTTGACATCTCGCGCCGGATCTCTTGCATCTCGGCCACCCTGTCCCCAAGAGAGACACGTGCTGTACTCGATGCGAGGTCGAAGGCGTCTGACCACTGTTGAGACAAGTCTCGCACTGCGGCGGTATAGTCGTCACATTCTACCGAGCCAAAAGAGGCCGCAGGTAGTGATGTTGGTGCTACTGGTGTTACTTCAACCAGGCGCGTGACTTCTACGGTAACCACCACCTCGCGTGTGACCTCACGTGTGGCCTCCACCTCCACTTCCACGGTCTCAGGTTCCGGCGAGCAGGCAAAAATAGTTGCCACAAGGGCAATAAGAAGAATAACTAGAAGTTGTTTGCGCATTTGATTTTTGTTCCTCCTTATATTGGCAATTAAATAAATCTTTGCTATTGACGAAATGAAAATATGCATCTATAGTTTGAACATCTAGCACAACAGGAACGGAGACGCAACGGTCATGATGAACCAAGATTCAATATCTGCGGTTGATGCAGCAAAGCGATTGGGTGTATCTGCTATGACAATCCGGCGCATGATCCGCGCCGGAGAATTCCCAAATGCTTACAAGTCACGGCCGTTAGCAAAAACCAGCCCCTACATCATCCCCTTGTCGGACATTGAAGCCTTTGAACAGCAGCGGCTGGCCAGCACTAAAAAATCTGAATAAAAACAAAACGCGCTGCCGAGTTTACGAGACAAGGGCAGCGCGTTTTTTGTCCGCACCTTACCAACTGAATACAGTTAGCAGGAACGAGGCAGTTTTTGCTGCCAGGTGGGCGGTACAAGACTTGAACTTGTGACCTCTACGATGTCAACGTAGCGCTCTAACCAACTGAGCTAACCGCCCTTTTTTGAAGCGGGCAACATTATATCCCCCTTTCAATCGCCGTCAAAAAAATGACATAATGTTGGTTGCCGCCCAAAACGGGGCTATGGTATAGTTGCATTATGATTTCCCCGGAAACTGAATACTTCCGGGGAAATAGGGTGACCCTTGAGCAAGAAGAAGAAAAATAAGCGTCAACGACCGGAATTGGGCTTGCTGGGTTTTATCCTGGCGGCTTTTGGGTTGGCGGTGATGGCCTATTTTTTAGCTGACAGGCGCGGCCATCCCTTTGGCGCTACTTTGTCGCTTATCTGGTTGTATGTGACCGGCGTCACCTTTACCCTCGGTGTGCTTTTTTTTGCCCAGTTTGCCGCCCCTTTGCGCAGCCGGCTGGGCTGGTGGGAGGGGGTGCGGCTGATCATGCGCCATTACACCGGTCTGACCACTCAGTTTGTGCGCCAACCGCGCCCTGATGATAAAAAACGGCAGCCATCGGCCGCCGTTGTGCCGCGGGCCGATATTCCCATCAGTCTGTTTACCATGCGCGCCGGGATTGTACGCAGCTACCAGGTGTTGGCCATTACCAAAGGCAATAGTTTTATCCGCGCTGCCGGGCCAGGTTTTGTGGACCTGTTTGCCAAGGAAGAGATTCGCCAGGTGATAGATTTGCGGGTGCAACTGCGCCAGCAGCCTGTTCATGCCAGCACCCGCGATGGTATTCCGCTGGAAACTTCGGTGACGGTGATTTTTCAGGTGAAACAAGACGCAGCGGATCGGTCGCAGGCCCATTTGTTATTTCCATTTGACAAAGAGGCCATTTTCCTGATCAGTTACCTGCAATCGGTGAATATGGAAGGGACATCATATGGGTGGACGGAGCAACTGACGCCACGGGCGGCGGCCGAGTTGGTGCGGGAACTGGCGCAGTATAATCTGGATGCACTCATTCATTATCCATCTACGGCCGTATCCCCCCTGCAAGAGATTGAACAGCACATCCTGCAAACCATCCAGGGCGATCCGGCGCTGTCAGGCATCCAGATCATGGCGGCCCGAGTCGGCCCCCTCGAATTACCTGAAGAAATCCGAAAGCAAAACATCGCCACCTGGCAGGCCGAGTGGCAGCGCAGAATCGAGATCGAAAAAGCGACCGTTGACGCCGAAGTGATCCGCCGCAAGAAACAGGCGCGCGCCCGCGCCCAAATTGAGATCATTGAAACCATCATCCAAAATTTGGAAGCGATGCGCCAGGAAGGGGAATCTGAACTGAACCAGGTAATCATCCTGCGGCTGATTGATGCCCTGGAAGAGGCCGTTGCTGCCGATTCGCCGCGCGCCCTGGTGCCGCACCGGATTATGGCCGGGCTGCTGGCCGATGCGTCGGCGCAGATGCAGGCGCGGCTGGATGATCCGCTGCTGCCATCGGGGCAGGGTGGGGGAGGCCCACGGCCGTGACCAACCGTCCCGCGCCCCCGCCCCGCGTTTCCCACGGCCAGCGCTGGTTTACGCTGGGCCTCTATGGCTTGCTCGCTGCCTATTTTGTCATCGTGTGGCTTTTGGAAGGCATCAATTTACGGGCGTGGCTGGCGGAGGTCTTGCTGCTGCCACCCACCGCCCTTATCTGGGAATTTATTACCCTGTTTGTGGTTATTTTGCGCCACTTCTTGCCCATCGCAGTCGGCTGGTGGTTTGCCTACAGCGCCACGGTGGGCATGATCCAGCGTTTGTATGATTTGCCTACCAGGGATGAGGCCGCCCTTTTTCTCAGCCGTCTACGTTCACCTGAATACTCCGGCGAAAAAGCAGCGCCGCTTCTGCCCCACACCCTGGAAATTGAACGGCCGAACTCGGTGCTGCTGCGGGTGGGTGGGCCGGGTAAAGTGAAGGTGGAACCTTATATGGCGGCGGTGACGGAGGATAACGGCCGTTTTGCCCGCATAATCTCTGCCGGCAGTTACCAGCTTCGCCCCTTTGAATACGTCCACACCGTACTCGATTTGCGCCCTCAGGAACGGGTAGTTGCCGATGCGGTGGTGCGTACCAGGGACAACATTGACCTGACCGTCACCTTCAGCATCGTCTACCGCATTCGCACGGGGGATGAACAGCCCAGCAAAACGAAACCGTATCCCTATGACGAAGCGGCCGTGAGAGCGGCGGCGTATGCCCAAACGGTGCTGGCGACCGGAGCTGCTGCCACCTGGGACAGCCGACCGGCCGGTACCACCCGTGCCAGACTGGCGGCGGCGGTGGAGCGGCTCCGGCTGGATGAACTGATGCACCCGCCGGGCCGCACCGATGAGCCGTACCGCACTTTGCAGCGCGGGGTGTGGCGCGCGGCCCGCGCGGAACTGGCTAACGCGGGCATTGATCTGCTTTCGGTGCATATTGACCGGATACAGCCGCCGCCGGATGTGGAAGCGCAGTACATTGCTTTTTGGCGCACCCACTGGCAAGAAAGAGTGCGGTTGAGTAAGGCGGATGGCGAGGCAACGGCCGTAGAAGAGATTGAAATCGCCCGCGCCGAAGCCGAAGTGGCCATGATTCAGGCCATTTTGGAAGGCATCCAGCGCGCCCGGCGCAGCGGCGCCACTACCCGCACCAGTGAAATCGTCGCCCTACGCCTGATCGAAGGGCTGGAGCGCATGGCCGAACAATCGCGCCAAAAACCGGATGCCCTCACCCTGCTGGCCGAGTTGGATGAACTGCGCAGCGATCTGGCTGCCAGAGCGTTGGCCGCTAACCCCTTATTGCCTGAAAACCCTGAAGAAGGCAGCCCCCCATGAGCAGCGCGGGATCATCCAAATCCTACAACAACAACCCCCAAACCCGTGTGGCTGTCCATTGTTTGCAAGAGCTGCTGGAAATCCTGCACCCAGACCCCACGCCGGATATTTTTACCCTGAATTCGCTGCAATACCGGTATAAATTACATGAAAACATGAACCTGGCAGCTATTCGGGACATTGAACAATCGCAGCGCATCAATCGCGCGCTGGGCGATTATCGGCAAAGTGGTTTGAATGAGTTCCACGTTGGCCTCATTTATCTCTATTGGGGTGAGTGTTACGCGGCCGAAAAACAGTTTGAGATGGCCTGGCGGCATTGGTCAATGGATCATGGGCAGGTGGCGGACATGAGCCTTTCTTTGCTGGGTCGCGGCTTTGCCCAGGGATTGGGGGATCATGACGAAGCGGCTATGGTCAGTTTTGGCAAAGCCCGGCGTTATTTGGAGCGCATGTCACAGCCAACCAGCGTGCAGATGAACTTCTATGCCCGCATACAGCCATGCCTGCGCGAAGCGCAAGAATTTTTCAGCGCGAAAATGCGCCAGCGCCCACCGGCAGAAGTGGAACCGGGCCAGGTGGAACCTGCACCTGAGGCAGAGAGCCAGCCCGGCCCAGCCGATGAAGCAACGACGGCGGCTGAGGCCCCGCAAGATTCCGACGAGAGCTATGAGCCGCCGCCGCCGCGTACCAATTTGTCTGATGATCCGCTGCCGATTGATGGTCATGTGAAGGTAGACGGCCGTTACCGCTGGTATCTGGTGGAACGCCGGCAAACAGATGGTTTTATTCCCCAAATTCATTCACAAGATTGGCTGCTGGTTTTTATGCAGCCGGATCAAAGTGATTTAGCTCATACCGAAGAACAACCCATTGTCATTGTGTGCCAATCTGGTAGTGGGAGTACAATACATTTGCGACCGCATCCCTCTGAGCAGGTAACACAAGGTTATCGCATTTACCTGCGGGAGTCGCGCGGCGAAGGCTGGTCGTTTAAGCGCAACCCGGAAACGGGAGAAATTTTCCTCACTCCCGAAGGTCGGGAAGATGTGGTAGATTTAGAGAAGATTATTGGCATTGTGGTTGGCCTGTGGCGGCCGGCAAAGCAGATGGTGGACTGATCGGTAAAGGGTCAGTCCCCTCAAGAAGCTGTGGAGGAGACGATGGGCGATCATGTGCTTGTGGTGGGGGCCACCCTGTTGGATACCAAAGGCAAACCAGAAGCCGGCCTGGAACCCTATACGTCTAATCCGGCGGTGATCCGGGTGACGCGCGGCGGCACCGCCCGCAATGTGGCCGAAAATCTGGGCCGTCTGGGGGCGGAAGTGGTGCTGCTCTCCGCTATCGGGGATGACCTGATCGGTAATCAATTGGTGGAGCAAACGGCCGAGGCGGGCGTGGACGTGACCAATGTGCAGGTTGTCGCCGGCGAGCGTACCGGCACGTATATGGCGGTGCTGGAAGAGGATGGTTCGCTGGCGGTGGCGCTGGATGATGTGCGAGTGATGCAGCATATCACGGCCGTCTACCTCTATTACCACCGCCGCCTGTTCAAGGAAGCGGCCCTGGTGATGGTGGATGGCAGCCTGACGCCGGATGCCATGAAAACGGCCGTAACTCTATGTGAAAAATACAACGTCCCCCTCTGTGCGGACCCGTCCTCGGCGCGATTGGCTTATAAGTTACGGCCGTACCTGCCCAATCTCCACCTGGTTGTACCCAATGAAGCCGAAGCCGCCGAATTATGTCAATGTGATTATGAAGGGTATGATCCCGACGCCAGCCTGGATTTAGCGCGACGCCTGCTGCGCATGGGCGTGAAAAACAGTGTCGTCACCCTCTCTGACTTTGGCCTGGTTTATGCCACCTCTGATGAAACGGGCTATGTGCCCCCTTCCTACTCGGAAATGGTAGACAGCACCGGCACCGGCGACGCCGTTACCGCGGCCATCATCTTTGGCCTGCTCAACGACCTGCCGCCCCGCGAAGCCATTCGCCTGGGCGCGGCTGCCGCCAGCCTGACGCTGCAAACCAACGAAACCGTCGTCCCCGACCTCAGCCTGGATATGCTGTATGAACATCTCATCGTGTAATCGTGTCCAGGTATTCAAGTGTTTACGTGAATACCTGAACCCCTGAACACCTGACACCCATGAACAATTTCCTCGGCTTCATCATCTGTCTCACCTACGTCTTTGCCATCATCGGTCTGGCCGAAGGGCTGCGTCGTTGGCGCGGCTATGGCAGCGGCTTTACGCGCAAGGTCATCCACATTGGCGTGGGCATGATGAGCTGGTTTTTACATTTCCTCTTTGATAATCCCTGGCCGTTTGTGGCTGCCTGTGTCGCTTTTATGATCATCAACCTGCTGGATTGGCGCTACGGCTTTTTTGCGGCCATGGCCAGCAGCGACCGCTCTAACCTGGGCACGGTCTACTTTCCGTTGGCAGCCGGGGTGGTGGCGCTGGTGTTCTGGGATCAACCACCGCTGATGGTAGCCGCCTTGATGCCGTTGACGTGGGGGGATGGCATGGCGCCGGTGGTGGGTAAGGCTTACGGCCGTCGTCACTACATTGTCGCTTCCCACACCCGCACCTACGAAGGCTCACTGGGCTTTTTTGTGGCCTGTTTGATCTTTACCTGGCTGGCCTTGTGGATGATTCCCGGCTCGCCGGTCATCACCCCCCTGCAAGCCATCGCCCCCGCCCTTACCGTCACCGTCGTCACCACCCTCATCGAAGCCGTCTCCATCTGGGGCCTGGACAACCTCACCATCACCGCCGCCGCCATTCTAATTTTATCGCTGTGGCCGTTTTGAGGAGGGTAATTGAGTAATTGAGTAATTTGGTAATTGGGAGACTGGAGATTAGAGATTGGGAGATTGAAAGCTCACCTTGTCACCCTTTCACCTGCTCACTGCCCACCGCTCACTGCCCACCGCTCACTGCTCACTGCTCACCGCTCACTGCCCACCGCTCACTCTTTCCCCCACCCCTCTTCCCCCACCAGGGGCACAAACTTGACAGGGCCGAGGTTGAGGTGTTGGTAGTCGTCGTCGCTGAGGCGCACCAGCCGCACCAGGGTTTGGCTGCCGCGTTTACCCACCGGCATCACCAGACGGCCGTGAACTTTCATCTGCTGCTTGAGTGTGGGCGGCACAATCGGCCCGCCCGCCGCTACCACAATGCCATCATACGGCGCCGCCGGCGGCCAACCGAGTGAACCATCCCCATGATGTACCCACACATTGTCATAGCCCAACGCCGCCAGCCGTTCACGGGCATACCACACCAGCCGCTCGTGCCGTTCCACCGTATGCACTTCGGCCACAATATGACTGAGCAGCGCCGCCACATACCCCGAACCCGCGCCAATTTCCAGCACCCGATCCCGCGGCTGCAAATCCATCGCTTCCAGCATATAGGCGACCACATACGGTTGAGAGATGGTCTGGTGGGCAGGGATGGGCAGCGGGCTGTCATCGTAGGCGTAGTCGCGGTACTCGTCCAACACAAATTGTTCACGGGGCACAGTGCGCATGGCGCGGAGTACGGCCGTGTCCTCAATACCCCGCCCCATAATCTGTTCCCGTACCATGCGTTCACGTTTGGTAGTAAAATTGTTGGTACTCAAATTTTCACTCAAAAGTTATCTGAGATTAGAGATTGGAGACTAGAGATGTGTCCATCTCCAATCTCCAATCTCCCTATTTCTGCCGCCAATTCTAGCATAAAGCGGGTACGGCCGTGTGTATGTGCGCGAATTTTTTGTTGATACGCCAGGCAGTACCAGGCAAAGGGCAGAACCATGTTGATTGACCAAGGCCATACAGCCCCTTGCCTGGCACTACTTGTCAAGAAATTGCCCTCAATCATTCGTAGATGTATACTCCATACATCTAATGGCAGTTGGAGGCAAATATGGCGGAAAATATGGTACGTACCCAGGTTTACCTGCCGCGAGACATCTACGACCAGATCAAAGCCCGCGCCGAACGGGAGGGCATCACCATGGCTGACCAGATTCGGGAAGCCCTGGTGGAATACGTTGTAGCCACTGGTGAAGCCAGGGCACAGGCGCCCATCCTCACGGACGATGACCCCATATGGGAAATAATTGGGATGATCAAAAGTGGCGTCAATGATGGTTCTGTTAATCATGACAAATACATCTATGCGCGAGACTGGGATCCTGTAGAGCATGACACATGAAATTGAGTTGTTCGTGGACAGCAGTGGTTGGATCGCCCTTTACGATGGGCAAGATCAATATCATGCGGTGGCGACGGCGGCATTAAGATCGTTGCGCAGTTATCATCTGCGCCTGATTACTTCAGATTATGTTTTTGATGAAGCGATTACTTTCTTGCTTACGCGCACATACCACGCAGCGGCCGTTCAATTTGGCCGTTGGTTACTAAATGCCGGCAATGTTGAACTTGTGCGCGTGGATGAAGCCGTATGGGGGGCAGCCTGGCAAATGTTCCAGACTTATAGTGATAAGACATGGGCCTTTACCGATTGCACCAGCTTTGTCTTGATGCGCCAATTGGGACTGTATCAGGCATTTACTTTTGACCACCATTTTGTCCAGGCCGGGTTTCAACTCTGGCCGATGCATTAAGAATGAGATTAGGAGGCTGAGAGATTATGCTTTTCAATCTCCCAATCCCCCAATCTCCTGATCTCCAACAATTTGAGACTTAACCCATGAGTTACCTTCCCCCCGAAAGCATCCAGGAAATCCTGAAAAAACTGCCCGCCAAACCAGGCGTTTATTTACATAAAGATAAGTACGGCACGATCATTTACGTGGGCAAAGCGATTAACCTGCGCAGCCGCGTCCGTTCCTACTTCCACGAAAATGTAGACTCCATCAAAACGTCCCGCCTGCGCCGCGAAATCTTCGACCTGGAAATTATCACCACCGAAAGCGAACTGGAAGCGCTGCTGCTGGAAAACACCCTCATCAAAAAGCACAAGCCCAAATACAACATCCGCCTCAAAGACGATAAACGCTACCCCTACATCAAGGTGCATTGGCAGGATGATTTCCCCAAAGTGACCGTCACCCGGCGCATGGAGCGGGACGGGGCGCGTTACTTTGGCCCCTACACCTCTGTCTGGGCCGTGCATCAGACGCTGGACATGCTGCGCAAAATTTTCCCCTACCTGACGTGTGACCGCATCATCAATGGGCAAGACGAACGCGCCTGCCTGTACTATGACATCAAGCTGTGCAACGGCCCCTGCATTGGCGCGGTGAACCGGGAACAGTACCGGGCTATGATTCAAAACCTGATGGATTTTCTGAATGGCAAGTCGGAACACATTGCCAAAGAGATAGAGCAAAAGATGGCGCGGGCAGCGGAAAATTTGCAATTTGAGAAGGCGGCAGAGTATCGGGATCAGTTAACGGCCGTGACCAAAGTCACCGCCAAACAAAAAGTCATCTCCGCCGCCAACGCCGACCAGGACGTCATCGCCTTTGCCCGCGACCAGGGCGACGCCTGCGTTCAGGTCTTTTTCATCCGCTACGGCAAATTGATCGGCCGTGAATACTTCATGCTAGACAATGCCGAAGGCGAAAGCGACGAAACCATCCTCAGCGACTTCCTCACCCGCTTCTACGACGAAGCCGCCCACATCCCCAAAGAAGTGCTGCTGCCCAGCGAAGTCTCCGAAGCCATGGTCATCGAAGAGTGGCTGCGCCAGAAACGCAGCACCAAAGTCACCATCACCGTGCCCCAAAAGGGCAAGAAAAAAGAGCTGGTGCAAATGGCCGCCACCAACGCCCAGGACACCCTGAACACCATCCGCCAGCAGTGGGAAGCCGACCGCTCCAAACACGTACAGGCCCTGGCCGAACTGCAAGAGGCGCTTAATCTGCCCACACCGCCCGCTCGCATCGAATGTTACGACATCAGCCACACACAGGGTACCAACACCGTTGCCTCCATGGTCGTGTTTGTGCAGGGCGCGCCCAAAAAGAGCGACTACCGCCGCTTTAACATCCGCACCGTCACCAATGACGACTTTGGCGCGATGAAAGAGACACTTACCCGCCGCTTCCAACGTTACCAGGAATCGCTGGACGGTGAACTGCATGATGCCAGCCAGATCGGCAAGCAAAAAGATACGGCCTGGGCCATCTTGCCCGACCTGCTCATTGTGGACGGCGGCAAGGGGCAGTTGAGTATGGCTGTGCATGTGCTGCGCGAATTTGGGCTGGAAGGGGAAGTGCCGCTGGCCGGTCTGGCCAAACAAGAGGAAGAGTTATTTGTGCCCGGCAACCCCCGCTCCATTCTGTTGGATCGGCGGTCGCAGGGGTTGTATCTGGTGCAGCGGGTACGGGACGAGGCGCACCGTTTTGCCAACGAGGGGCACCGCAAGCAGCGGTCAAAGGTGGGCACGGCTTCCATTTTGGACGGCATCCCCGGTGTTGGCCCCAAGCGGCGCAAACTGCTGCTCGATCGCTTCGGCTCGCTAGACGGCATTCGCCAGGCCACCGTCGAGGAGATCGCCACCGTGCCCGGCATCCCCGTGGAAGTGGCCGAAGCGGTGAAAGCGCATCTGGACTAGCTTTCAACCAGGTTCCCAAAAGTTCAACTTTTGGGAAAAGATGAACTTTTTTTAATGAAGTGAGGTCATAGTGAAACGAGTACTCAAATGGATTACCCTGGGAATTGTTATTTTACTGGTGCTGTTGATTGGGGGTAGTTTTGTCAATCACACGATTCGTTCGGTGCAAGAAGAAACACTCTATCCGCCGCCGGGCCAAATGGTCGCCGTGGGGGACCATAAGTTGCACGTTTACAGCGAAGGGGAGGGATCAGGGGAGGGGCCATTGACGCTGGTTTTTCTGTCGGGCAGCGGCACCAGCGCCCCCACATTGGATTTCAAGGCGCTCTACAGCCGCCTCTCAGACGAATACCGTATTGCCGTTGTGGAGCGGGCCGGTTATGGCTGGAGCGAAATAGGCGACACGCCCCGCGACATTGACACCGTCCTGGCCGAAACACGCCTGGCGCTGCAACTGGCGGGGGAAAGTCCGCCCTACGTGTTGTTTCCGCACTCGATGGCCGGGTTGGAGGCGCTTTATTGGGCCAACCTCTATCCCGATGAGGTGGCGGCCATTGTGGGGCTGGACCCGGCCTTGCCTGAAATTTATGAAGTCATGCCGCCGCCGCCGCAATTGATGCTTTCCGTCATCACGTTTGCGGCGCGCACGGGGGTGATCCGGTCAGGAGCATCCGTGTGTCACGAGTTTGCCGCTGTTAGCGAAGGGCATTTAACGGCCGAAGAAACGGCCGTCTTCTGCTCCCTCTTTTACCGGCGCACCCTGACGCCCAACATGCTGGCCGAAATAAAGGCCACAGGCAATCCGCAACTGGTAGCCGCTACAGGTATCCCCGACGTTCCCCTCTTCTTTTTTGTCTCCAACGCTTCCGATGTGGCGCTGGACAACTGGCCTGACATTTTGATCGCTTACGCGGCCGCCGCCGGGGGAGAATCTCTGGCGCTGGATGTGCCCCATTATCTGCACAACTATGCCCCCGACGTGATCGCTGCCGAAAGCCGGGCGTTTATTGAACGTGTGGTTGGTGAGTGAGTAGGTACGGCCGTATATCCCTATGTGGCTATGTCTGGAGATCGGCCACAGTAATCGGGAGATTGGGAGATTGCCAACCGGAGGTTGGGGAGATTGGGAGATTGGTGATCACCCCCTCACCTCATCACCCCATCACCCCATCACCCCCTCACCTGCTCACCGCTCACCTCTCACTGCCCACCGGCCCCTTCACCTGCTCACCCCATCACCCCCGCCGCTCCTGCGCCCGTTTTTGGCCGCCGCGAATGCCTTTGGCTTTGGAAACCGGCAGCACAAACAAGACGCCATTGTCGGCGCTTTCTAAATTGCCGAGGGTTTGTTCCGTGACCTCAATGAGCTTATCGGCCATTTCCTCACTGTCTACAACGGTGAAAATGGTACGGTGGCGGTGTTCGGAACGGCGGAAGAAGTCGGCCAGCGAGGGCATGGTGGGCATGTTTTCGCGGATGCCTGATTTGCGGGCATGGCCTAGACCGGTGCTTTCCAGGATGGTGATGCCGCCAACACCCAATGCTTCCCAGGCGTCCAGGACGGGTGTGCAGTCATCCAGATCATTCAAAATGAGAAGAACCATATGGTACATTGCTAAACTCCTTTTGCCGGTTGTTTTTGCGCCTGTCCTCTGAAAGCATTGCGCAGCATAGGCGGTGTGACTAAGGTGGCGATGATGACCATAAACACGATAATGGAGAATGTGTTTTGGCTTAATACGCCCTGAGAAATGGCGAAGGCGGCCACAATCAGGCCAACTTCACCGCGCGAAACCATGCCGATGCCCAATTGCAGCGATTCCCGGTTGGTGAAGCCGCTCAGACGCCCGCCCAACCCACAGCCAACAACCTTGCTGAGGATGGCGACTGTGGTGAGCGTGATGGCAAAAATCCAGGCCGAACCGCTAATGCTCAACAAGTCCACGTTCAGGCCAATGTTCACAAAGAAGACGGGCACAAACAGGCCATAGGCAATGGCGGAAAGGCCGTTGATGATTTCTGAGCGATAGGGGGTCAGCCCCAACATGAGCCCCACCATAAAGGCGCCGGTGATGCCGGCCACGCCACCGATCGCTTCAGACGCCCAGGCGTAGAGAAAGCACAACACCAGGGCGAAGGCGATGAGTCCCTGGAAAATCTCCAGTCTGTTAATCCAGCGGGTGAGGCGGGGGATGAACAGGTAGCCCAGAATACCGGCGCCGCCGAGGAAGGCGACCATGCGGAAGACGACCATGCCGACGGAGTCACGGCTGCTGCTGGCGCCGATGAAGAGCGCCGAGGCAACGGAGAGCAGGAGGATGCCCAGGATGTCATCAAACACGGCCGCGCCCAACAAGGCAATGCCCACCCGGCTGCGTAAGACGCCCAACTCCATCAGTGTTTGGGCGGAGATGCTGACGCTGGTGGCGGAGAGGGCGATGCCCACAAACAAGGCTTCTGTAGAACTCAGACCAAAGAGTACGGCCGTGCCATACCCCAACACCACCGGCACAAAAACGCCCATCGTCCCCGTAATCGCCGATACTTTGCCGGATTTGAGCAAATCGGACAGGTGCAGTTCCAGCCCGGCGAGCATCATCAGCACCAGCACCCCCAACTCGGCAAACTCGGCCACCGTGATGCTCAACAATTCCGAGTCGTTAAAGGCGGGTATGGTGTGGAAGATATTGAGCAGGGTGGGGCCAAGAATGATGCCGGCCATCAGTTCACCCAACACCGAGGGCTGCCCCAACCTCATGCTGAGGTAGCCACATGCTTTGGCGGCAATGACGATGATGACCAGCGCCAGTAATAAATCTAATAAGTCATGCGACATTGTGTATCCTTGTAACAGGTTTGTCGTTTGTAGTAGGCGATTTATCGCCCTTTGCAGGCGATAAATCGCCTACTACAAACGTTTTATCTCGCGGCGGGCCAGGACGCGAATGGTGACGTACTCTCCCTGGCGGCTGAGTTCAACGGTATCGCCGTCGTTGATGTGGGCAATGACATCAGCGTCGAAGTCGTAGGCGTAGGGGATGCCTTCCAGCGAACAGGCAGGCGCGCTTTGCTGGTCAATTTCGGTGTTGACGATGGCCAGGGGGGCATTGCCCCGGTAAAACAGTTCCAGCAGCACGTAGGGGGCGACGGTGGAGCCGCTGCCTTTGGGGAAGATGGCGATCTTGTGGGCCAGGCTACGGCCGTTGGCCGGATGCCCTTCCTCTTCAATCACCCCTGTCTCCCGGTTCACAAAACCCAACAACGTGATGGGCGTGTCCGTCACAAACGCCTGGCCGGTGACGGTGAAGGCTTGCTGGGAGGGCAAGCCGTGACCGGTGGCGGTGAAGGGGCCGGTGGGCAGTGAGCGGTGAGCAGTGAGCGGTAAGTGGTGAGCAGGTGAGGGGGTGAGGGGGTGGGCGCTGGGGACAGTGCGGGGTGATGAGGTGAGGGGGTGATCACCAATCTCCCAATCTCCCCAACCTCCGGTTGGCAATCTCCCAATCTCTAGTTCCCCTAAGGCTACAGCCACGCAGTCTGCCAGGCGCATCACGGCCGTTGGGACGCCATTCAGCCCGGACTTGATGTAATGCTCCGCTTTCATGGAGTTGGTGAGGACGGATTGCACCCAGGCGGGGTCGTAGGGCACCACTTCCGGGCAGGTGTTTTCCAGCAGCAGCGCCCCGGCGTTGGTAATGATGTCGGCCAGGCCCAGTTTTTGGGCAATGGCTTTGTTGGCCGAGGAGGTGAAGACCCACAGCGGCGGCGCATCAGGATGCAACTGTCGCCCTTTGAGCAGTTCGGCCACCGCGCGTAGTTCCCCAACCGACGCCTGGGGGCAGCCAATGGCGATGAGGGAGGGGGATTGGGACGGCCGTAACTTTTCATACCGTTCCCTCAATTCTCCCTCGCCAAAAACCAACTGTGCCTGAAAATCCCCGTCCGGGACAGGGCCGTGCCCGTCCAGATAGAGTAACGGGCTGCCATAGTTAGCGGCAGCGGCTGTCAACGCCTTCTTTTGCTCGTGGTTCAAATCGGTGGGCAGCCCTTTAATCAGCGGAATAGGGCCATAGGGCGTTTTCCAGGCCGGTGTGCGCTGTTTGCCAATCCAATCGCCCAAAACAGAAAAGTCGGTGGGGTCGCTCAATGGCGTGGTGACGATCACTTCCAGGTTGGGGCGGCGGGCGGCTTCGTCCAGAAGGCCGTAGCGGGGGGTGTAGCCTGTCAGGGCGCAGGCCAATGCCGACAGCCCCGATTCCCGGTTGGTGAGCAGCCCGGTGTAAGAATTGCCAAAACAGATGGCGTTCGATTCCGCCCAGGCCGCTGGGCCGTTGACCACTACCCCCTCCCATTCGTAGGGAATGCAGGATTGGGTAGGGCGCACACCCAGCCGGGTGTAGGCGGCCACAATTTCCTGGTTGTGTTCCCGGAAGTGGGGGGCGGTGATGCGCATGGCCTCAAACTGGTTTTCGTCACAGCCGGCGGCATTGAGCGTGGTGGGCACGGCCACTTTGGCCTGCGGGTCTTGGGCCAGTTTGGCCAGGAATTGGCGCAGCCCCAGCCCACCTGTCAGCGGCGAGACGCCGGAGAGGTGGGCGCTCTGAATGGGGATCAGTTCGCTGGCATTGGCGGCGGCGGCCATATCCAGCAGCAGGCGCATCGCCATTTGCGCGGCCACGCCGCGTTCACCATCGAGCATGGCTTGTTGATCAGAAGTCAGTTTTATCATAGCAATCAATCCTAAAACGCACGGCAGCATACCGTTCACCGATTACCGATTACGGATTACGGGTTACGGCCGTTACTCGTCCTTTTTCGGTGGAATGGGCCGGAAACCGGTATCAGATGTCATCCATGCTTTGTGGGAAACAACGGTTGGCTCTTCCTGGGTTGTGGGCGCGTAAGGTTTTTTTCCTTCTTGAAAATGTAAAAACTCGCGCTGCGTGGGGTAGGCAAAATCAATGTCCTCATGCAGCCGGAAGGCGCGTAAGACCGCCTCCCAAATTTCGTTTTCGCTGCCCCGTTTGCGGCGCGGGTCTACCAGATAGCGCATAGTCAATAACACGCCGCTGTCGGCGACACGAGTATAAATGATTGGCGCTAAACTGCCATAGGAAATGACAAAGCGGTCGGGGCGCTTTTCATACTGGCGGATGCCTTCGCTGATGTCGGGCGCCAACTCCTGGATGATGTTGGTCAGGATGGCTTTGGCCTTTTCCCAGTCGCTTTCAAATGTGACCATCACCGGAATTTCGTTCCAGATGAAGGGGTAGCCCTGGTGGGTGTTGACTAACGGTTCTTTCAACACCAGGCCGTTGGGGATATGGATGATGCGCCCGGTGCTTTGTTCGGCGTCTATGCGATTGCCCACTTCCAGCAGGCTAAAGGCGAAGACGCGAATGTCAATCACATCCCCCATAAAGCCGTCAATTTCCACGCGGTCGCCCACGGAGAACGGCCGTCGCCAGACAATAAACACCCAACCGGCAATAGACATGATCGGGTCTTGCAGGGCAATAGCGATGCCGGCGGAGACCAGCCCCAGATACGTGACCAGCGTATCCACTCCCGCCAGCCAGATGCGCCCCACCAGGATGATGCCCACAATAACGGTGACGTACTGCACCACCTTGCGCCAGTTGTAGAGCAGCCGCGGGTTTTTGCCGAACTGCCGGTGAACCAGCCGGTAGCCAATGCCCCGCAACGCCCACAGAATGAGCAGGATGAAGAGGGTCTGGAGGATGCGGGCCAGCAGCTCCACCCCCACGTTGAGGTTGAAATACTCTTGCAGCAGGTCGCGCACGGCCGTTAAGAATGATTCCAACATGGCGTGAGTTTACATCAGACTGGGGACGTAGGCACAAATTTTGGCTGGTAGTTTACAAGGGGGTGATGCGGACGGCCGTTTCGTCATACTCGGCCCAGGCTGCCAAAAACGCATCCCACAATACGGTCTGTGGCGCAACGGCAAAAGCCGGGTCATTCAAATAAACAAACCCTTCATCGAAGCCAGCCACAACGACAACGTGAGATGTTTCCACTTTCCAATAATCAAGCATTGGTGTCCGGACACGGGCAATGATCGGCTGTCCATTTGTAAGATGATTTTCTAAATCGGTTCGATTCAGCTTCCCCACCTCGACATGATAATGCCATGCCTCTAGCTTAACTGCATTGCCTATGGGCGTCCCAAATCGTTTGCTTTGTAGTTGCCGGGCAACGGCCGTTTCCGACTTTTTCTCACCCCAGAAAGCCAACACCATCCGGGCACAGGCGGGCAGACAGGCGCCATCCCGGCTCTGGTCAAAGTGCGGCACTGGCAGCAAAACGCCCGGCATTTTCTTCTATTTCCTGCATAGCCTGTTCATCAATCTGCAACTCACCCGTTTGCACGTCAACGTCGAGTGCGCCCACTAAGCCTATACGCCCCCATGACCTGGATGAGAGTTTGACGGGCACACGCCAGAACGCCTTTTCCTGCCGCCAGACCAGCGTCGGTGTTTCGCCCGATAACAAATCAGCGATGTGATTGCCCACATAGACACTGACTTTGCGGCGGGCGTCTTCGGCCGTAAACGCAATATGGGTCGTCAGGTTTAGTTCTAAATGAAGTGGGCCGCTTTCTGGCAGTTTAATGGCTTCAATTGTGACTGACATAACAATCTCCTTTGCTATCTTAGGCGCATTATACCACCTGATATTTGTTTCGTTAGCCAGTCTGGGCAACGGTGGCGTATTGGCTTTGATCCAGCACTTTCACTTCTCGCTCAATTTGGTCGCCGTAATCGTTTTGAGCGACTTCCAGATCGTACCGGGCCTGCAAACGCAGCCACACATCCGGGCTGGTGCCAAAATAGCGTGCTAACCGCATGGCAGTATCGGCCGTAATGGAACGTTTGCCGCTAATAATCTGGCTAATGCGCAAAGCAGGTACGCCAATGTCTTTAGCCACTCGATACTGGCTTAAACCCAATGGCTTCATAAAATCTTCGGCCAAAACTTCACCAGGATGCACAGGTAATAGTTTGTCTTCCATCATCAATACTCCCTATGAGTGATAATCTACAATCTCCACATCATACGCACGGCCATTTTCCCACCGGAAGCAGATACGCCATTGATCGTTGATCCGAATGCTGTACTGACCTTCACGATTACCGTGCAGTTTCTCCAATCTATTGCCCGGAGGAGCGAGTAAGTCTTGTAAATCATCCGCGTCCTGTAAATAGAGCAACTTGCGACGGGCTGTTTGCTGGATGGTATGTGGCAGCTTTCTGGAAATCTGCGCGTTGAAAATCCGTTCCGTTTCCCGTGAGGCAAATGACTCTATCACGGCACGATAGTATCATGTGATGATATTAGTAGCAAGAGTCAAAACAAAAGTTATTGATCTTTAATCATGTGCCGCGGTTGTTACCCGATCCCATAGTCGCGTAAATCTACACGGCCGTACTCCCCCCGTACATATTTGCTTTTATCCGCGCCCCAAGGGATGGTGCAGTCAAAGCCCGCTTTCGCCGTGCGGCTCTTTTGGCCGGGCGCGTGGATACCGGAGGGGTCCAGTGAACTGCCGGGCTGGTTTTCCAGGATGATCAGGTCGCGGTCGGCCTGGAAACGGGTGGCCATGGCCCATTCCACCTGTGCCGGGTCATAAATGTCCACATCCGTATCCACCACCCAGACGTGTTTGAGCGAGCCGTGCCCTTTGAAAGCGGCGTGAATGGCTTTGCGCCCATCATCTTCTGCCTGCTTCGCAATTTGCACCACCGCGTGCAGCCAGCTTGTGCCGCCGGGTGTAATCACCACGCCGGTACATTTGGCCACTTTGTTCACCTCATTAAAAATCGTCGGCTCTTTGGGCATGCCCATCAGGATTTTGTGTTCCAGGCCGCCGGGCAGCAGGGCGTGGAAGATGGGGTCGCGGCGGTGGGTGATCAGGTCAATCTCAATCACCGGCTGGTCACGCACAATGTCCATCGTCTCCGTCAAATCCATAAACGGCCCTTCGCTGGTGGTACGCCGGGTGATGCGCCCTTCCAGCACAATTTCGGCGTGGGCAGGTACGGCCAGGTCGTTGGTGATGCATTTCACCAGCGGCGTGGGCGCCAGGGCGTTGGCGACGGCCAGTTCGTCCACCTCCGGCGGCGGCCCCATGGAGGCGGCCAGATGCACGGCCTGGGAGACGCCAATACAAATGGCCACGGGCAAATCCCCTTCCACCTTTTGCAGGGCATTGTACGTACCCCGGTTTTCAATGATGCGGGCGGCAAAATGGCGATCATCCAGCAGGAGAAGGCGGTGGTAGCACATGTTACGGCCGTACTCCACATCGTTCACAATCACCACATTACTGGCAATATACCGCCCGGCGTCCTCTGGCAAATGCAGCAAAATGGGCAGGTCGCGCAAATCAAACTGCTTTAAGACTACCTCCTGGCAGGGGGCCGTTTCCACCATCTCCGGCTCTACCGGGTGCGCCACCGCGTTTGCCAGATGATCCAGCAAATGGGGCAGTTCTACCCCTAAATCCATGCAAAAGTAACGCCGGTCGGCGCACGGCCCGGCAATGACGCGCCAACCGGGATACCCCTTGATCTGATTAAACAGGACGGGCCGCCCTTCCAGGGCATGGGCTACGTTAGCCAGTTCGTAGGTGGTGTCTACCGGGGTATCAATGGTGATCAGGTCGCCGGTCACGGCCGTTTGCTCAATGAATTTTCTCAGACTCATGGTTGTTCCTTCAATGTATGGGGATATTGAGGCGCCAATATCACCATATCCTCAATATCTATTTTTACCAGATGACGGCCGTTTGCAAAAAGATTCAACATATAAACTCCCAAATGAGTTGTGAATGGAGGAGAGGCTTTAGCCGATGCGTGGTTCGCCTAAAGGCTCCCCTCCGACTGTCCTCTTTTCAGATAGGGTCGCTATAGACAAGCCTCTCGCATTTTCATAAAATCTGATTGTGCGAATATGCGATTTCAGGAGAATATGACGATGGACTATGAAGTGAAAACCTACACCGTGCGCCTGCGGGAACGCGGCCAACTCACCTTGCCCCAGCCCGTGCGCGAAAGCCTGACCGAGGTTGTTGATGATTTGGATTTACTGACGCTGGTACAAATTGATGACATGCTCATTTTGACGCCTAAAAGAGTGTATGTGACGGAAGTGGCAAAACAGATTTCAGCCGAAATGGAACGTACAGGGGTGGCATTGG
>CAADGU010000414.1 GCA_900696625.1 uncultured Chloroflexota bacterium | reverse complement strand
TGGGGTCGGCCGTGGCCATCGAGGGTGGCCTGCTCACCGTCGTGCAAAAAGACACCGACGTTTCCAGCATCTCCAAGATCGCCCGCGACCACAAAGAGATGTTCGGCCGTGCCCGCGAAGGCAAAGTGCGCCCCGAAGATGTAGAAGGGGCCACCTTCACCGTCAGCAACCTGGGACCGTGGGATGTGGAGAATTTTGTGGCCATCATCAACCCGCCTCATGCCGGTATTCTGGCGGTGGGGTCGGCGCGGCAGGCGCCGGTGGTGGTTAATGGTGAACTGGCAATTGGCACACGCATGAAAGTGACCCTCTCCGCCGACCATCGCGTCACCGATGGCGCGGAAGCAGCCCAATTTATGCAAGCGTTCAAAGCTATCCTGGAAAACGCGCTGCGCCTGCTGCTGTAATTGGCTGCCCGTGATGCGTGATATGTGATGCGTGACACTCTCACGCATCACGCATCACTTCCCTCTGAAAAATCACAAAGATCCATTTGCCCCATTTCTCTTTTTGCGCGTACAATGCAGGTGAGGTATGAGCATGATCGAAGACGAGCCGGCTGTCCCCCCTCCAACCGAAATTTTGTGTAACCAATGTACGGCCGTGCTGCCCGTGGAACAGGGTGCGCTCACGGCCGTATGTGAATTCTGCGGCGCGACCAATGCCGTAGACAAAAGTCAGGCCGTGCTGCATTTTGTGGTGCGTGACACCTTGCGCGAAACGGACGCGGCGGCGGCGCTGCGGCGTTGGATGGGCGGCAACGAAACGGTTAAAAACCTGGACAGCAAAGCCACCATTAAACCGCCTGTATTTCAACTGTGGCCGCTGTGGCTGGTGCGCGCTGACGTAAAAGGTGCGGAAAGGGTGATCATCAAACCAGCGGCGGCCGTTTCCGTGTTAGATACCACCCGCATCACCATCCCTGCCTCAGACCTGGAGCCATACCAGGGCAGCGCCTACGCCCTGGAACCGACCGTACCCCTCAATGCAGTAAAAAAATGGCTGGCAGCCGACCAACAAATCGGTGAGGGCATGATTAAAGAGATGGCCCTGGTGCATTTGCCGGTGTATGTGTTTGCCTATAGTTTTGAGGGACGGCCGTATACGGCCGTTGTCGAAGCCGCTGCCGGTCGTGTTTTTGCCGACATTTTCCCCTCCAAGCAAGAAATGCCTTATCAAACGGTGGCCGCTGTTGGCTGCCTGCTCTATTTTTGTGCCGCTCTCATCCCCGCTGCCGGTTTTCTATCTGGCAATCTCACCGGACTAGGCGCGGGTGTTATCATCTACCTGATTGCTGCCCTGGTGATGGCCGTACCCCTGTTTGCCGTAGCCAGTTACATTTCCGCCAAAATCTGACAGATGAGCGAGTTGGGTACAGTGTTGTATTATGTAGGCATGGCTGGCAAACATTTGTCCCGCGAGGATATTGTCATCGCTGTGCGCCATACACTAGAAGACAAAGGAAATGAGATTATGCAGACCATAGCCGAACAATGGATTGCCGAGGGATTTGATAAAGGTATTGAGCAAGGCATTGAGCAAGGCCGGATGCAGATGTTGCAGGAGGATATTTTAGATCTCTTGTATGCCCGGTTTGGGTTAGCCTCTGAAGAGGTGGCGGCGCGCATCACGGCCGTGACCGACATCACCACATTGCGCCAGATGTTACGCCAGGCAGGTACACTGGAAACGGCCGACGCTTTTGTGAAACTCCTGGCAGATTTGCCCTGAGTTTGCCATTGAACCTGCACAGCTATCGGAAATTCAAGAATGGATAAAACACAAGGTCTTACCTGTCCCGAATGTAGTGGTATTGTCCCCGTTAAAGAAGGCGAACGCCTGGTTGCCTGCCCCTACTGTGGCCTGCACTCCCTCATCCAGGGTGAACAGGGTACCCGCCGCTGGCAGGTCAGCCGCCGTCTGGAGCGGGATAAGGCGCGCCAGCTTGTGAACGGTTTCTTTTCCGGCATGAAAAAAGCGCGTGACCTCAAAAAGGAAGCACAGATCGAGGATATGTTTTTGGTCTACCTGCCCTATTGGCGAGTGCGGGCCGACGTGGCCGGCTGGCTGTTTGGTCGTGTGCGTAAAGACAAGGATGAAACCAAACCGGTCGAAGTCGCCATATTTGAAGAGATGATATGGACGGATGCCGCCCTGGATGTGTCCGAATATGGGGTGCATCAGGTGGGCATCGCCCAAAATCAGCTAGAGCCATACCAGAAGCAAGATTTACACGCCGAAGCCATTGTGTTTGAGCCAACCGAGTCGCACACCGACGCTTTAGACGAAGCCCACGACCATTTCATCTACCGCGGTCGCAGCAAACAAAGGCTGGACAGCACCTATTTTGAAAAGTTCCACTTTTTGCACGAGCAGTTAGCCATTGTTTATTATCCGCTCTGGGTGGCCCGTTACCGCTATCACCAGCGCCATTACCAGGTGGTGGTGGATGGGGTGAATAATGAAGTACTCTATGGCAAAGCGCCGGGCAACATTTTTTACCGGGCGGGGGCGTTGGTGGCCGGGCTGGCTGCCGGTAATTTTGTGCTGGTGAATGGCATCATTTTGGCGGCGATGGCCATGAGTGAAAGCAGCGATGATGATGGCCTGGCGCTGCTTTTGCTGCCCATTGCCCTGGGCATTGGTCTGATTGTTGCCGGGTATCGCTCCTTCCGGTATGGCGAAGAGGTGGAGCAGGTTCACGGCAAAGTGAAAAAGGCGATTGGCAGCAAGGGTGGCTCTGGTGGCCTGATCGGCAATATGTTTGGCGGTGGCAATGTGGATATGGGCGGCCTGATGAAAACGGGCATGAATTTGCTGGACGAAGTGTCTAAGAACAGTAAACGGTAATCCGTCATCCGTAATTCGTAACCCGTTGGCTGTAAACAGATCACGGATTACGCATCACGGATTACGCATCACGGATAATATGAAATTACTCCCCTTACGATGTCCCCAATGTGGTCAAAAGCTGGAGCCGCATCATAACGATGTGGTGGTGGTGGTGTGTATGCACTGTTTCACGGCCGTTACCCTGCACCAGACCGGCCTGCAACCCCTAGACGTGTATTATGCCGCCCCCGGTAATGACCGGGTGGATGCCTGGCTGCCGGTGTGGTTGTTTCACGGCCGTGTCCATTTGCACCAACGTCAATCCCAGGGCAGCAGTAAAGGAGCAGACAAAGACGCCGCCGAATTGTGGCAGCGGGTGCAGCGCCTCTACGCCCCCGCCTGGCAGCAGCCGGCGCGGCAGGCGCGCGAACTGGGCAGCAAATTGGTGCAGGCGCAACCTCTCTTCCAGGCCATCCCCCGCCCGGATGGGGCGCTGCTCGGCGAAACCATCATCACCCCCGAAGATGGTCTGAAGCTGCTGGATTTCATCGTCCTGACCATTGAAGCCGAACGTAAAGATATGCTGCGCGACATCAAATTTAACATTGAAGCCGGCACACCGGCGCTGTGGGCCATCCCCGCCCAGAAGAAGGGGGATAGCTGGCAGTTGGCGGCGCGGGTGTAGCCCGTAATCCGTAATCCGTAATGGGTAATCCGTGATCCGTCGGATTACCCATTACGAATGACGCAAGAGGAGTGAACATGGGCAAAACGATCATTTCTACAGACAAAGCACCCGCAGCGATAGGGCCATATTCGCAGGCGGTGCGCACCGGTAATTTGCTGTTCACAGCCGGGCAGGTAGGGCTGGACCCAGCGACCGGCAATCTGGTAGAAGGGGGTGTGCAGGCGCAGACGGAGCGGGCGATGCAAAATTTGCAGGCCGTACTGGCTGCGGCGGGCGCTACTTTTGCTAACGTGGTGAAGACAACCGTCTTTCTGGCTGATATGGCTGATTTTGCGGTGATGAATGAGGTTTACGGCCGTTACGTTACCCCCAATCCCCCTGCTCGCTCTACCTTTCAAGTGGCTGCCCTGCCGCGTGGAGCGTTGGTGGAGATTGAAATGATAGCCGTGATTGGAGAGTAATTGAGTAATCGGGTAGTTATGTAATTACCTAATTACCCAATTACCC
>CAADGU010000413.1 GCA_900696625.1 uncultured Chloroflexota bacterium | reverse complement strand
GGGCCGTCCCATTGCGGCGTTGGGCTGTTTTGCTCCCAAATGGCAAACAGCCGCTCCCGCTCCTGGCGAATGGACTCCTGGTCAATGGCCGCCGCCGTCCCCGTCAGGGTAATAGATTGGTACTCCCACAAATTAGGGTCTTCAAACTGCCAGGGCTGCGCCCAGAGCGGCTGCCCCGCCACCTGGATGGTGAGTTCCGGCTGGCGACGGCCGTAAAACGCCCCCGTGCCCGTCAAGGCCAGCCAACGGCCGTCGGCCACAAAACTGTCCATCGCCGTCGCCCCCAACGCCGCCGTCACCGGCTCGTCAGCGACAACCGTACCGTGTATCGCCAACGCCTGCCCCGGCTGCGGCACAAGCTGCGATAATTCCAGCCCGGTTATGCCCACCGGCCATTCCCGCGGCGGTGTTTCCCCGCCGGGCGCCAAAAGCGGCGCATACAGCAGCGGGCGATAGGGCGATTCCAGCCCATTGTGCAGCGCCAGTTGCCAGGGGGATTGGTTGAGGTCAACTGCCGTCGTCAGCACATTCCCATACGGCCGTACCAGTACCCCCATTCTTTCCCCACCAGAACCGGGAATGGCAACGGCCGTGCCCATCACCGGCTGCCGCTGCCGGTTCACCTGCGGATTCGCCGCCTGCAAATCGGCCACCGTCACCCCATACCGGTAAGCCAACGCCAGCCAGCTATCCCCCACGTGAACGGTGTGCATGATGCGGTTTTCCTGGGCAGTCGTTGACTGCGCTCCCCACACCATCACCCACACCATCAATCCGACAATCAGCCATCTCTTCATAAGGCTAACTGTACCCCCTTCCTTAACCTGCTACAAACCCAATATGACCATAAAGAAATCGGATGTCGTGGTCTGGTTAATTTGATTGCACATGCACAGCAAGATATAGTTATGGAAATTCATAATTCATCCTTCATAATTCATAATTCCCACAGGAGTATCCATGAACCAGTTTGATCTCACCGGAAAAGTAGCCCTCATCACCGGGGCGTCACGCGGTATTGGACAGGTGATTGCCGAAGCATATGCGGCCGCCGGGGCCAGCGTCGTCCTGGCCAGCCGCAAACAAAGCGGCGTGGATGAAGTGGCCGACCTCATCACCAACCAGGGCGGCAAGGCTTTAGCAGTAGCGGCACATACGGGAGAGCAAACGGCCGTAGACGCCCTCATCCAGCAAGCCACCGACGCTTTTGGCGGGGTTGACATCCTGGTCAACAACGCTGCCACCAACCCCCACTTTGGCCCCATCATGACCGCCGAAGAGAGCCATTGGGACAAAATTCTGGATGTGAACGTGAAGGGATACTTCCGCGTGGCTAAAGCGTGTGCGCCAATTATGCAGCAGCGCGGCGGCGGCAAAATTATCAACATGGCCTCCATCGCCGGCAAAAAACCGCAGCCCGGCATGGGTATTTACTGCGTCAGCAAAGCGGCCGTGCTGATGCTTACCGAAGTATTAGCCGTCGAACTGGCGGACGCCAACATTCAGGTGAACGCCATCGCCCCCGGTTTCATCAAGACCCGCTTCAGCCAGGCTATCTGGGGCAACGAGCAAATCAACAACATGGTGATGAAAACCATCCCCCAGAGACGTATGGCCGAACCGGAAGAACTGACCGGCATCGCCCTCTACCTGGCCTCGCCCGCTTCCAGCTTCACCACCGGCAGCACCTTCCTGATTGACGGCGGGCAGTTTATCAGCAGCGGTATTCCGATGTAAGTAATTGGGTAATTGGGTACTTACGTAATTAAAGCGGCCAATTACCCAATTACCCAATTACCCAATTACCATGAGTGACCACAAATTCATCGCCATCGAAGGCGTCATCGGCGTAGGTAAAACGACACTGGCGCGGCTGTTGCCGCCTTATTTCCCTAACGCCTCCGTTTTGTTGGAAGTGTTTGAAGAAAACCCGTTCCTGGCCGACTTTTACCAGAACCGGGCGCAGTATGCGTTTCAGACACAAATTTTCTTCCTGCTCAGCCGCTATCACCAGCAGCATGAAGCGGTGCCTGCCGCTTTGCAGCAAGGGTATCTGGTTTCTGACTATACCTTTGCCAAAGACGAGTTATTTGCCTGGCTGAATTTGAAGGATGACGAACTGGCGATGTACGGCCGTGTCCATGCCGCCCTCGGTGACAAAATCCCCAAACCCGACCTGATCGTCTATCTGCAAGCCGACCACGAGGTGGTGATGCGCCGCATTGCCCAACGCGACCGCCCCTATGAACGGGATATGGACCCGGAATACATCCGCCAACTGGCCGCCGCCTATGAAGCGTGGCTGAGCAATTTGCAGGACACGGCCGTACTCATCCTGCCCGTTAACGAACTCGATTTCCTCTCCCAACCAGACGACGTGGCCTATGCTGCTGCCCAGATCAAGGAAATGCTGGCTGCCCAGTCCCCCGCCCGCGCCCCTGCCAACATTGGTCTGAGTTTGCCGGATGACGGCCGTTTACCCACCCTCCAAAACTTCCACCGCCAACTAGCCGCCACACCACCCGTTGATTCTGCAAACCCGGAAACCACTCGCGCTGCCCTGCGCGGTGAACTGGCCGACCTGCTCATTCACCTGCTCAACGTAGCCAACCACACCGGCATAGACCTGGAACAGGCTTACCTGGAAAGAGTGAAGAGCGTGAGCCATAATCCGTGAGCCGTAATGGGATTACGGTTTACGCCTCACAGATTACGTTTTATACTGCATACCATCAACAGTGGAGAATAAACAGAATGGCAGAGACAATGATTTTCCCCACCAAAGAAATTGCGAGGCCCACACAAGGTCACTGGACATATGACGACTACCTCAAACTGCCGGATGACGGCCGTCGGTATGAAATCATCGAAGGGGTATTATACGTGACCAACGCCCCCGGACTTGACCACCAATTTACCGTCTTTGAAACCGCCCGCCAGATGGGCAACTTTGTCCTCGAACATAAATTAGGCTATGTCATTACCGCCCCCTTTGAAGTTCACTTGGCCGAATTATCCCGCCCGGTGCAGCCTGACATCCTCTTTATTCGCGCCGAACGGTGGCCTAAACCCGGCGCTAAATTTTTCACCAGCGCGCCTGATCTCATCATCGAAGTTCTGTCCGAAAGCACCGGTCGCACCGACCAATCCGTCAAATTCACCGCCTACGAACAAGCTGGTGTGCCGGAGTATTGGATCGCCAACCCCAAAACCCGTTCCGCACAGGTCTTTACCCTGTCCGGTCAGGAATATGCCCTGATCAATCAATTCATCGGCGAAGAAATCATCCAATCCCACATTTTCCCCGGTCTGCAAATCATCACTAACACCCTGTTTAACCAATAACCTCAGATTGGTTCAATCTTGGAGATTGAACCAATCTTACACATTGCCAGTACCGAAGTCCGGTTTAGTCTACCCCCATCGTCTGTTACCATCTGCTCCGTGTAGAAGAAGCCTGGCAACTCGCCACACAAAGGAGCAGAACATGAAACGGTTATCTTGGTTTATTTTCCCGGTAATTATTAGTTCCCTCATCATTTTTATCCTGGTCACGGCCGTCACGTTTGCCGACACCCGCACCGTCAATGGTGGCTTGCCGCCCCTCATCTTCGTCGCCCGCGCCCACCTGGCCACAAAAGACACAATGTTTCAAAATGAAGTTGGCCCCGCCGGGCAATTTGGCACCGGCCTGGCAAAATACGCCCCCGGCAGCAAACTGGTGCAGCGCGACGCCGATGGGTCGCTGCATGTCTATACCCTGCCCGGCCTGGTAGACGTGCAATCCCCCGATGTCAACTTTACCGCCACAAAAATCGTCTTTGCCGGGGCCAAAACCATTGACCCCACCAGCCCTGACTTTGGCTGGCGGCTGTATGAAATCAACGTGGGCGATTACAGTGGCGCCAGCCTGACCCAACTCACCTTTTCCAACCGCAGCATCACCATCCCCATCCCCCAGTATGATTGGGGCAACACACAGACGTATAGCGACTATCATGACTTATTTCCGGCTTACCTGGCCGACGGCCGTATCACCTTTAACTCTTCCCGTTACCCTACCCGCGCCCATTATGACGGCCGTGAATCCTTCAACGTTTACATCATCAACGGCAATGGTTCTGGCCTGCGCCGCATCACCACCGAACGCGCCGGGGTATTGCACCCCACGCCGCTGCCAGACGGCCGTATCCTCGTCTCCCGCTGGTGGAATCAGTTCAACCAGCCTACCGAAACTGGCATTTACAACCGCATAGATAACGCCCCCCAAAATACGGCCCTGCCCGACGGCACCATCATCCTGGCTAACCCCGACGCCACATTTAACCCGGCGCTGGCAATTCTCCCTGGCGGCTTCCCTGTGCGGCATGCCCCCAATACCTGGCACCTGATGACGGTTAACCCTGATGGTACCCATTTTCAACGTTTCGCCTGGACGCCTTGCTGTGTTTATAACCTGACCAACGACAACGGCCGTACAGATACTTATGCCGCCGCCCAACCCGCCGTAGTACAAAACAACGGCCAGCTTTTTGTGGCCTATACCATGCAGCCCGACCAATCCATGTTCCATTCCACCTTCAAAACCGGCATCCGCGTGGCCCGCCCCGGCGTGGAAATGCTCTACGCCAATGCCGTAGACGCCCTGGCCGGACTGAGCTATGACAAAGCCTGGAACCAGGGGGACGACTCTGGCCCCTACGCACTGCACCCGGCGGGGTTGCCCGACGGCCGTATCCTTTACTCCCAATCCGAAGTGGATAACAGTCTGCCCACCAGCGGCACGTATAACGGCGTCACCCTGCAAGGTTCCAACGTGCGTTACCGACTGTGGACAATGGAACTCAACGGCGCGGGACAAACGGCCGTGCCCCTTGACCTCTCCCCTCTTGGCCTGGGTACAGCCGACATAATGGACGCCAAACCCATTGTGCCCCGCGTTGGTTGGGCATCCCTGCCCGACGCTCCTTATCCCATCGCCAGCGATGACCCCGTACTGGGCAACGTACCCAACACCTTGCCCGCCTACTGGTTCAGCCAGAAAGGCCCTGGCGAGATTCAAACCGCTACTGTTCATAACCCTAATGTCTACGCGAACCCATCCCTCTGGTCGCCTTACGTGAACAATTCGCCGCCGCCCGGCAGCGTGGCCACGGCCGAATTGTGGATTGACGCCAACCAGTTTACCGGCGCTTATTGCTACAACGACTGGCCCAATCCCTGCGCCAATTTCCGCGCCGATAATCAGGTGCGGGCCATCCTCTGGGATGAAGTTGAGGTCACACCAGAGGGTGCGTTCACCATGACAGTGCCTGCTGACATGATGGGCTTTTTTGTGCTGCGTGACGCCGCAGGACGGCTGGTGCGCGGCTGGGATCGGGGCTATACCACCATTGCCCAGGGCAGCGCCTGGGCGCGCCCCGGCGAAACCGTCACCTGCACCGGCTGCCACATGGGGCACGTCAGCGGTTCGCTGGATGATGTGTTGGCCGACGCCGAAACAGGTTGGCAAAACGTGGCCCCTTTTGCCCACGCCAGCGCCAGTTCCTATAGTATCCATAGTGGTTACTCATTTGGCCCGGAAAAGATCAATGACCGGCGCGGTTGGATTCCACGCCCGGCTGGCGGCCCGCCTGCCCCGTTTTTTGAACTCCCCCACCAGACGCCATACCAGGATGATGAGTTGGGCTGGCTGACGGCAGACGGCCGTACCGTTGGCGAGTGGGTTGAACTGACCTGGCCTGCGGCCATGCGCGTCAAACAAATCCGGCTGGTTGGCCCGCCGCCACAGGGCGGCGATTGGAATGGTTTCGGCCAACCAGTCCAGGACGGCCCCTATTACGTGGACAACGCGACCTTGAACCTGTATCGGGACGGGGTGCTGGTAGACGGTCGTAACACCGGCCGCATTGAACCGCTGGAAAACGGTGGTACGCTCATCACCTTCAACACGCCGGTGGAAATAAACCGCCTGCGCCTGACGGTAACGGCCGTGACCGGGCGCTGGCACTGGGACCATGTAGCGGCGCTGAACGAAATTGAGGTCATCGGCCAGGCAGCCGAAGCGTGGCCGATGCTGGAAATCTCCTATACCTACCTGCCTGTGATTCGACGATAGCGGTGGTTTACGGCCGTAAGTTAACGGATTGTATGCCTGGCATGTCATTCGATTAACACCAGCGCCCGGCATTTCCTGGTATTCTATTAACAGCTAAACACAAACTTCTTCTCCTCTATTCCTCCTCCTCCTTTTTCCTCCTCCTCTTCCGCAGCAAGCCCCCTCACGGGGGCTTTGTTGTTTTCCGAAGTAGCACATCTGGGGTATCATTGTTTCGTTGCTGTTTATGACCATAACCCCACATAAAGGAGAAAGATTATGTCAATTGGCCCCTTGCAAATGATCATCATCGGCTTCGATAGCGACAGCTATGCCAAAGATATTGTGCAGGAATTACGCGCCGCGCGCCGTGAGGGCATCATCCGCCTGTTTGACCTGCTCTACCTGATCAAACAGGCAGATGGCACGGTGTCCAGCAAACAAGTCAGCGATTTACGTCCCGAAGAAAAAGAGGCATTTGGTCACCTGGTTAGCCGCCTGATCGGGCTGGGCGCCGAAGGCATTAAGCAAAATAACGTGGCCGAATTGGCCACGTCACTAAAGGACACGGAAGCTGACTATGGCCTGACCGAAACAGAGCTGCAAAATCTGGCTGCCAAAATCCCCAACGGCAGTTCGGCCATCCTGGCCCTGTTTGAACACCACTGGGCGCTGAGCCTGCGCGAGACTATTGTCAAAGCCGGCGGCAAACTGCTGGCCAATGCTTACATCAACCCGGATTCGCTGCAAGTCGCCAGCCAGGAATTAGCTTTTGTGCTGGATGCCGTGACCAAAGTGCAGGCAGCGGCTATGGATGAAGCGGCGGCAGTCCGGGCCGAAGCGCAGGCGGAAGCGGAGACGGCCCGGCTGGCAGCAGAAGCAGCGACACAGCAACGGCTGGAGGCGGAAAAGGCCGCCGCCGAAGCGGAAGAGCAGGCGCGCCGCATCAAACAGGCAGCGGCACTGCAAGCCTTATCGGCGTTGAAGGCTGCCAAACTGGTCGCCGCCGAAGCCGAGGAAGAAGCGATGAAGGCGCTGTCGGAGGCGGAGCTGATTAAGATGACGGCGGCTGATGAAGCAGCGGTGGCTATGGCCGAAGCGAAGGCAGAAGAAGAGCGGGCGCGGCAAGAAGCAGCGGCGCGGATCGCTGAAGCGGAAGCGCTGGAGGACGCCGCCTTTGCCCAGGCGGAAGCAGTGCGCCGCGCTGCCCGCCGCCAGGAAATGGAGGCAATGGCGGAAGCGGAAATGGTGGTGTCGGCCGCCAGAGAGATGGAGGCTACGGCCGTACTCAAAGCGGTCCGCGCCCTCGTTGCCGCCAACATTGTGCAGCAGGCCGCCGAACAACGCGCCATCGAAGCCATCGTGGCTGCCAATGTGGTAGAAGAGTTGGCGGCGCAGAAAGCGGCGGCAGGATTGTTGGGGGCGGGGATATAGTGATTGGGTAATTGGGTAATGACCTCAATTACCCAATTGCTCAATTACCCATTTACCGCCGCATGGGCATACACAAACATGGCGGCGCTCCAGGTGAGGGGAGCTTCGGATTCGTACCAGCGTGTTTTCAAGTAACGGCCGTCTTCGCCATACACCTCATGCACCACCCCATCGCGCACAATCACCTGCCCCATGCGGTCGAGCAGTTGTGCTGCTTCGTCTGCCCGCCCGGCGCGGGCAGCGGCAATGGCGTGCCAGCTTCCCAGCCAAAGCCAGGCCGCCGAGGTGTGGTAATGGGCAATGCCGCCTAACCGGTTTTCCAGGGCGATGTGTTCACGGCCGTAATGCCGATTTGTACATTTGGTAGGTACCGGATCCGCCATGCCAAAAGCGGCCATATGGTCCAAAATGGTATTTGCCTGTTCAGGCGTGGCCAATCCCCAGGCAATCGCCAGCAGGTTGCCGTCACTACTGAGAATATGCCGGAACTGGCGGCTGGTGATGAAAAAACCGTGCGTTTCATCCCAAAAGTGACGGTTAATGGCCGCGCCAACCGCTTCTGCTCGCACTTCAAAGGTAATCGCCTCTTCCCCGTAACCATAACGCGCCGCGTCCAACGCAAATTCGCGCAGCGCCTTCCAATAGAGGACGTTGGTGTAATGCACCGCTCCTTTGCGGATAACGGAATCGGCCCAGTCGGTATACGCCCCCTGGTGCAGCAGGCCATCGGCCTGTAATACCTGGCTTTCCACCCAGTGCAATGCCTGTTTGAGCGCCACCCAATGCTGGCGGGCAAATCGTTCATCCTGGTAACGACGCAGGTAATTGAGCGCAGCGATCACCAGCAGGCAGTTACCGTCCAGCGAGATGGTGTGGTGGGCGGTCTGGTATTTGGGGCGCAGGGGGGCATGGGTGGGCTGCTGCCGGGCAAAGAGGGAGTGCAGATAGCGGTCGGCGACGCTGGTGGAATGGATTTTGACGGGGAAACGGCCGTCTGCCCGCTGATAGTGCAAATATAATTCCAATGTCTCCTTCAATACCCGCTGCTCACCCATTGCCACCAGGCCAAAGCTGGCAAAGCCAAAATCCCGCGCCCAGGGTTCGCGGAAGTTGCGCCAGCCAGCCCAGAGGATGGTTTTGCGTGTGCCATCGGGCAGGTGGCGCTCTTCAATGCCGGCGCGCACGTTGGCTTCAGCAATAAGCCGAGCCAGGCTGGCCGCAGGTGCATCAGCGCCGGGCGCTGCCGTATTGTCGGCATCCGATTCCCACAGGGGAGAATGCCGCCGGGCGGCCAGCCCCGGCTGCCGCAGCAGCCGCCGCCAATAGGTGTACAACTGCGATACCGCAAATCCCAGGAGAAAAGCAATGAGGAGAGGAAACTGCCGTTGACGCATAAACGGTATTTTACCAAAAACGCTCACCCTAGCCCTCTCCCTCTGAGGGAGAGGTAGGACAATCGCATATTCCTAAATGCGGCAGATAAATCTGCACCAACAGAAGGCAAAGTCGGCCTTCGCCGACTGAAACCCAGCCCACGCAGGTGGGCTTTGCCTTTTGTAGCCGCGATTTTAATCGCCGGG
>CAADGU010000412.1 GCA_900696625.1 uncultured Chloroflexota bacterium | reverse complement strand
GCTGTGCCCTCGGAAACCGGCAGCGCTACTTCACTGGCGGGATCACCCGTCTGATTGGCGCGGCTGAGGGGGACATTTTCCACCTGAAAATCGTTACTGAACAGCAAGACACGGCCGTCCGTGCCCATCAACAGCCCATTGCCCAGAAAACCCATCGCCTCCAAAATTGTTTGCGCGCCATCCAGCGACCAGACAGGATTCCCGCTCAAGGGTATGGTGGCGCAACCATCCTCATCACAGGCGGTCATATCCACCAACATGGGGTGAGGGTCCATGCCGTTGGCCGGCACCCCATATACCAGCAAATAGCGGCCCGTTGGGTCCATCTTCCCCCAGGAAAGTGATACGGGATAATCCTGGCTAACCGCCGGCAGGCCAATGCCATCCCGCCACAGCAGCGGCTTAAACAATTCAGCGTTCAGGGGAACGGTTTGTAAAATGACAGCCTCGTCACCAGGCAATGGGCTGCTGAACAGCAGCCCGTCTACGGAGTATTCAACCTGCCAGGTCTCAGTTGCCAATTGGTAACGGTATAAGGTGGTTGTCACCATTTCAGACAAATCGGTGCTGCACGTCAGCAATAAATCCTGGTCCGGCAGGGGAATTGGCAGCGGCCCCTGGTTGGCCACCAATTGGGTATGGGCAAATAACCACCAGTCCCGCAGCAGCAACTCTTGCACCATATTGCCTTCTTCTTGCTGCGCCCCCACCAGACCGGCCAACCATTGCGACAACGTTTGCGGCTTATTGAAACTGGTCAAAATGGCCATAGCCTGCGGCGCAGCCGGTTGGCGCATAAAGAAATCTACAAAAGCGTACAATTGCCAACCATCAGCGGCGAGTAAGGGTTGGAATGAGGATTCGCGCCAGAAGTTGAAGAGCGTATCCAGGTTGGCGCCGCTGTTGATAATTCGGGCATGGATAGCGGGGGTAACGGGCCACGGCCGTAAGCCCATCTGGCTCAATTGATACTCCAAAAACGCCTGGTAAACGGGCGCGTGGGCGCAGCAGTCCCATTCGGCCAGATAGGTAATGAGGGTGGCGGCCACGGCCGCGCCATATCCTTTTGCCATTGCCTGGTAGCCAGCCTCATCTATGGGCAGGCCCACCAGCGTGGGTGTGGGTAAATTCAGCCGCAAGTTGCCATCATATAAATTAGCGGGATCGGCCATAGCCAGCAGGGTGGCGGGGTCGGTATCCAGCCGCAGGGTCAGGCGCAGATCGGCCGGGCATGTTTGCGGGCTGCTCTGGCGGCACACGTTGTCCAACACGGCCGTGACATCTTCGGCGAGCTGTTGGGCAACGGCCGTGTCGCGTTGGGGATAGATGAGCGTTAGCCGGTCCAATTCAGTGGTTTGCCAGTCACCCCAAAAATCGGCATCCGGCGGCGCCAGCAGCCAACGAGTACGCCCGCGCCGGTAAACGGCCGTGTGTTCCAGCATCACCGACTCCTCACCCAAACCCAGCGTATGTTCCTGTAAAAAATGCAGTTCGGCCGCATTCATGTCCGGCGCTACTTCCATGCGAATGTACGCTTCATCGGCCACCGACAAATCGGTATAGGCCTCATTGGCCGCTGCCAGCGGCAAATAAAAGGGCGCGCGATCATAAAACAACCCCTGAGTCAAAAGTTTTTCATAGGTGTTGGTCCAACCCGGTTCCCGCGCCGAAAGCAAAGGGGCCAACAGTTCCATATCCTGCCCGGCAACGGCCCGGTTTACCAGATTGTGCGAAGACAAAACGTCGGCCTCTATCGTCGCCGTTAGCGTTTCAATGCGGCGGTTAAACTGCCAGTAAATCACCAGGGCCGCCGTTGCCAACAATACCAGCACCACCAGCAGCGCCGGCCACGGCCGTTTGGGTGGCGGGGTAGTACGCTGCGGCTGCGCCTCTAACGTATCCCAACCACCATCATCTTCTGTTTGCCAATCAAAGTTATCCGTCATAGGCTTACAGTCAGACCTGACAGGTCTTTGAAGACCTGTCAGGTCTCCCCATGCTTACTTACCGCACCCAGGCGACAAAATCACAGGAGTCGCCTTGCGTCATCAGCAATTGATCGTAGCCGGCGGCGGGGGCGCTGACATGGATAAATCCATCATCTACACGCAGCAGCCAACGGCCGTCGGCCGACCAATCATACCCCGGCAGGGCAATGTTTTGCGCCGAACGATACCGTTCATGCTGGTCTGTATCCAGGTGCAAAATATCTAACTGCCAGTCAAATTCCTGGCTGTTATAGGTCTGCATGTTCAGCCAACGGCCGTCCGGCGAAAAAACGAGCGGGTGGTACGGCCCAAATCGTTCCGCCCCCTCAAAAAGCAGTTCCACCGTCTCAGCGGCCAGATCATAACGCAGCAGCAGCGTTCCTGAAACCAGGTCGCTTTCCGGCACGGCCGTGTGGCTAACAGCCAGGAACAATGCCTGACCACCCGGCGCCGCTGCCGCCGCCACAACCTGCCAATCGTGGAGATGTGATAATGCCGCCTTCAGCGCCGCCAGAGAGTAACGGCGCGGCGATACAGCTTCAGTCAGCGTAGCCAGTATCAGATTATCGTCGGTGACGTAACCATATTGAATGTTATTGAGCCAGAAGGGGCCACGGCCGTGCCGTTCCTGCACCACCCGCCCGGCAGCGTCTCGCAGCCAGATGGTATTTTCTTCACCCACACCTAACTGCCAGTTTCCGTCCGGCGACCACAGCGGCGGATAGGCATAACCGGCCAGGCCACAGCCATCCGGCTGGCAGTTAGACATGTCCACCCGGTTAAATTCAGCGGCCTGTTCATCAAATTTGTAGACGTAAAGCAGCACATCCTCACCCATCGTGTCTACACGAAAGATGGTAGATTGGGCCGGATAGAGGGCGATGGATTGTTCACGGCCGTCTCGCCAGCCAAAAACATGCACCAATCGCTCTCGCCCCACCTGCTCTTGCAGCAGCACCCCGGCATCACCGGGCAGCCCGGCCATAAATTGCAGACGACGGCCGTCCACTGCCAATGACCAGTCATCATCCCGCCATGAATAACGCACCAGTCGTGGGAAGCCCCCACCCCGTTCCCGGCAAAGCGCCATGAGGTCCTGGGCCGGAAGGGGCAAATCAGCCGCAGGCGTCGCCAGGTTTGCCTGCACATGCGCCAACCACGCCTCCTGAAAATGACCCTGATTCACAAAGCTAAAACCGGTGTGGTTGGCAACCCAATACTG
>CAADGU010000411.1 GCA_900696625.1 uncultured Chloroflexota bacterium | reverse complement strand
TGCGTTTTGCCTGCAACGGCGGCTGCCCCCGCAACCGCTTTATCCAAACGCCGGACGGTGAAGAGGGGCTAAATTACTTATGCGCCGGTTACAAGTTGTTTTTTAACCACACCCACCGCCCCATGCAGATGATGGCCGATTTGCTGCGGCAGGGGCGGTATGCGGATGAGATTATGCAGCTCTACGCGCCGGAAACGGTCACGGCCGTTGGCCGTAACCAACCCTGCCCCTGTGGCAGCGGCAAAAAATACAAACAGTGTCATGGGAGGCGGGGGAGTGAAGATTGAGAGACGGATCAACCTCCTAATCTCTGAGTCTCTTCCAAAAACGCATCAACCCCTTCACGCACCGTCAAATACCAATGCTCGGTCGGAATAGCTTTTCCCAGATCGGCGCGGCGCATGACGTTTTGCACATCGGTTTTCACCCGTGCCAGGCGCAGGTCAATCCCGGAGCGGGCCAGATCCTTTTCCAGTTCCACCAGGGTGATCACGGCCGTCGCGTCAATATCATTCATAGACTCACAATCCAGCAAAATAACACGTGGCGGCGGTTGGGTGTCGGCCACACTTTTGCGCAGCGCCGTCACAAAATCAGGCGAATTGGCAAAAAAGAGCGTGCCGTCAAAGCGCAAAATCATGAGGCCGGGGAACGTCTCTCCATCCGGGTAATGCTCCAGGCTGCGGAAAACATGCGTCCCCGGCACCTGGCCGAGTACATGGGTGCTGCGCCGCTTGGTATTAAACAGCAGCACCACCAGGCCCAGCCCGGCGGCCAGCAGCAGCCCTTCCAGCAGCCCCAGGAACAGCACCCCGACGGCGGCGATCACGGCCGTAGCAAAATCCAGATTCGTAATCGAGCGGTACTGTGTCACCTTACTCAGCCGGATCGAATGCCACACGGCATGAATCACAATCGCCCCTAACGTCGCCTCCGGCAAATTGTAAAACAGCGGCGTAAAGGCCAACGCCGTGATGAAAATGGCGACTGCGCCAATCAGCGCCACCATCTGCGATTGCCCACCCGCCGTCACCGACGCCGATGTGCGCGACATGCTGCCATTACCCACAAAACCACCGCTGAAGCCGGCCCCCACATTAGCTGCTCCCACCGCCAGCAATTCCTGGTTGGCGTTCACCTCATAACCAAACTTCACGCCAAAGGCGCGGGCAATGGCCACCGACTCGGCAAAAGCCACCAGCGCCACCCCCACCGCGCCGGGCAGCAGCGCCATCACCGTTGCCAACGTCATCCCCTCCGGCAGGCCAAATGGCGGCATCCCGGTAGGAATTTCCCCCACAATATGGATACCCATGGCTTCAAAATCAAGCAAGCCGGATAGCGCAATAGCCAGAAACAAGACCACCAACGGCGCCGGAATCTTGGGTACATATTTGTGCAAAATAAATAACAACGCCAGACTGGCGAACCCGACGATCATGGTCGGTACTTGAATCAGTTCCATATCGCGCACAAACAGGAGTAAACCGGGTAAAAAGTCATAACTGGTTTCCGGTTCAAAGCCGAAAATCTTGTCCAACTGCCCCACCGCAATCGAAACCGCCACCCCCAACACAAAACCATCCAGTACCGGCCGAGACAAAAAATCAGCCATCAGCCCCAGACGCAAGACGCTGGCGACAATGAGCATCACGCCCACAATCAGCGCCAGCATGATGGTCAACAGGATGAAATCTGACGAACCAGGCACCGCCAGCATCGCCACCACGCTAAAGGAAAGCGCGGCGATGGCCGAACTGGGGCCGACAACAAGATGGCGCGATGAGCCAAATATGGCATAGGCCACCATGGCCAGCGGCGCGGCATACAGTCCTGTTTCCAACGGCATACCGGCGACGCCAGCGTAGGCCATCGCCTCTGGCACCAGCAGCGCCCAGATGGTCAGGGCGGCAATCACATCTGCCCGCAGCCATGTTTTTTGGTAAGCAGGCAGCCAGCTTAAGATGGGCACGTAAGTGTGCAAAATCTCTTTTGCTGATCGTTTGGATGGTTGTGTAGATGCAATCATGGTTTTTTTACCGCCAGAAGTTCAACTTCTTTGCAGAAGTTGAACTTCTAAACGGCCGTATCCTCTTCTCCCTCTTTCACCCATGCCTGCGCCGCCTGCCACGCCTGCCAGGTGGCATACATCAGCCGCTCATCGGCCAGGAAAATATCCTCACGGGCAATGGCCTCCGTCGTTTCCGTTTTCTCAATTTGATCTAGGACGCCGGCATGGACGCCGGTCAATACCAGCTTGCCACCGTTGGCGCGCAATTTCAGCGCGTACCGTTCAATCACCTTGATGAAGGTGCTGCCCACCCGGTCAGCGCCGCGCAAATTCAAAATAACCACCGCCCGCTCTGCTCCCTGTGGCGCGGGCAGCATCTCTTCCAGATTGGCGGCGGCCGCATAAAAGACGCTGCCATACACCCGCAGCAAGGTCACGCTGCGCGCCGCTAGAGTTGATGGCGACTCTTTTTCCACGATGTACCCATCTTCCTGGGGTTCTAAGGCCACCAGCCGCACATCCGAAGCCGACTGGGAGATGTATTGCAAGATGGACAGGATGACACCTACCAGTACGGCATATTGCAGCGGCCAGACCAGCGTGGCTAAAAACGTGACCAGCATAATGACTCGCGGGCCTGCGCCAATGTCCCACACATCTTCAATTTCTTTGACTTTTATTGCTTCATATCCGGCGAAGATGAGCAGGGCGGCAATGGTGGGCATGGCAATACGTTCCACAAAATTGCCAAACAATAACACGACCACAATGATAATCAGCCCGGAAAAAATGTTGGCCAAACGGCTTTTGGCGCCGGCGCTCATGCTCACGGAGGTTTCGGACATGGTGCCGCCGATGGGCAGCCCCTGCACCAGGCCACTGGCCAGGTTGGCCATGCCCTGCCCGGCAAAATCGCGGGAAACGTCCGGGAAGTTGCCGTTGGTGTTGGGCACAGTTTTGCTCACGCCCACGGCCTGCACCAGGCCAATAACGGCCAACGCCAGCGCCGAAGGCAGCAGCAGGGGAATCAGGGAGAAGTCTGGCAGGGTAAAGGAGGGAAAACCACGTGGGATGTCGGCAATATCGCCGATGGTTTCGACAGTGGTCAGGTTGAACACGGCCGTGACCACCGACCCCAGCAAAATCGCCAGGATCATGTTGAAATCCTTCAACCGCGTTTTACCCAGCCCTACAATCAGGCCGATGGTGAGCGCGCCCACAAAAAAAGTCGGCATTTCCCATGCCTGAAAATTCAGCAGCGTATCCAGCCCAGACAGCACATTTCTGTCGTAGGGGCTACTGTAGCCCGTAAAGTGGCTGAGTTGTCCCAGGATGATCAACAGGGCAATGCCGCTCATAAAGCCAACCATCACCGCATTAGAGACGAACCGGGTAATGCCGCCTAAACGCAAAATACCCAGCAAAAATTGGATAAGGCCAACCATGAACGTCAGCACCCCCAACGCCGCCAGCGAATTCACCCCAGACACACCGGCCAGGGCGTCTCCGGTGGCTACGGCCATAGCCCCGGTATTGCCCACATACATAAATTGCGAACTGAGGGTGAAGGCAGCAATGGGCGTACCTACCATCAGCGCATACAACCCTTGCATGGGGTTGACTCCGGCCAGAATGGCCGACGCCAGCCCATCGGGAATGGTGACAAAGGCGGAGGCGGTACCGGCTGTTATGTCAGAACGCAGGGTTTCGCGGTTCAAGGCAATCTTGGGCATTTTTTTACAACCTGTTGATGAGTAAGTCAGCTTTCGGCGCGGCCAATCAGGAGGCCCACCCATCGGGTGCTATCAGGCAACCACCACCCCCGCTCCCAAAATACCGGCAATAAGAAGCAGCAAAACCAATCCCTTTTTTAAGCCCTTGCCCATCAACCACTGGTAGAGGGGAGACCGGATGGCCGTGAGACATAGGGCGAAAAAAATGGGGTAGCTACCGGGGCAGCCCAACTCAATAAATAGAGGGCGATACCGGCCAACACCAACCCTGTCAGTGATCGAAAAAGGGGAGAGGTGGTAACGGCCGTTGCCCGGGCTGCTTCCGGCGCTAAATCAGTCTGGCCCGAATCCATGCAGGTTTTGGGCCAGACTACTTACGGCCAAAGGCGCGTTTGGTTCCCGGCAGCATGGCATAAATAAGTATTAAGCTGTTCAGGATGACGGATATTTGCACATCATACCATTCGCCACCTGTCACCAAAATAACAAAGTCGAAGACCAGGTTGATCAGCGAAATGGCGGCCACAAAAATCCAGCCGGCTTCTTCCAGATTCCACAACATCTGCAACACCCAGAACCAGATATAAGCCATCAGCCCATAAACCAGAGCATACCACAGGCTAGTGGTGGGAAAATCTACCGGCCCCATAAACGGGAAAATAAAACGCAAGGCAATGATGGCGTTGATCACAACCGCAATCCCCGCCGCAATGGCCAAAATAGTAACACCAATCGGTCGTTTCATGATCTAATTTCCTCCTTGTGTTTGGTCGTAGGGCAATTTGCTAAATTGCCCTACGACCAATTAACCCGCCAGCAGTTTTGCTTTCTGCGCGGCAAATTCTTCTTCGGTCAGCAGTCCTTGCGCTTTGAGCGCGCCCAAACGCTCCAACTGTGTGATCACATCCTCTTCCTGGGCCGGCGCCGGTTCGTAATACTCCTGCGGCGGTGGGGCATACTGTGGTGGCGGCGCCTGCTGCTGCACGGCGTGTGAATAGGCAGCCACATTCTTATCTGCTTGTCGGCGGTTTACGGCATTGCGGGTGGCGGTGGCGGTACCGACGACCGCCGCTGTGCGGGCCATCCCTCTAACTAAACCTGGCATTGTTATTCTCCTTTATTTGTCGGGCGATTTGGGAAATCGTCCCGCATCGGGTCCTGAAATTAATTCGTTGCCAGCGAAGCAAAGGCTTCGTCCACGATTGGCGCGGGTACACGGAAGTTCAGGGCCACTTCTACCCCGCTGGCGGCAATCGCATTCACCAGGGCCACGGCCCAGGTGTGTTCAATGGCTAAGGCAATCACGGCTGAGTCCGGCACCATTCCTTCCCATAGAGTCTCGGCGTCATCGGAATCAAAAAGACCGCGTGTGCCTGTTTCAATAAAACCAAGTTTGGTTTTTTGCTCCGGCGACATATCTTCGAGATCAAGCCGCATACACTCCCCGTTTTCTTGCTTAAACAACACCATGGCGTCCAGCACCCGGATCGTGCCGGCCGCAGACTGCCGCTCAAGTTCCTTCAGGATACTGCCGTCAAAACGAGGCTCGCCAATTGCCAAAACGACTACATCAACCGGTCCATGTTTCATCATTTGTTTGTTCCTCCAATCATTTACAGAAAAGAAGTTCAACTTCTTCCAAGAAGTTGAACTTTCAACCTGAATGGCTAAACTGTCTCTACCACACCAAACACATCCCGCAGCCGGGTCTCATCTTCGCTGTTTAAGTTGGTGCGCAGCAGCGTGGCGTTGTGCCGGGCCAATTCGGGCAGCACTTTGTCTTCAGTCATATATTCAACCATTAAAAACAGCGCCGAATGACCGGGTTCAATGGTGCGGCCCACTTCCTTAATAAACTCGTCATCAACACCACAGTCCGATAGTTTCCCGGCTGCGGCGCCACCGGCTGCCCCCACCGCCAGACCCAACCAGGGCACACCAAAAAGCAAGCCAATGAACAGGCCCCAAAATGCGCCACCCAGAGCGCCCGCGCCAACCAGGTTATTAGCTTGTTTCACTTTCACTTTGCCATCGCGCCGGCGAATGACGGTGGCCGCGTCGGAGAGGGTGATAAGTTGCTGTCGTTGTAATGCCTGAATTTGCCCGACCATCTCTGGCGCGCCGGTTTCATTGTCGAAAGCAAAAACCAGCAATGAACTCATCTCCAATCTCCTCTCACTGACGGTTTATGTTCATCAGCCTTGACCATAAGAATATGTCACCGGCCCGGCAATCAATAGCCCCGAAAGGGTGTAAAAAGGGTGTACTGTTTTGTGGACGGGGATTTTGGGCTTTGTGGGGTTTGGTGTGACACGTGAAACGTGATGCGTGACCGGAGGGCCTCACGCATCACGTTTCACGCATCACGTCCACTATGAGTCCCAATTCAATTGCTTTGCTTACGGCCTGGCGGCGATTTTCCACATCTAGTTTTTGATAGATGTTGATCGTATGTCGCTTGACGGTTTCCGGGGCAATGTAAAGGATACCGGCGATCTCTTTGTTGCTCAGGCGCTGCGCCAGCAAACGCAAGACATCCAGTTCACGGTCGGTTAATGATTCGATGAGTGGTTGGGGTGTAGACGGCCGTACCCCACCGCCACTCTGCGGGAAGGCGTCTAGGATCTGCCGGATATAGGCGGGGGCAATACCTTGAGACGCCAGCCGTTTGAGCAAAACGGCCATCTGTGGCCCCAGGTCTACAAACAGCCGGATGAAACCGCCGGGCTGCGCCAGCCGCAGCGCCTGCACCAGGGCGGTTTCAGCCGCGTGTATGTTGTCTTGCGCCTGGTAAAGCAAAGCCTGCATCGCCAACACTTCAATTTGATAGCGAATGTTATGGTTCGTGGTGACAATTTCGTCAAGCCGCGCCAGTTCCGCTTCTGCCTGCTGGCGGCTGGCGGGTGTATTTTGGGCAATCAGTATCCTGGGCCACGTCATTTGCGGTTCATAGATATTGGTCATTGCCTTTGGCAATAACGTGGTATCGGTGTGGGCTGCCCAATGCGCGGCCCGCTCCTGGTCTCCCTGCCGCAGCGCCAGTTCCGCTTGAAACGCTTGCAGGGTGAGTAACAGGGAGGGAAACTCCATTTCCAGGCAGCATTGTTCGGCCATTTCCACCACCTGCTGCGCGGCTTCTGTCTGATTTTGCGCCTGGTACACCAGCGCCTGATAGATGGCCGCCATCACAAAAAATGTCGGGTGCGCCACATAACGCAAGTCCAGCACGGCCGTGAAACATGCTGCCGCCGTCGCCAGATCATTTTGCTGGTAAAATGTGCTGCCCGCCATGACGCGCATGACACTGCCGGTGGTGAATAACTTTGCACTTTCCGTCAACTGTACCCCAACCATCGCCACCCGCCGCAGATTGGGCAAATCAGCAGACAGTAAATAAACATAACACATCGCTAACTGTTTGCGCGCCCGGCTGTCAACCGATTCCAACCAGCCCGTCGTCTGCACTTGAGCCAATGCCTTTAACGCTTCCTGTTCCCCGGCCAAATGTGTCGCCGCTACCGCAAGGTGCAGCCAGGCATACCCTTGTAACAAAGTCCAGTCGGGCAAAGCCGCAGCCAAAGCGGCGTGTATATGCACGATGGCCTTTTCAGAATCGGTAGCCCAGTTGTGTTTGATAGCCGTAAAAAGATGAAACGAGCTTTGCAGCAAACGAGATTCCGCCACCGGTAACGACGCCGTTTCTATATACGCTGCCAGTTGCTGCCGGATGGCTTCTACCCGGTCTAACCGCCAGCGGGCCAGATTGAGCCAGGCCAGCAGCAGCAGCAGGCGGGGGTCATCGTGGAGGGTAGCTTCGGGGAATTTTTGCAGGTAACTTTCCAGGTACAGCCAGCGCTCCTTGTTGATCAACGCGCCACTATGCGCCATCAGGAAGTTGATGGCAGCCGGCACATCGCCGCCTGTTAAGGCATGGTCTATGGCGTCTTCCACCAGGCCGTTGGCTGCCAGCCAGACGGCAGCGTGGCGGTGCAGCGCCGCCACTTCTGCCGCCGGTAGTTGTTCCTCCAGGCGATGGTGTAGCAACTGCCGGAAAAGCTGATGGTAACGATACCATTGGTTTTTGCCGTCCAGCGATTCAATGAATAATCCTTCCCGTTCCAGCCGTTCTATTTCGGGCAAATCAGACAAGGGCATGTTCATTACGGCGGCGCAAAGGGGGGCGCAAAAACGATCCAGGATGGCGGTTTGCAACAGGAAATTGCGCACGGCCGTAGACTGCCGCGCCAGCACTTCATTCACCAGATACTCCACCACATACCGGTTTTCCACCTGCAAAATGGCCGGTTGCTGGTCGGTTATGCCCCAGCGGCGCATGGCCAGGATGGCCAGGCGCAGCCCCACGGCCCACCCCTCCGTCTTGTCCGCCAAAATCGAAATCGTCTCTTCGTCTGGCGCAGCGGGCAGGGTCAGACCGGCAAAAGTGGCTACCTCGGCGCGGGAAAAACGCAGGTCATTGGCCCGAATTTCCGTCACCTGCCGCCGCGCCCGCAGCCGGGCAATCGGCAGCGGTGGGTCATGGCGGGTCAGCAGCACCAGATGGCACTGCTCTGGAGGGAAATGCAGCAAATCGCCCAATACCTGGTGAATGTCTGGATTGGTGAGCACATGGTAATCATCCAGCGCCAGCACAAAAGGTTCTGTAAGCTGGTCTAGCTCATTCACCAGATAGTTATTGATCACCGGCAGTGACGGCAGCGCGGCGGCCTGGGTAAACGCCAGCAATTGTTCACCAAAATCAGGGAAAACAGAGCGGATGGCGACGATGAAATAACCCAGAAATACGGCCAGATCATTATCACCTTCGTCCAACGAGACCCAGGCACAGGGCACAGTGTTCTGATCAATCCAGGCGCTTAACAAGGTCGTCTTGCCATATCCGGCGGGGGCCGTGAACAACGTGAGCGGGCGATGCAGAATATCATCCAGCCTGGCGAGTAACTGCGGGCGGGCAATATAATCTTCTGGCAGCGAAGGGCGATACAGTTTGGTATTTAAGAAATAGGACGTTACGGCCGTGTTTGGCATGTAGCACCAATTGTCGCTTAAAGTCACCTGATTACCGGCAGCGACACGAGACATTTTAGCCAGATACGGCCGTTTTGCCGAATTATTAGGTTATGCCTGACGAGCGACAGATCGTTTCACCAACGCCTCCCGCAGCAGCACCACCGCCCCCAGGAACGCCCAGACCGTCACCACCCCATAAAAAACCGGCCCAAAGTTTTGCCGCCACACCAATACCGCCACCCCCAGGAGTATCTCCAATATGCCCAGCAGTGTACTCAGCCACGACCGCTGCCGCTCACGGCCCGCCCCCACCAGAAAACCTTCAAAAACATGCACCAACCCTGTCAGCACAATCACGCCCCCCAACAGCAGCACTACGGCCGTTTCATGCACCAGACCGCTGATCAGGAAACGCCCTAAAACCAGCAGCCCCGCCAAAATGCCAATCAGCCCGGCGGCCACCGAAGTGCGACGGGCGCGTTCCCCGGTCATACTCCAGCGCAGGTTCATGATGCCCCCCACCAGCCAGAACATGCCAATAAAGTTGACCAGCAACGGCCGTGTCTTGTCCGGGTAAACGATGATTGCCAGCCCCAGCGCCGTCGCCAGCACCGCCCGTGCCAGCGTGACCCAAAAAGCGGCCTGGCGACCAGGATTGGTTTGAACTTTTTCCCCCGGTAGTTTCTCATTCATTTGATCCCCTTGCCGGAAGGCGCTTTTTGCCGCCTCTGTAACCGGCAGTAAACCATTGGCCCGATCACCCCACCAGAACCGTCTCCTCGGGATATTGCAACAGACTGTCATGCCCACGGCGTTTCAGCAAGATGAGCATAATGGTAATGGCGCCCAGCCGTCCCCAGAACATGAGGCCAATGAGCACCAGCCGGCCGAAGGTGTCAAGCTGCCCCGTTATCCCCAGCGACAAACCGGTTGTAGAGAACGCGGAGACAACTTCAAACAGTACCGGACTGAGGGGCAACTCCTGGGTGAGCAGAAGCAGCCAGGTCGCGCTCAAGATCACGCCAAGACTGATGAAAAGTACGGTGATGGCCCGCCACACCACCGCCATCGAGATCGCCCGCTGCGCGGTGCGCACCCTGTCATAGCCACGCGCCAGGCTCCACATAGCCACCATCAGCACGGAGAAGGTGCCCGTTGTGATGCCGCCGCCCATAGAGGCCGGCGCACTGCCAATGAACATCAGGCAGATAAGCAACAACCGGCTCGATTCGTGGAGGTTGGCGAAATCGCTGAGGCCGGCAAAACCGGCTGTGCGTGCAGCCACCGACTGAAACCAGGCTCGTAATACCCGTTCTCCCAACGACACGCCAGACAGAACCCCCTCATGCCGATACTCACCGATGAGCAACCCTGCCCAGCCAACCAAAATGAGAAAAAGCGCCGACCACAACGCCAGCCGTGTTTGCAGGCTCAAGCGTCTGAGTCGTCTACCCTCCTGGCGCGTTGTCCGGCGGTGCAGCAGTTCCATGTACACAGGAATACCCAGCCCGCCGATGATCACCAGCCAACCCAGCGTCAGCAAGGTGATCGGATCACTCGGAACGCCGTCAGGGTACTGCGGCAGCCCGGTGAACAGGTCAAACCCGGCGTTACAGAAAGCGGCCACAGCATGGAAGAGGGCATAGAACGCAACATCACCGGCCGGCACGATGCCATTCAAGCGCCAATGCACCCAGAGGATCAGGGCGCCCACACCCTCAATCGCCACCATGAAAGTCACTGTACGCCCTAAAACCAGCAGGATCGCCTTGGGGCTGGCCAGTCCCAGCGAACTGCTGACCGCCAGGCGATCCACCAGCGAAATCCGGCGACCCAGCAGACGCAGGGTGAGAACAACGGTCACGAGGAAACCTAGCCCACCAAACTGCATCAGCAGCAAAATCACCCACTGGCCCATCCGCGTGAAGGCGGTACTGGTCGTGAGGACGGAAAGTCCCGTGACGGCCGCGGCCGAGGTGGCTGTAAACAACGCATCCATGAGGCTGATCGGCTGCGTGGTCATCCAGGGCAAAAGCAGCAGCCCCGTGCCGATGCCGATCAGAACTGCCAGCGTCACCAGCAGGCGCAGCGGGATTGGCAGGCGGCGCTTTCGCTGCAAATTCAACGCTTCCTGCGTCACTTCACTGAGGTTCGGATGGCTGCCCAGTGTGGAACTCATGGCAAAGACGCAATCTCCAATAGTTTCTCGCGCTGGCCGACCACGAAGAGCGTGTCACCCTGCTCTAGTCGGGTATCAGCGGGGGGAGAGGGGAGAAGGTGATTCGGGCGTTGGATCAGAAGTACGGACACATCATGGCGCGCCAGGCTGGACACCGGCTGCGCCACCAGGCTGCCAGGCGCCTTCAGTTCAGCGAGGCTGTGTTCGGCATCGAGCAGGACCCGCTCCAATAAGTTGGGCGCGGCCAGCGTTTCGGCCAGCCTCATGCCGCTGTCTTCGTCGGATACGATCACCTGGTCAGCGCCAATGCGCAGCAGGATGCTGCGGTGCCGATGGGATTTGGCCAGGCAAATGACGCGAGCAACACCCAATCCCTTCAGGTAGGTGGTAACCAGGGCGCTGGTCTCGAAATCATCCGCCATAGCGATGATCACCGTACCGAAGGAGGCGATGTCAACCTCTTGCAGCGCGTCCTCGTTGGTCGCATCCAGGGCAATGGCCGACGTGATGTCATCGGAGATGGCTTGCACCCAGGCCATGTTGCTGTCTACACCGAGGGTAGAGTGCCCCATCTCTTCGAGTCGCCGTGCCAGGCTGGCGCCAAAACGCCCCAGCCCAATCACGGCAAACTCTTGCTCGGTCTGGCCCTTCATGGAATGTTTCGACTTACGTGCCATCGGAAATCTCCTCTCACGTTTGCTGCTGCTCGAAATCGCTTCACCAACGACACTATGACGCGCCAAAATGTGTGTGGTACGCTACCACCGCTGCCCGCACCGACGGATAGATGCTGTCTTGACCCAGGCGGTTTATCAATCCTGTCACTTGTAATAATTGGCGCAGTGGTTTATTCGCGCGCGCGATCCACAATTCGACACCTAGCCGTTCCAGGTCAGCATCCAGATTCTCCAGCGCTTCTGCGGCCGTCGAATCGAAATCACTGATCGCCTCCGCGTCGAGAATAACACATTGCAATCCCGCACCGGCATTAGCAACAAGTTCCCCCAAACGCTCGGTAAAGAATGCCGCGTTGGCAAACACTAGCGGCGCATCAAACCGATAGACAATCAAGCCCGGCTCGGTCCACACGGTCTCTTTGTCCTCTACCTCCCGATAGACCGTGCCACCATTGGCCTTCAACTCATCCAACAGCGCATCATGCGGCCGTGCAATCCGATAGAGTATCGCAATCAGCGATAGCACCACAGCCACGAGAATGCCCTGCAAAACGCCAACGGTGAGTACGCCGAAGGCGGTCACGACCGCCAGCCAAAACTCGGCTGGACGCACCTGCCGCAAAAAGCGAAACGCGGCGATGTCGATCAACCCCAGCGAAGCGACGATGATGATGGCCCCCAGCGCGGCAGTGGGCAGCGGTGCCAGCAGTGGGGTAAAAAAGAGCAGAAAGATGATGGTCAGCGCAGCGGCGATCAACCCGACCCACTGCGATTTGCCACCCATCTGGTCGCAGACGGTCGTGCGCGAGGCACTGAGCGCCGACGGAAACCCTGTCAGGAGACCGGCGGCGATGTTGGCCGCGCCGATGGCGACGAATTCTTGGTTGGCATCTATTTTCTGTCCATGTTTCGTGACAAAGACGCGCGAGGTCAGGATTTCGTCCGCGTAGATCAGGATCGTGAGGGCTAGAGCGGCAGGCAACAGCGCCAAAATGTCTTGAATTGTGACTGCGGGAACGGCCAGGCTGGGCAGTCCGGCTGGCACCGTGCCGACAACCGCAACCCCTTTGTCTTGGAATGCGAAGATGGCCGAGGCCACGATAGCACCGACGACAACAATCAGCGGGCCGGGCAAGGCTCGATTCATGCGGCGGATGATGATCAGCGTCGCCATACACACGGCGCCAATGGCCACGGTGAGCAGGTGCGCTTCGTCGAGGCGGCTGATGAGTTCTACCACCTGCCGAAAGAATTGGTCGCTCTGGAGCTTGATGCCGAACATCTTGCCCAACTGGCTACCGATAACGATCAACGTCGCGCCAAGCAGATAACCGACCAGCACCGGCTTGGACAAGAGGTCGGTGATGAAGCCCAGCCGGGCAACGCGCGCCAGCAGCGCTACCACGCCCACAAGGAGCGCCAGCAACGCGGCGAGCGCGGCATAGCGCACGGCATCGCCGCCGGCCAATGGCGCAACGGCCGTCGCCGTCATGATCGCGGCCGTTGCCTCAGGCCCCATGATGACCTGTTTGGAGGTGCCGAACAGCGCGTACATCACCATCGCGCCGAGGGCAACATACAGGCCGGCAACTGGGTTGACGCCGGCCAGATCGCCGTAGGCCATCGCCGAGGGTACAAGTACCGCAAACACGGTAACCGCCACAACCAGTTCGGTGCGGAGCAACTTGGCGTTGACCTTTTTTAAGAGGTTAAGACCCGGAACTAACTGCGCCAGCCCATTTGCCGGTTTCTGATTTGCGTTATTCATATCCTGCTTGCTCCGCAAGTTGCCTGATTTCTATGACGCGGATTGTGCCTGCTTCGCGGCGCGTTGGGCGGTATACAGCGCCAGCAGCGCAGACAACAAAGCGCTCACCACGACGGCCACCGCAATCACGGCCGCCGTTTCCTTTTGCACGAGGACTAAGGTGAACAGCACCGCAAACAGAGGCGCTCGCAAAACCGCGACGAGCGCACCGGCCATCGTGGCGGCGACAGCAACGGCCGTTGGAATGCCGGGAAACACCAACGTCGCCGCCAGACCGAGGGCGGCGCTGGCAAACATAACCGGAAAGATGTAGCCCCCTTTCCAGCCGGTAGACAGCAACAGCGAGGTAGCAAACAGCTTGGCTATCCCCATCACAACCAGCAGGGCAACGCCGATCTCGGCCGCATTGGTAATCAGTTCAACCGTTTGCTCCTCGCCAGAGAACATCGTCAACGGCAGCAACGCCCCGATAATCCCCATGCCCAGGCCGCCAATCAGCCCGCGCAACACCACATGCTCCTTCATCGGCTGGAACAGCTTTTGCAGACGGCGCAGAGAAAGCATAAACAGCAAACCGACCGTCCCACCAATCAAGCCCAGCGGTACGGCATAAAACAAATCCCTCAATCGCGGAAAATAGGTGGGGAACTGATACAACGTCTGGAAGAAGCTGCCACTGAGCAAGACAAACACAACGGTTGCCACAGCCGAAGCCAGCAAACTGGGAAACAGCACCCAAAAATAGGTCTGCTTGCCGCTGGTGCCGCCTTGCGCCGATTCCAGCCCTAGCAACGCCCCGCCGATTGGTTCTGTGATGAAGGCGGCCAACATTCCGCTGACGCCGGAATAACCCAATGTGCGCGTCTCCTGCTCATTGAGCTTGAGCTTGTCGGCCAACAGTGTGCCGAGTCCGCCGCTGGCATCCGCCAGGGGCGCCTCTGGGCCAAGACTGGCCCCAGCGATGAGTGAGGCGAAGGCGGTGATTACAATACCGGGGGCGTGGCGATAGTTGAAACGGCCTGTCTTGCCAAATTCAAGCATCAGGTCAGCAAAGATGGCGTTGTGATCGCCGAACTGCTTCACCAGCAGACCAACTAGCAGTCCGCCCAACGCGCAAATCAAAAGGGTAAAGAGACGCGGGTCCAGGCCAGACATCGCGGCGAGTTCTTCCCAAATCAGGCTTGTACCCTGATTCACCAACACCACAAAGGCAAAGGTCAGCAAGGCACTCATCAAGCCGATCAAGACAACCAGCGCCAAGAGTTTGAGATAGGGGACAAGTTTGGCCTGTGGATCAATCATGGTTTTACCTCTAACGCATCACGCAGACAGACCGGACAGGTTTTCTAAAACCTGCCCTCCGGTCTGCTCAGAAAATCTTACTGTCGCGCTATCAGAATCTTCATGTCTGATTCACTATTCGGGATCAGTTGGCCAAGTGTGCAAATCAGCAATGTAAAAATGGGCGCGGAAAGGCCAACCGCCGCCGCTTCCTCCCACACCAGCGACTGTACCCCATTCACCAACGCCATGAAAACAAAGGTTATCCCGGCGCTGATCAGGCCCAGCAGTGCCGCCAACAGCAGCAGTTTCAGGTACGGCAGGGGTTGGATGGGTTCATCGTTCATCGTTCAGATCAATCCTTGTTCTGCAAACGAGCCGGATCACGCACCGTCCGAAGGCGCTCACAACATCTCTTCCAGTTCCGCAATCTTTTCCACCAGCGTCGCCTGGGCTGCTTGCTGTTCCGCCAGCAAGGATTTGAGTTCCGCCAGCTTGGCGCGGGGGTCGGTGGGCGCATACTCGACTTCTTCTTTTTTCGGCGGAGCCAGGAAGAAGTTAGAGAGGAAGCTGGCTAACACGCCGATGAGGGCCACGCCAGAGAGCATGACAAACACCGCCATCGTGCGTCCCTGGGGCGTCACCGGGAAACGGTCGCCATAGCCCACTGTCGTCATCGTCACCAGCGTCCACCACACGGCGTCGCCGGAGGTGGTGATGTTGCCATTTGGCGCCTGGGATTCCACTTTCAACACGTAAATGCCCACGAACTCGGCTATGACAATGATGCTGAACACGGTGATAAACAAGGCTATGCCTGCCCGGTTATTGATAATCTCGTTCACCATGTTCTTCACGCCAAAAATCCGCAGCAGCCGCACCGCCCGGAAAACGCGGAAAAGGCGGAAAATGCGCAGTTGCGGCACACAGGCCAACAAATCGGCCCAGCCCCAATTCTTGAAGAAGTAGCGTGATTTTGAAGAGGTGGTCAGGATACGATAGGCGAAGTCAAACAGAAAAAACACCGTCACGATGGCGTTGATAATTCGTATGACCCCCAACGTCAGCTCCGAAATGGGATAGATGTAATTGATCCAATCAACGACCAGGTTAAAGACAGAGACCAGCGAAAGCAGCAAGATAAACAACTCATACCCCGTGCTTTTCAGTTCTCCTTTTTCAGCTTGTTCAGTCATCTGTGTCCTCCTGATTTGCAACGACTAAGACCCGAAGAGTTTTGCACGCTGGACGATAAAACTCTTCGGGTCTATGGGCAACCTTAGCCGCTACCCTGATTTGCAAAACAGGGCAGATGTGGTTCCCTACTGCCGCGCCATAGCGAGCTTCATATCCATTTCACTATCCGGGATCAACTCGCCAGACAGATCAATCGTCACCCGCTTGATGGTGCCCGTGAAACGGAACTCGCCACTGTATTCCTCTGGCGCCGCCGGATCACCCGCATCGTAACCGCAGGATAAGCCTTGTGTGCCAAACAGGTACAGAAAAGAGTAGGGCATGTCAACCGTAGCTACCAGCTTGCGGTTGATATAAAGCTGACCGCGAGCCGGTACACCCAACCCCTTCGCCGGATCAGGTTTGCCCGTCGGCTCAAATTCGTAACGCAGTTCAACTTCCCCTTCGGGAATCTCGATGTTGGACTTGAGCCACCATTTTTCCTTGCCCAACCAGTTATAGAGGAAGTAGAGTCTCTTCTCCTTGACGAAGAAGACGTAACCGCCAATGCGACCGCCTTGAGCCAGCAAGACACCTTCCGCGCCACCCGCAGGAATCACCACATCGGCCGTCACGCTCCACGGCCGGTTGTACAACTTAGGCGTGGCGGCAAACGGGATAGATGAGCCGCCGGGATATATAACAATTTTGTTGCGCGGGGCGGCGATGGTCGGCCGTTCCACGACAAGACGGGCGCGGACATCGCCATCAAGCGGCAAAACCTGGTACTTGCCCGCTTCTGCCCACCAACGGCCGATCATTTCGATCAGCTTGCCCCGATTTTCCGCCGCCAGGTTGTGGCACTCAGAGTAATCTTCGGCCACATGGTACAGCTCCCAATCGTGCGTTTCGATGTCGAGGAGTACCTCGTTGGGAATGGGAGAGCCAAACGCCCGCCCTTTTTTGGCGGCTTCGGTGAAGCTGGTTCCCGGCCACGGGCAAACAGCCCGCCATCCATCATGGTAGAGGGAGCGATGGCCGAACATCTCAAAGTATTGGGTGTGATGATGGCTGGGGGCGACCGCATCGTTGAAGGTGTGGGCAAAGCTGACGCCGTCAATCGGGGCTTGTGTTACCCCGCGAATGCTTTCCGGTGCTTCCATGCCTAACGCTTCCAGAACGGTCGGAACGAAGTCAATGATATGCCCATACTGCGGCCGTATCTCGCCCCGTCCCTGAATCCCTTTCGGCCAAGAGACAATGCACGGATCGGTTGTACCGCCGCGATACGTTTCCCGCTTCCAACGGCGGAACGGGGTGTTGCCGGCATTCGTCCAGCCCCAAGCGTAATGGTTGGCCGATTCGACACCGCCCAACGTGTCGAGCATCTTGAGGTTGTCTTCCAGCGATTCCGGGACATTGTTGAAGAAGAACATTTCGTTGAGCGAACCAACCGGGCCGCCCTCAGAGCTGGCCCCATTGTCGGAGACGACGATGATCAGGGTGTTATCCAGCTCTTCGATCTCGCGCAGGAAGTCGAGGACGCGGCCAAAGTGGTAGTCGGTGTAGGTCATGAAACCGGCGTAGACTTCCATCATGCGGCTGTAGAGCCGTTTGGCGTCGGCCGGCAGGGTATCCCACACGGGCACGTCGGGGTCATGGGGGGATAGCTCGGTGCCGGGCGGAATGATGCCCATGTCGAGTTGGCGTTGGTGGACGATCTTGCGGTATTCGTCCCAACCCATGTCGAATTTGCCCTTGTATTTGTCGGCCCATTCTTTGGGGACATGGTGCGGAGCATGGCCAGCGCCGGTGGCGTAATAAAGGAAGAAGGGTTTGTCGGGGGCGTTGACGTGGGCATCTTGGATGAACTCGATGGCTTTGTCGGCCAGGTCCATGCTCAGATGATACCCTTCTTCGGGCCGTTTGGGCTGTTCCACCTCGTGGTTGTCGTAGGTGAGTTCGGGATACCATTGACTGGTTTCGCCACCGAGAAAGCCGTAGAAGCGCTCGAAGCCACGACCTAACGGCCAGCGATCATAGGGGCCGGCCGGGGTGGTATGTTCGGGCGGGGTTAAGTGCCATTTGCCCACACAGAAGGTGTTGTACCCTTTTTGCACCAGCATCTCGCTAAGCATGCCCTTGTCGAAGGGGAGGATGCCGTTGTAGCCGGGGTAGCCGGTGGAGGTTTCGGTGATGGAGGCGAGGCCGATGGAGTGGTGGTTGCGCCCGGTGAGGATACAGCCGCGTGAGGGGGAACAGAGGGCGGTGGTGTGCATGTTGGTGTAACGCAGGCCGTTGTTGGCGATGCTGTCAATGACGGGGGTTTCGACCAGTCCGCCGAAGCTGGATAATTGGCCGTAGCCGACATCATCCAGCACAAAGAAGAGCACATTGGGCGCACCTTCCGGGGGGCGCGGTGGTTCGGGCCAGGCCGGTGATGATTCTTCGGTGGTACGGCCGATGACGCCGGTAAAAGCGGCGCCATCTTTGTAAGTTTTTATGGTCATGCGATTGCTCCTTTCGATTTAGCCTTCATGTTTATTAGCCTTGCGGCGTTGAACCAGGATAACCGGCCGGGATACGGTCCCGATTGGAATAAGCAGCGCCACCAATGCTGGCCAGGTCCATCAGAGCCGCCAGGAACAGCCACAGCCAATCCAGCCCGGAAATGCCACCAACGGCCGATGTTTGCAGCAAGACATACATCAAGGTGGTAAATGGCAGGAAGAAGAAGCCCAGGCAGGGCACCAGAAATGACCCAAACGCTGCATCCATGACCACGGGCCGGGCAATCCAGAACATAAGCAGCATGATGCGCGAAAAACCGGTGATAAATCCGGTTAAACAACCGGCGTTATTTTGTCTCATTTTTATTACCTCGATAGAGTTGGAGATTGAGAGATTGAGAGATTGGGAGATTGAATCTCCTAATCTCTGTAATCTCTTAATCTGCCGACGATTCCTCAGCAGCGGCAGCTTCTTCGCCGCCTTCGGCCACGGCCGTAGCCGCTTCTTCCACCGCTTCTTCCGTGACTTCGTGCGTTTCGGCCTCACCGCCCAATTCGGTTAATTTGGCGGCGACGGCTTCGGCTTCGTCAGTGGCCGCCAGAATACAGACAGCGGCACGGCCGTTGTCCAGCTCACCGCCAATCCGTTCCAGGTCTTCTTTCGACAGACCCAACCCCTTGCGGAAAAAGCCACCCGTCACCCCGCCGACCACCACACCGGCCAGCAGCGTGACGCCACCGGACAGGACAGCGGCCAACACACCGCCGAGTACGCCGGTTTTTGTATGGCGGGCGCCCAATTTCTGAGTCTTAATTTTGCCGTTTTCGTCTTTGACGAGGGTGGCGATAGAGCCGAGCTTGATTTCCTTGCTGGCTTTATCCCACTGCTTCACCTCGGTCACGGCCGTGTCTGCCGCCATCTCATCTGTAAAAAACGCCAGTACCAATTGTTTTTTTGCCATTTTTTCTCCTCGCATAACATTATCTTGACCCGATTAACCATCTACTGCACAATCAAGGGTCACATACACTATTCTTGTTTTAGACTATAGGGCAATGGCCTGGTGCGCGCGTAGTACCAAAAAGGTGTAAGAACGGTGCAGTTAAGGAGATAATAACCGATGATAGAAGCACCCTACAAAAAAATCCATGTGGTCATCAACCCGGCAGCGGGTAAAGATGAACCAATTCTCAACACGTTGAATGACGTCTTCCGGCAATATGATGTAGACTGGAACATCAGCGTCACCAAAAAGTATGGCGACGCCACCGAACAGGCGCGGGCGGCCGCCACAGCCGGGGCCGACCTGGTCGCCGGGTATGGCGGCGATGGTACGCAGCATGAAATTGCCAACGGCATCCTGGGCACCAACGCGGTGATGGGCGTCTTGGCCGGCGGCACGGGCAACGGTTTTGCGACGGAATTGGGTACGCCGAAAGAGCTGCGGCCGGCGACGGAACTGCTCTGTACCGGTGGCCGATTGCGCCCCATTGATGTGGTACAGTTAGGCGATTCGTACTTTATCCAGAGGCTTTACGTGGGCATTGAGCCAGAAGAACAAACCAGCCGCGAAGACAAAGATAAATATGGCACGTTTGCCTACGTGGTCAACACCTACCATCGCGCCAGAGAACGTAAAGACCGGGAAGTCCACTATCGCATTACGATTGATGGGCAGGTGATTGAAATGCCGGCCGTGAAGCTGTATGTGGTCAACGCGGCCAAAGCGGGTACGGGCATTGCGGTGACAGGCGACTTTTCTAAGCCAGATGATGGGTTGGTGGATGTGTTTGTGCTGGATATTCACAATATCCGCACACTGGCGGCGGCCGTGGGGCGGGTGGTCAACCTGCATACGGACATGGCAAACCAGTTCATCTGGCGCGGCAAAGAGGTCACGATTGAGACCGAGCCGGATCAACCGGTGTGGACGGATGGTGAGTATTACGGCCGTACCCCCATCTCCCTGAAGGTAATACCAGGGGCGTTGAAAGTTGTGGTACCTGCCTGATTGAAAACATGACAACACCCCATCCTCCCCAACTCTCCCGATTGGCCCGGCTGGAAAAGTGGGCGCCGGGTATTCGCGTGGCGCGCACGTATAACCGCGCCTTTGTCGGAAAAGACGTGCTGGCGGGGGTGGTGTTGTGTGCGCTGTTGGTGCCGCAGGGCATGGCCTATGCCGAACTGGCGGGGCTGCCGGCCATCACCGGCCTATACACGACCATTGTCTGCCTGTTTGCCTACGCCATCTTTGGCCCCTCCCCGTTTTTGGTGCTGGGGCCGGATTCGTCGTTGGGGCCGATGATTGCGGCCACGGTGTTGCCGATGGCCGCGGGCGACGAGGCGTATGCGGTGGCGCTGGCGGGGATGCTGGCCTTGTGGGTGGGGCTGGTGGGCGTGGGTGCGGGCGTGGCCCGGCTGGGGTTTGTGGCCGATTTGCTCTCTGCGCCGGTGCGGTTGGGCTATCTCGCCGGGCTGGCGGTGACGATTTTTGTGGGGCAGTTGCCAAAGTTGTTCGGCTTTTCCATTGACGCCGATACGTTTTTTCAGGAGATTACCTATTTTTGGCAAGGTTTGGACCAGACCAATGGCTATGCGCTCAGCGTGGGATTGTTGTGTCTGGCGGTTATTTTGGGGTTGAAACGGCTGCGGCCCAAGTGGCCGGGGATACTCATAGCGGTGTTGGCGGCCATTGCGGTGACGATGGTTTTAGACCTGGCGACCAAGGGGGTGGACGTTGTAGGGGTGCTGCCTCAGGGGTTTCCCCGGCCCGCGTTCCCGCGCGTGGAATGGGCAGATATGCCGATTTTGGCGGCCACGGCCGTGGGCATTTCCCTGGTGACGATTGGCGATACCATCTCCACGTCGGCCGGGTTTGCCGCTCGCAAAGGGTACGACGTGGACAGCGACCAGGAGATGGTGGGCATTGGCGCGGCCAATTTGTTTGCCGGTTTTTTCTCCGGTTTTCCGGTGAGTACCAGCAGTTCGCGCACGGCCGTGGCCGAACAATCCGGCGCGCAGACCCAACTGACCGGGGTGGTCGCCGGGTCATTGGTTTTGCTCATGCTGCTGGCTGCCCCCGGTTTGGTGCAAAATTTACCCCAACCGGCGCTGGCGGCCATTGTCATTACCGCTTCCATCAGTCTGTTTGATCTGAAGGCGCTGCGCCGTTTGTATGCCATGCGCCGCAGCGAGTTTGCCCTGGCGCTGGTGTGCGCCCTGGGTGTGATTCTGGTCGGCGTGTTGGAAGGGATCGTCATTGCCGTCGTGCTGGCAATTGGGCAATTCTTTGAACGTTCCTGGCGACCATATGCCGCAGTGCTGGGTAAACCAGCAGAGATAGATGGCTATCACGATATGACCCGCTACCCGCAAGCGGCGCAGATTCCCGGCCTGTTGATGTTGCGCTGGGATGCACCGCTCTTTTTTGCCAACGCCAATATCTTCCGCCGGAAGGTGCGCGATCTGGTGGCGCAGACAGAACCTAAGCCGGTCTGGATATTGGTAGCAGCCGAACCGGTGACGGATATAGATACAACGGCGGCCGAAATGCTGGTTGACCTGGACAAGGAATTGAATGTCGGCGGGATTCACCTGGTATTTGCCGAATTGAAGGACCCGGTGAAGGATAAGATGGTGCGGTATGGTCTGCTGGAAACGATTGACAGCAGCCACTTTTATCCCACGCTGGACACGGCCGTAGCCGCATTTTACGAGGAAACAAAAAGTGATGCGTGAAACGTGAAACGTGTTTTTTTCACGTTTCACGCATCATAAATAAGGAAGGAATCTATGAACAAAATGTTTAGCTTTATGGCCGGGGCGCTGTGTGGCGCGTTGATTGGCAGTGTGACGGCGTTGTTGTTGACGCCGGCTTCGGGGGCGGAGTTGAAGGATGAGGCGGTCAATCGCTGGCAAACGGCCGTAGACGACGCCCGCGCCGCCATGGCCGAAAAACAGCGTGAACTGGAACTACAATTTGAGCAGGCCACCCGGCCGCAGGAGTTTTCTAAGAATTGAGATTAGAGATGGGAGATTGGGTCAATCTCCCATCTCTAATCCTCCTCCCTTATTCATCCAACAGCACCACCGGCTCTTCGTAACGACGGATGCCGCCTTTGGCCTGGCGGTGTAAAAGCTGTTCGTGCAGCCAGCGGTTTTTCTCGCGCAGGGACATCTCTTTAGAACGCAGCACGGACAGGTCGGCGTTCAGGCGCAGCACCCGACCGGGAATGATGAAACGGGTGATGCCAGCCGGGAAGAGCCGCCCACTTTCCAGCGTCGTTTGAATCACCTGGGGGACGGTGTATTCGGGGAAGATGACCACGGCCGTGAACCCTTCCAACTCACTCTTCAAACTGATAATGTTGCTGTTCAGGGTGCGGTCAACGTGCGCCGCTTCAATGTACGTTTCCGTGAGCTGGTTGAGCGCATCCAGCCGGTTAGCGCCCGGCGCCGGCTGCACCAGATAGGCGCGGTCGCTGGCGGTGTGCAGGTAACAAAGGCCGCCATATTCAAACATCGCTTTGGCCGCCTCGGTGGGCGCAATGAGTTCTAACTGGATCAGGGGCAGCGCCGTCAACAGTTCTAGCAGATCTTCTTCGCGTATCTGGCGGATGGTGTGGTACCACGTTTTTAGCCCCAGTCCATCCTCGGAATTGATGACCTGGACGATGGCGTGGGGAAAACTCAATTGCGCCATCGCCGCCGAGCGCGTGGCCCCATCCAGCACCATGTAACGGCCGTCACCTACGGCCGTGACAATCGGCGGATTCCCTAACCTGCCCTCCTCGTCCAGCCGTTTGGCCAGCCGGTTCACCCGTTTGGCGTCCACATTTTCGTGGGCAAACACCTTGTCCATGGGCACCACCCGCAGCGGCAGCACCGTTTCCACCTCCACCTGCTGGAAAAATTCAATGATTTGTTCGGCAACGGCAACGGACGCAGCCTCTTGGGCTGATGCGGTGCTGGCGGCAATGTGCGGCGTGGCAATCACCCGTTCATGCTGCACCAGCGCCGGGTTGGGCGCCGGTTCCTGGGCAAATACGTCCAGGGCCGCGCCGGCGAGACGGCCGTCCACCAACGCTGCCAGCAGCGCCGCCTCGTCCACCACGCCGCCCCGCGCTGTGTTCACCAGGTACGCGGTTGGTTTCATCAGCGCCAGTTCCGCCGCGCCGATCAGGTTTTGTGTTTCCGGTTTGAAAGGGACGTGCAGGGTGACAAAGTCGGCTTGTTGCAGGAGATCGTGCAGGTCTACGGCCGTGACCGCCGGTTCCATTTGCAGTTCGGGTGTGGCCTGGCGCTGGTTCACCAAAATTTTCATGCCAAAGGCAAAAGCGCGCAGCGCCACCTGTCGCCCAATCCGGCCAAAGCCGATAATGCCCAATGTTTTGCCCGCCAGCCCTTCCCCCAGCAGGCTGCTCTTTTCCCATTTGCCCGCTTTCATGCTGCTGGTGGCCTGGGGCAGCCGCCGCGCCAGGGCCAGCAGCAACGCCAGGGTGTGTTCAGCGACCGCCAGTGTATTGGCGTCCGGGCAGTTCACCACGGCGACGTTGGCGGCGCGGGCCGCTTCCACATCAATGTTGTCCAGCCCGGAACCGGCGCGGCCGATAATCTTCAGATTGAGGCCGTGTTTAATCACTTCGGCAGTAATCTGGGTGGCGCTGCGGACAATGAGACCATCGTAGGCGGGCACGGCCGTACACAATTCTCCCGCCGACAATCCTGTTTTTATGTCAACGTCAGCAACCTCTTGCAGCAGGTGAACACCGGCAGGATGAATGGCGTCACAAATGAGAAGGCGCGGGCGGCGCTTGTCAGGGTTCATGGCTGAGTCTCCTGTGGAAATTATGAATTATGAAGGATGAATTATGAATTATGAAGGGTCTTCAGGAATTCAGGGGGTTGACAACCCGTGAAGCGTGAAACGTGAAACGTGACCAGAGAGACATCACGTTTCACGTTTCACGTTTCACGTTTCACGTTTCACGCCAAACCCCACGAAATCCCAAAGAGCCATTATGAATGTCCATCGAACTGGCTGGATTATACCGATTATGGAGGTTTTAGGGGGCGTGATGCGCGAGGGGATTTCAATCACGCATCACGCATCACTCGTCACGCATCACCCATCACTCGTCATTGCCTCTGAAGCTCAGCGTGGAAACCACCGGCCGATGGTCGGAGCCGCCATCTTGGCCGACAAAGGAGCGCAGTGTCACAAAGTGGGCGCTGTGCCAGATGTAATCTACCCGCTGCACGAGGAAAGGGATGCCGGCCGTATAGAGCGTATTGCCTGTGCCCCATCCCGGTTTTTTGTAGCTATCGTTGAGGCGGGTGTTCATACGGCCGTAAGCCTCCGACGTATCTGTAAAATTACAATCGCACAGCAGGATAACGGGATCGCTGATGGCGTCCAGCAAATCTTCCAGGCGCGTCACCTGGTCGGCGCGTTGGGCATACCGTTCCCGCGTCAGTTGCGGCATGGTTTTTAACGAATGGTTAAAGATGTTATTTGCTGAAAGATGCACCACAAAAACGTGGATTGGCTGTCCATTCCAATCTATCTCCGCGTGTAACGCCAGGTCTTTTGGGGGGAAGGGGAAACGGTGTACGGCCGTGATCGGAAAACGACTCATCAACCCCACGCTGCCCGGCGCCGCCTCATCAAATGTGGCGTAGGGGTACTCCTCGGCAAAATACGCGCGGATGGCGGCGGCAGACCGGGAGCCGAGTTCTTGAAACCCCACCACATCTGGCTGACCGGCGGCAACGGCGCGCACCAATTTCTCCATGTCCGTGTTGGAATTGAGCACATTAAAGGTCATGGTGCGCAGCGAGGGAGATGAATCCGCCGACGGGCGCGCCGGAATCAGCAGCGTACCCCACAGGGAAACGAAAGCTATAATGGGGATCAACAAGCTGCCAATTGCCAGTTTATGGCGGCTAAAAATGACGGGGACCAGCAACAGGATCAATGGCGCAAAACAGTACATGGCGCTGGTGTTCAAGATCGCCAGCGGCCAAAAGGCATCGGCGAAAAAATGCCGGAGGGTTAGCCAGATTATGATGAAGATGCTGTAAATCTGCGCCCCAATGACCAAAAACTGATAACTTGATTCTCGATTAACAATTTTATTCATGTACTCCTTTGATGCGGGTAACGGGTAATTTGGTAATTGACCATTTCAATTTCCCAGACCCTATCCATGTACGCCAGTTAAGGTCAAACCGGCGTTTGTTTTAGACGATTAAGTGATTCTGCTCCATCCTTGTTATCACTTATAACCCCATCAGACCCAAATTGTCTCTGCCCCATTTGGGGGATGCCCGGTGATGCGATGTGCGGCGGTAGTGCTAATTTCACATAATGGCTGACGGCGTACCTTATCCATGTTATAATGCCTCCACTGACGGAACATCTGAGCTATGGCTGAGAGGAAAATGAGTAATAACGGCCGTAAAACGACCACAAACAGCGCCAAG
>CAADGU010000410.1 GCA_900696625.1 uncultured Chloroflexota bacterium | reverse complement strand
TTTTGTCGCTGACCGTTTCGGTTTCTGTTTGGACGGCCGCTGCATCGCCTTGATTGGCCGCTGTCTCAGCGGTCAGTTCTGTGCCTCCGTCTGGGGTGCAGGCAGCCAGGGCCAACAGAATGATCAACATCAGCGTGAATAAAGATTTGTTTTTCATGGTGTGTTACCTCATTTTTAATCGAGTTGGTTTTGGGCCGACAACAGCCCGGCCATGCCAAAGATGCCTTGCGATCCCAATGCATCAACAATCATGATGGGCCACGAAAAAGCAAAGGTCAGGACAAAGAACAGTAACAATGGATAACGTTTCATCAGACAATCTCCTTGCGAATTTTTGTTCTGACAGCATAGGCAAACGGCCGTTTGCTAACCGTTTGCCAGACGTTTAATAAAAAAGCGCTACGGCAGGAGCGCCGGCTGTCCGGCGTTACTGAGTACCATTTGCGGTTCACCGCCGCCGGCGGGTAGCTGCACGATATGGCGCTGGGGCATAAAGGCTTGCAGCCCAGCTTCGCTGATGGCGTCTTCTTGCGCCGCAGCAAACAGCGGACGATCATTTTCCACGAGGACAAAGAGCAGGTCGCCAACGGCCGTTTCTGTCACCCCGGCATACGCATGATCCTCAGCGCCAAACAGCAGCCGCTCCTCACCGCTCCCGTCAGGCTGAATGCGCCATAGGGCCGCTTCAAAAAAGCCAAAATACAGTCCCCTTTCGGCCACCTCTTCCCGCGTCAATTGATTGCGCTCCGTATAGTACAGGCTGCCGCTCACCGGACCGACAAACACCAGTTCGACTTTGGCGCTGGTGGGGATGACGGTCACATCCAGGGAATCCGGCGTGCCGGTAAGCAGCTGATTGTTCTCCGGGTCTTCCCGTTCCCAGGCGTAGCCGGTGGCCGCATACCAACGATCGCCGCTGGCGTTCAGCACCAGATTGCGCAACGGCTGCGCGAAAGCGGGCAGTTCCGTGCCGGTGGTCATGTCGAACCGGCCGATGCCGATATTGGTGCAGTTGCGGTTAAAGAGCAAAATATCTTGCGCACTCCATTCCAGCACGCCCATCCGGTAGCCGTAGGATGTACCCCCTTCATTTTCATAGAGAACTTCACTGGGAGAACGGCCGCCGCCGCCGCAGCCATCGCCAGGGCTGTTCCAGGAACCGACCCGCTCCGGCGTTTCCAGGCTGCCCTCCGCAGCAATGGCCACTGTCCACACGTCATACACCCAACCGCCCATGAAACTCTCTTCAGTGACTTCGGCAGGGGTATCGGTTTGCTTCATGTAGACGATGGTGCGGCTGTCTGGCGACCAGCCTCCAGGGCGCGAAAAGGCAACGTCTTCGATGATTTGCACATGCCCCTGCCGGTCGCTGACGCGCAGGCTCTTGCTGCTGCCGTCATAGTAGTAATAAAGCAGATGTTGACCATCAGGCGACCATTTGAGGTAGGTCAGGGCGCAATAACTGTCTTCTGGGCAGGGTTCGGTGTGGACGGGCACGATTTCGCCATCGGGCAGGCTGCGGATGAAGAGTTGTTCATCCTGCACGTAGGCGATGGCTTCGGCGGCAACGGCCGTTAAACTGTCAACCATCTCGTGCGCGGGTGGCTCTGGCCCTGGCAAGGCGGCCGGTTCGGTGGGATCATGGGGGAGAACGGCCGTTTCCTCCGCCGCTTCAGGCGATGGCTCCGTCACCGTTTCGCTCACCGGCTCAACCATCGGTTCCGTCTCAACGCCAGTGGCACAGCCAACCAGCGCAAATAAGGAAAACAAAACCAATGTACTCAATAGATAATGTTTCATTCTAGATACTCCATGTATGATATGTAGTAGCAGGCGCAACCCCGTTGACAATAAATTGAATCTCCGGGATGCTGTAGAAAATAGCCCAAGAGGACGCACTTGTTCTCCTTGTGTTAAGCTGGTGTAACGATAACAAAACAGTCATTTGCCAACCGTTTGCCAGCCGTTTGATGCTAACGAATTGATTTTGCTGCTTCGTGCATAGAGTGCTGGCAGAAAATGCTCCAAGTTACCCACTTCTTCCACGTTGTGCCGCAGCCATGCCTGCCCCATCTCGTCGGGAAACAGGCGGGGACGGACGATGGAATTGATGAACTGACGGCCGAAACCGCTGTCCGCGCCGACCAACATTTGCGAAAAATAGAACGTGCCCTCCGGTACGGCGTGAAAGTCATGCGAGAGGTTAAACAGTTCTGTCTTTCCCAATCTCCGGCTTAAGGTCAGGCCGCTTTCGTCGAGCCGCTCCACGTTTTCGATACTGTCCACCAGATAATCCGGGTTGCGGCCAAAGGCTTCGACGATACGCACCCGCGCCCCTTTGCCTACATGACCATCGGGCGCACGCTGCACCACCTGGTAAGCAATGTGGTCCTGTGGATGCCACAACAGATAGCGCGGATAGACACGGCCGTTCATTTCTATCGGCTCGTCAATATGGTTAAACCACCAGCACAACATGGCCGGGGTCACGCCGCGTATGATGTCGTGGGCGATGGTGAGATAGAGACGGCCGTCTGGCAGATGCTGCCGGGTCGTCTGGGCGCTGGCCAACGGTTTCAGCGGCCAGGGCCAGGGTCGTGATGGTGGTAACGTCTTTCTGCGCGTGTTCATGAAGTATTCCAGTCGTTGAGAGAGGTGACAGTCACTTTGGGAAGTGACTGTCACCTCGTTGGTAACTATCTGAGCTGGTAATCCCAGCCAAAGTTGACCGGGTAGGCATGGTCGTTTCCCAACAACGTGATTTCCTGATACCAGATACCTCTGGCGGGGAAGGTCCAGTCGCCGGGCAGCAGGATGGCAGCGTTGTTTCCGGCGACAGCGTTCATGGACACGCAGTAGGTACCGGGCTGTAAACTGCCAAAGGTATATTTACCGCTGGCGTTGGTCACGGCCGTGACCGCGACCGGATTGCCGGTGGCGCATGCCCCGGCTTGCAACAGCATCGTCACCCCGGCGATATACCCCTCATGGGGGGCAATCATGCCATCGGCGTGGTAATCGCCATTGCCGTCGGCCACACAGTCACCGTCCAGGGCATCGCCGTTTTCGTTGGTCAGGCAGTAGTCATCCCACACGAAACCGGTGATAGAGCCGCTGGGCGCGGGTGATTTCAGGTTGATGCCGTTAAGCGTCTGGCCGGTGGTGACGGCCACGCTGGCCACGTCGTCCAACAGGCCGCCATTGCCAACCAGGCCAATGCAGTAGCTGCCGTTATACATGCCGCTGATGGTGTAACGGCCGTCGGCGCCCGAATAAACAAT
>CAADGU010000409.1 GCA_900696625.1 uncultured Chloroflexota bacterium | reverse complement strand
GGCATGGCCTGTTTTAGCCGGGAAATATGGGCCAGCAACGAACGACCAGAGCCAACGGTCACAGATATTGGGCAACTGTATGGGCTGACGCCACGGGAGGGCCAGGTTTTTGCCCTCCTGCTACAAGGTCTGAATGGGCGGCAAATCAGTGAAACGTTAAATATCACCTACCAGACGGCGCGCAACTACCAGAGCCGGATATACCAGAAGTTGGGGGTCAACGGCCGTGCCGAATTTGGCTTGCCCGATGAAGCAGAAACTTTTACCCTATTACCTGACCCAGACCTAGTAGAAAGTCAAAGATAACGGCCGTAAACACCATCTGTTTCAAAAGAGGATTGAGGCGGAGGGGGTCGTGGGTGCGCTGTACGGCCGTGCCATGCCGCACCAGCAGCGGCGCCGCCAGCACAAACAAAAATTGCCAGAGCGTCTGGTAAGTAAACCAGGCATAAATACCCGCCAGCACAAAGGCCATCATCAACAAACACCAATGGTAAATGCGGGCGCGTTCCGGCCCCAACCGCACCGGAATGCTCCGTTTGCCCGCCTGCTTATCAGACTCAATGTCACGGATATTGTTCACATTGAGCACGGCCACCGCCAGCAGCCCCGCGCTGCTGGCCGGCAGCAGCAGCGCCCAGGAAAAGGTTTGTGTCTGCAAAAAATAGGTGCCAATCGTGCCCACCCACCCAAAAAACAGCAGCACAAACAGGTCGCCCAACCCGGCGTAACCATAGGGATTTTTACCGGCGGTATAGTTGACCGCCGCCCACAAGGACGCCGCGCCCAACACCAAAAAGAGCAGCACCAGCGGCAGCGCCGCCAACCCAAAGGCAACCACCACCAACGCCAGACCGGACACAGCCGACAACCCCGCAAAAATCCCCATCGCCCGTTTCATCGCCTGTGAGGTGATGGCCCCAGACTGCACGGCGCGGGCGGGGCCAAGCCGTTCACCATGATCCGCCCCATGCAGGCTGTCGCCGTAGTCGTTGGCCAGGTTGGAGAGGATTTGCAGCAGCACGGCCGTGAGTACACACAGTGCCACGACCAACCCATCCAGCTTATCATCCGCCTCCGCCAAAAACGCGCCCAACATAATGCAGGCCAGCGCCAGCGGCAGCGTGCGCAGCCGCATGGCGCTAATCCACGCTTTTCGTTGTTTGATTCTATTATCAGTCGCCATAAGGCGAGATTTTAGAGAGGGGAAGCGCAAGTAGCAAATAACCGTGGCTCTTTGGGAACTCAGGGGGTGACGGGGTGTGATGCGTGATGTGTGATGCGTGACCAAAGAGACCTCACGCATCACACGTCACGTCGGATCCCATGAAATCCCATAAACCGCAATAGCATACCAGATGCCCAGATGCCCCAGAGATCACCCCCAAATGGTTCTCCAGGCCGATTACAACCGCCAGCATCCCCGGTATGATGTGATCCAAGAATAGATTGAAATAGTGGCTGGCGGCTGGCGCCCGCCACTATTCTTTCAAAGGAGAACAAATCACATGAAAAATGAAACCCCATCCTATGCACCGGCTACGCATACCCTGGCCATCGTCAGCCTGGTACTGTCCATTCTGGGGCTGGCCGGCGTCCTGCCATTGATCGGCTCCATCGGCGGCATCATTTCCGGCCGTATTGCCCGCCAGGAAATTCTGGATAAACCAGAGTTGTACAGTGGCGAGGGCATCGCTCGCGCCGGTATTCTCTTGGGCTGGCTGGGCATCGCTGTGGGCTTGTTGGTATGCTGCCTGCTCCTGGTTGGCCTCCTCCTCCTCTTTGTTCCTGTTCGTGTTGGTTAAGGCCCGGCAATGATGTTATGCTAAAAGCCAATAATGTGTGCGGCAGGAGGTAGAGACTACGCTCTGCCTCCTGCCTGGGAGTTTTAACCCATCCATGACACCCATGACCTGGCCCCAATACGCCCGCCTGACCATGCGCCAGTTGAAGTGGCAGTTAACGCTGACGTACTTGTTGGTTTCTTTTACGGCCGTTCTCATCGCTTCCTGGTGGGCTATCCTGGCTATTGCCTTCTATTTAGGGCGGGCCTACTCCGAGCTAGATTGGCAGCAAGCACTGCCGGGCGTGATATTACCCGCCCTGGCAGCCATCCTGCCCAGCGCCACCCTGCTCATCCTGCCGGCAGTGCTGGTCAGCACCTATTTTGGCTTTTTGAGTGCGCGCCGGTTAGACGCCCGTCTCGCCGGGCTGCGCAACGCCATGACCGCCTGGCAAGAGGGCGATTTTTCGGCGCGGGTCATGGACGATTCGGCTGACGAGATCGGCCGTTTTGGTATGGACCTGAACGACATGGCTGCCGAATTACAGTCGCTGCTGCAAACACGCCAGGAATTGGCCGCGCTGGGAGAGCGCAACCGGCTGGCCCGCGACCTGCATGATTCGGTGAAACAACATCTGGTGGCGGTGGCGCTCCAGATTGGGGCGGCCCAGGCGCTACTGGATGAAAACCAGACGGCCGTAGCCGCCAGCCTGACAGAAGCGGGCAATCTGACGCATCTGGCGCAACGGGAGTTGGGCGCTATCATCTTTGAACTTCAGCCCGTATCCCTGAACCAACGCGGACTGGCTGAGGCGCTGCGTTATTATGTGGACGGTTGGTCGCGTCAGTCTGGTATCAGCACGACACTCAAGATCACGGGGGAACGGCCGTTACCCCCTGACGTTGAGGGCGCGCTCTTTCGTTTTGGTCAGGAGGCGCTCAGCAACGTCATCCGCCACAGCGCGGCCAACACAGTTCAACTTTCACTGGATTATGATGGTGACATGCTCCGGTTTACCATTCAAGACAACGGCCGTGGCTTTGATCCCGCTATGGCCCAAACCGGCGGTTTTGGTCTGAACAACATGCAACAACGCATAAACGAACTTGGCGGCGAGATGATACTGGACACGGCCCCCGGTCAGGGGACAAAACTTACGGCCTATTTGACATTGGTTGAGATGAGAGATTAAGAGATTGAGAGATTGGCGCCGCTTCAATCTCCTAATTTCATCCTTCCTAAAAGGCGTACATCAAGTGAAAACATGACTGCCAATATAAAGACAGAACCCGCAGAAATAACCGTCATCATCGTAGATGACCATGCCGTCGTCCGCCAGGGGCTGCGCACTTTTTTGGAGACCAACCCCGACCTGACAGTAATCGGCGAAGCAACCAACGGGGTAGAAGCACAGCGGCTGGCCGAAGAGTTAGCCCCAGACGTGGCGCTGGTGGATTTAATTATGCCTGGCATGGATGGTGTGATGACAACGCGCCAGATACGGCAGGCCAGCCCCCGCACACAGGTGATCATCTTTTCTTCGTTTCATGGGGATGAACATATTTTCCCGGCCATGCGCGCCGGCGCTTTGTCCTACTTGCTGAAGGAGGCACGGCCGGCCGAAGTGGCCGATGCCGTGCGTAAAGCAGCCAGGGGCGAAGCCATTTTGCACCCTAAAGTCGCGGCCCGAATTGTGCAAGAGTTACAGGGAGATAGACCGGCAGGAATCAATCCCTTTACCGAGTTAAGTGACCGGGAAATGGAGGTTTTGCGCCTGATTGCCGGTGGGTTGTCCAATCAGGAGATTGCCGAAAAGCTGGTCATCGGCGAACGCACCGTTAAAAGCCACGTCAGCAACATCTTGAGCAAACTGCATCTGGCTGACCGCACCCAGGCAGCCATTTTCGCCTGGAGTGAGGGGATTGTGCGGAGAGAGTGAGACGGCCGTAGAGTAGAGAAACTGATTCAGGCGGCGTCGTAAGCCTGGCGCAGCCAGGCGATTAACTCGTCGTTGACATCGGCGACGCTGCTCAGGCGAACGCGGTGGCTGACCATGGAGTTGAAGCTGCCGGACTGTTCCAGCCGCTCCGTTGGCGGCATATCTTTCAGGTTAATGCCCACGTCCACCCGGCTGGCGGTAGACGGCTGGATAATGCCAAACTGCTTTTTGCGGCGCAGGCTGACATACGCTTTTTTGGGCGCTAGTTCTACGTCGGGGCCAAAGTTGGTCACGGCCGTGACCAACGCCTCATACACCGGCAGCAGCCCGGCTTTCGCCCCCGCATACTGCGCTGCTACCAGGTCGTCTGCTTCTTTGGGTTGGTCATCCCGCTCCAATGTTTTGATGGCTACCAGATTGGCGTAACCATATGTCAGACCATATTCCTCTTTCAGGCGATTCAAAATCTCGCGGTGTTTGCTCAATCCCCAACTGCGTGTTATTGCCACCCACTCTGCCAGACTCTTGCCCGTTTTGGCTTGCAAGTTTTGAATCATGGTTTGGGTAGCTTCATCCACAGAAGACATGTTGACCTCCTTTCCAGGTGGGGCGATTTGGCAAATCGCCTTACACCGCCTCCAGTTCGGGCATGGCGTCTAGCAGGCGGTGCAGCCGCCGTTGGATAATCTCGTATTGCGCGGCGCGGGCGATGTCCGTCGCCCCCAGTTGATTACCAATACCCAGGCGCATCTGTTGGGGCACGGCCGTTTCATCATACCGGGGCCACGCCGGACGACCGGGCATATTGGGGTTGCCTGTGCTGGCAAACTGTGTCCAGTAATCGCCCATCACCTGTGCCAGGGCGTTATCATCGGGGGTGTGGTCAAACAGCGGTATTTTGCTGCCATGCACAAAAGAAAGTTCGGCGGCATGATACGCGCCCGCCGTTTGTCTGGCCGATGACGGTGTGCGCGTAAAAAAGTAATTGTAAACCGGCTGCCCGGCTTTGGCCGCCTGCGCCGCATAAAAATCGCAGACCGCACCAAAGAAACCGTCACCCATCAGCGCCATACCTGCTCGCTCCTCACCCTTTTCCAGGCCGGGATACAGGGCAAAGAGGGCGTCACTATCTGCGCCAAACTCCTGGCGGATAAGTCCGGCAATTTGCGACGGTTGGATTTTGTCCCGGCCAAATTCGGCCACCGGTGACGGGAAGACGGGGTACAGTAACGTTCCTTCGTCGGCGTTGCTGCCCACGATCAGCGGCACACGCGCCTGGTCGCCATGCCGGAAGGCAGCGGGTGGGCTTTTAGGCAGCACATAGCCATCTATCACCGGATGAAAACGGTGGAATTCTTCCGCCTCCCGCCACCGTTTGTAGAGTTCCGCCGCCGGTATCTGGCGCAGTTGCTCTACTTGATTACGGCCCGAAGCCGCTTCGGGTTCGCCCTTACCCAGCAGATGTGTGGCAAAATCGCGCCCAAACTCTTCCAGCGCCAGCCGGTTCAAAAATGGCTGCCGCAAAAATAACATCTGGCCGGAATTGCCGGGGCTTTCCATGATCGCCTTGTGGAACAGCCCGCGCGCCAGCGGCGAGGTGAGCATATGCGCCACCGATTCGCCGCCGGCCGATTCGCCAAAGATAGTCACATTGTCCGGGTCGCCGCCAAAGGCGCTGATATTTTCCTGCACCCAGCGCAGGGCGGCAATCTGGTCGAGTGTGCCGTAGTTGCCGGAAACACCCTGCGGCGATTCCTGGCTCAGTTCGGGGTGGGCAAAATACCCCATCAACCCCAGGCGATAATTGATTGTCACCACCACCACACCGCGATACGCCAACGCATTGCTGTCGTAGAAAATCTCGCCGCCGCTGCCATCCTGGTGATCGCCGCCATGAATCCAGACCATAACGGGCAAACGGCCGTCCGCGCGCAACAACGGTGAACGCACATTGAGATACAGACAATCTTCACTTTGTTTGGGTTTGGGGAGTATCTTGAAGAGCAGCTTGACGGTTTCGGTTTTCAGCCCATTCCAACCCTGGCCCACAACCAAAGCATTCATAAAATCCTCAAAGCCCATCGCCAATTGAAAGGCCGTCGGACTATAAGCTGTGGCCGGGCGCGCGCCATCCCACGGCTCTACCGGCTGGGGCGGCTGCCAGCGCAGAGGCCCAACCGGCGGCGCGGCATAGGGAATACCCTTAAAGACCGCCATCTGACCGCGATCCTGGTACAAACCTTGCACGACACCGGCAGTCGTGCGGATTTCTGGGGTTGGGGTTCCTTTTGCCATCGTTTCACCTCATCTCTGGGAATATGAGTAATAGAAATTGTTGGCTCTACAGGATTTCATGGGGTTCGGCGTGACATGTGACGAGTGATGCGTGTGGTCTCTGTGGTCACGCATCACTCGTCACCCATCACAGCCTGCCCTGAGCTTGTCGAAGGGGCCTGTCAACCCCGTGAGTTCCCAAAGAACCGAAATTGTTTTATCGGGCAACCTGCCGCCGAGAATGGCAGGCATTCGTCGCCGGGAAAATAGCACAGCTTTGGTTTTCAGGCCAACAGAAACCAGACCTGTCAGGTTTGGGAAACCTGACAGGTCTATATTTAAACCACTTGCCACCTGCTCCACCTGTGGCACAATTCAGCACATGAAAACCCTTGTCCTGCCAGCACATACTCACATCAGCCTGCGATTGCGCCTACCGGCTCTGTCGCTGCTGCTGCTGCTGGTGGCTGCTTTTGTGCTGCCAGACCGGGTGTGGAACACGCTGCTTATTGGCCTGGGGGGCATGTTCCTGGTAGCGTATGGCTGGGTGTGGTATCTGGCGCGGGGACTGCATGCGGCGCGGCAAACGGAGCGGCAATGGCTGGCGGTGGGTGACCAATTGGCCGAGCGTTTTGAGGTGTGGAACAACAGCCCCGTCCCGGCGCTGTGGGTAGAAGTGATGGACGATTCCAATGTGCCTGGCTATCAGGCGGCGGTGGTGCGCAGCCCGGGAATTGATCGCCTGGATCGTTGGCGGCAAACGGCCGTGTGCCAGCAGCGCGGGCAGTACCGGCTTGGCCCCTGGCGCATCCGCACCGGTGACCCATTTGGCATTTTTATAATAACCCGCCACTATCCACAGAGCCAGGAAATTATCATCCACCCACCCATTCATATCCGGCTGCCCATCAGCCTGCCCACCGGGCAAAGCAGCGGGCGGCAGCGGGCGCGGCAGCGCAGTTTACAGGCCACCATCAATGCTGCTACCACCCGCCATTATGTGCCCGGCGATCCCCTGCGCTGGATTCACTGGCGCACCAGCGCCCGCCAAGACCAGCTCTATGTGCGCCAGTTTGATATGGACGCTACCGGCGACATCTGGCTGGTGTTGGATATGCAGGCAGCGGCGCAGTTGGGCAGCGGCATGGCGGGCACGGAGGAACATGCGGTGCTGCTGGCGGCTTCATTGGCGGCGCGGGCGCTGGCGCAAAATCGGGCGGTGGGAGTGGCGGGTTACGGCCGTACCCCCCGAATAGTCCCCCCCGGTCAGGGACAGGGGCAGGAGTGGCGCATGATGCGGGCGCTGGCGCTGGTGCAGGCCGACGGAGATATTGACCTGACAGTCGCACTGCGGGATGTGGGGCGGGCGGCCGAAAAGTACAGCACGGCCGTGATCATCACCCCCAGCGCCGACCCTTCCTGGCTGCCGCAACTGCTGCACCTGACGCGGCAGAGCATTGACAGCAGCGTCATTTTGCTTGACCGGCCCAGTTTTGGCGGCACGGAAGCCAGCCAACCCATGCAAGAAGCAATACAACTATTGGGGGTAACGGCCGTTGTCATTCACCAGGGCGAGGTTGGCGTGCCCTTACACGAGCCGAAAAAGGTGGAATATCGCGTGACGCCGTTGGGGAGAGTGGTGGAGTTGAGTAATTGAGTAATTGAGTAATTAGGTAATTACTCGATTACCCAATTACCTGATTTACCCCTCTTCGTAGTGTGCATACGGCGGGGTGGGGGTGTCTTGTGACTTTTGCCAGTCATGCACCACCATGCGGAAAATGTCTGATTCAGTCAAAATACCTACCAATTTGTCGTTGTTGTCCAGCACGGGCAGGCCGCTGATTTTGTGTTGATACATGATCTGGGCGGCTTCGCCGATGGTGGTTTCTGGGGTGGTGGTCAGCACCGGTCGGGTCATTATATCGGCTACCGTCAGGCGGGCCAGCAGGTAGTTGAGTTCCCAGGCGCTCAGCGAACTGGTGGTGGAGGGTTTGGCTTCGCGCACATCACCATGCGTGAGAATGCCCAGCAAACGGCCGTCTGCGTCCACCACCGGCAGCCGTCTGATGCTCTTATCCCGCATGAGATTGCCCGCGTCTAATACGCCCATATGGGGTTCGGCCGTGATTACCTCTCGCGTCATCCAATCTTTCACCAGTTCCAGTCTCATCGCCCACTCCTCTAAAATAATTATGAAGGATGAATTATGAAGGGCGGCTGATACCAGCCACTAACCACAAGCCACCGGCTTCACTCATATTGTCTGCTGCGTAGATAACTGATAGCCAATAGGAAGATGATTGTAATCAAAACGGCCGATACCAGGCAATACCGGCAGAAAGCATGAATGACAAACGCTTCCAACCCCGTCAGTACCAGAGTAAAGAGTAAACCAAAGCCGGCAGCGCCCACCAGCAGTTCCGGCAGATAACGCTCTCGCAGCGGCGCCCAGTCCTTTAACCAGGTCAGCCCATATATGATGGCGTACCCCAACAGGCCAATCAGGGCCACGGGAATGGGGCCAACCGAGGCATAAGGCGCGCCGGGACCGCTGACTGCGCCACAATCATCCCAACCAGAACCAGTGCAGCCAGACAGTAACACACCGTTATGAAACAGCAGTAAATAGTGGGCGACTAACAGCCCCAACACAGCAATCGGTTGAATAACGCGCAACTGCCAATCCTGTCGCATTCGGACCTCCGGTAACAGTAATTGGGTAATTGCGTAATTACCCAATTACCCAATTACTCAATTACTCCCCAACAACGACTCAATCCGCTGCTGGAAAACGGCATAAGGCAGGTTGCCGCGAATGATGTCTTTGCCGAGGGCGAAGCTGGGTGTGCTGCTGATACCGGCGCTGGCGGCGGCCTGCATGTTACGGCGCACCACCTGTTCATAATCGTTACTGGCCAGGCAGGTAGCAAAAGCAGCCGTGTCCAGCCCCGCCGCTGCTGCCGCAGCTTGAAAACCTTGCGTCGTGTTGTACAGGGGCGAGCTTTGCAGGTCAAAAGCGGCGCGATGATAGGCAGGGAAGTTGTCTTGTTCGGCCGCGCACAAGGCCGCAATGGCCGAGGGCATGGTACCGCCGGGTTGGCTGGACAGGGCAAAGGGCATAACCACCCATTTTACCTGGCCCGTTTCCACGTATTGCTGCTGGATTTGCACGGCCGTGTCTACATTAAAATCGCGGCAGTGCCCACAGCCATAATCAGAAATCTCAACGATCGTAACCGGCGCATTGGCTGCGCCTTCTACAATGCAGTTCTCGGGGTTTTGTTCACAGTACCGGGCCAACTGCAACGTGTCTGGCCCCCGCAGCGCCACCGCCATCAGCCCCACCAATACCATGCCTCCGATCACCATCCCACCGATTACCCACCAGTTGGTCTTTTGTTTTTTTCTTTGTTTTCTAACACTCTTTGCCATTGTTTACCTCGAATAGAGATTGGGGATTGGAGATTAGAGAGTGAACCAATCTCCAATCTCTAATCTCCATCCCCACAAATTAACTAACCTGCCCCTCTATAGCACTCCCAAATGAGTTGTGAATGGAGGAGAGGCTTTAGCCGATGCGTGGTTCGCCTAAAGGCTCTCCTCCGACTGTCCACATTTCAGATAGGGTCGCTATATGAAGTCTAACGCAATAGGGAAGGTGGGGGAGTGCGCATTGTAATTACTCGCGCCTGACATCTATCACAATCAACTGGACGGTTTAACAAGAGTGGGTATGATTTGTTACAAGAAAAGTGGCTGGTGGTTAGTGGCTGGTGGTTGGTGGGTTTACCAGCCACCAGCCACCAGCCACTACAAACGAGTAATTTTATGGCTGATCTGACCACATCTTATTTAGGACTGACCTTAAGAAATCCGTTGATTGCTTCGGCCTCACCGCTGTCCGCCAGTGTGGAGACCATTCGCCAGATGGCAGAGGCAGGGGTAGCGGCGGTGGTGCTGCCTTCGCTGTTTGAAGAGCAAATCGAACTGCGCGACCTGGGCGTTCACGACGTCAGTAAAGCCAACCAGGCATTGCTGCCCGACGCGCTGCAACATATCCCGGAAATGAAAGAGTATAACCAGGGGGCGGGTGGTTATCTGGCGCATATTTACCAGGTGAAAAAAGCAGTATCTATACCGGTTATTGCCAGTTTGAATGGGTATTATAGCGGTGGTTGGGTGCAATATGCCCGGCTGATTGAGGCGGCGGGCGCGGATGCGCTGGAGCTCAACATTTATCACCTGGCAACCAAACCACATATTTCGGGGACGGAAGTGGAGCAGATGTATTTGAATCTGGTTCGCAGTGTTAAGGATAAAATCCGGATTCCGGTAGCGGTGAAGATCAGCCCCTACTTTAGCGCCATGACCCATATGGCGGTGCAGCTTGATCAGGCTGGCGCGGATGCGTTGGTGCTGTTTAACCGGTTTTACCAGCCAGATATTGACCCGGAAACGGAGCAGGTGATTCCCAGCCTGGAGTTGAGCGGCGCCAGAGAATTGCGGCTGCGGCTGCGCTGGGTGGCTATTCTGGCGCAATATGTCAGGGCTGACCTGGCGGTGACGGGTGGGGTTCATTCCGGGCTGGATGTGTTGAAATGTGTGTTGGCCGGGGCCAGGGTGGCTGAAGTGGCTTCGGTGCTGCTGGAACAGGGCGTGGAACATATTGCCACGATGCTATCAGACCTGGACACATGGTTGGCTGAACATGGGCATGAGGCGTTACGGCCGTTACACGGCCGTATGAGCCAACCCAATGTCGCCGACCCGGCCGCCTTTGAACGGGCGAATTATATGCATGTGTTGAAGACGGGATTTGGGTAAGAGATTGAGAGATTGAGAGATTGAGAGATTGGCCGGTTGAGCAAAATCACGGCCGTTGATGACATTTATCAATGACTGCCAACCCTCCCATCCTTTACACTGCATTTATAACTCCAATAGTGGCTGGTAGCGGGTGGCTTGTACCAGCCACAAGCAGCCAGCAACCAGCCACTATTTACAAAGGAGGCAACGCCATGTTAACCGTGAATGATTTGATGACTCTGATTCCTAATACGGTCACACCAGACACGCCGCTGCGTACCATTGTCGGCGTCATGAAGTCACAGGGCTGCCGCCAACTGCCGGTGCTGGACAACGGCCGTCTGGTGGGCATTATCACCGACCGCGATATACGCCTGGTGATGAATTCGCCCATTGTGCTGCACGGCCGTTGGCAAGACGAAGAACTGCTGGACAAAGTAACCGCTGAAAGCTGCATGACGCCCAATCCGGTGATGGTGACGCCAGACACACCCGCCGCCAAAGCCGCCGAAATGTTGGCGCTCTACAAGTTCGGCGCGCTGCCGGTCGTAGAAGCCGGTACACTGGTAGGCATCATCACGGTGACAGACTTTTTGGAATATCTGGCGGAGGAGTTAGCGGCGGCGGAGAAATGAACGGTAATCGGTGAAAGGCAGACCGATAACCGATTACCGATAACTGATTACCGATCCGGCAGTGTCAGGTGAATGGCCGTCCCCTGACCGGCCGCGGACTGAATAGAAAATTTCCCGCCCAAGTCTTCGGCTCTGGCGCGCATATTAGAGAGGCCATGCCCCACCGAATAGTTGCGGGCGGCGCGGTTAAAGCCCCGGCCATCATCCTGCACCGTCATTTCAATCACCCCATTCTGGCGGGTTAGCCGAATGGTGACATGGCTGGCGTTGGCATGGCGGGCTACATTGGCCAGGGCTTCTTGCGTGGTGAGAAAGAGGGCACGAGCAACGGCCGTGGGTGTTGTTATCATATCCTCCGCCTCCGCCTGCAAATCTACCGGAATCATGGCATTGGCCTGAAACTCCCGCACCAACCGCTCCAGCCCTTCCTGTAAATCACCCCGAAAACGATGCGGTCGCAAATCCAAAATATAGTTGCGTATATCCCGAATCGTATCATTCAACCCCTCAATCACCCGGCGCAGCAGCATATCGGTTTCATCCGGTGCGCCCGGCAGCGCCAGCCGCGCCGATTCCAACGTCAGGCCGACCGCATAAATAGATTGAATGATGCCATCGTGCAAATCCATGCCAATGCGGGTACGTTCCTCAATAATGGCCAGCCGGCTCACCTGCTCATAGAGACGGGCATTTTGAATGGCAATGGCGGCATGGGCGGCTAAAAATTCCACTACTTCCTGGTCTTCGGCCGTAAATTCGGCTGCCCCAATTTTCTCGGTGAGATATAAGTTGCCCAGCATTTCCTCACCGGCCATGACCGGTACACCTAGAAACGCATCCATGGGCGGATGGCCAGGCGGAAAACCAACCGAGCGCGGATCATCTTCAATGCGGGGAATACGAATGGCCTGACCACTGCGAATGATTTCACCCAACAGCCCCAACCCTTTGGGGAAATGGGGGATTTGGACCACGACTTCCGGCGCCATGCCGCTGTGAATAAACGCATCCAGATAACCATCGCTGTGGGGAACGCCCAGCGCGGCATATTGCGCGCCTACCAGGTCGCGGGCAGCGTCCACAATGCGCTGCAACACCTTATGCAGATCGTCTAGTTCGGCAATGGAAAGAGTCGCCTGATGCAGGGCGTGGAGGACATCGTGGGGGGTACGGCCGTTACTCATCCTGGTAATCAGGTAATTAGGTAATTGGGTAATTGAGCAATTACCTAATTACCTAATTACATCTTTAGCTTTGTAGATAATCCTTCAAACGGTGTTGGATAGCATAAGCGGCTGCCTCAGCCCGGTTAGAAACTTGCAGCTTGGAAAGAATCCCGCTGACATAATTGCGCACCGTACCTTCGCTCAGATAAAGGGCCTGGGCAATCTCCCGGTTTGTTTTGCCCTCGGCAATCAGCGCCAGCACATGCATCTCCTGGGCAGTCAGTTCATTAAAGGCAGTGGCTTCTTCTTGTTTGATGGAACGGCGCATTTCGTCAAAAATGCGCTGGGTTAAGGAAGGATCCAGCGTGGCTTCGCCCCGCGCCGCGGCTTCAATGGCGCGGATGACATCATTGCCCCCCACCTGCTTGAGTACATAACCCACCGCCCCGGCGCGGATGGCAGAAAAGAGCATTTCGTCTTCGGCGTAGGAGGTGAGCATGATGATTTTGGTGGACGGCCGTTGCGCCACAATCTGCTCACAGGCCTCAATGCCACTGCCACCGGCCAACCGGATATCCATCACCACAATGTCCGGATCGTAGGCCAGTGCCTTTTGCACCGCTTCTGTTTGGCTGGCGGCCTCGGCCACCACTTCAAAGCCGGCGTGACGTTCGATCAGGCTTTTTAAGCCCAACCGCACAACTTCATGATCATCTACCAGGAGGATTCGCAAATTTGCCATGCACACAAGTATAGCTACAACTTATTGGTTGAACCAATAGTGTGCTGTAGGCGCTAGTGAGGAATGTCATAGATGGAATATGACACGGCCGTTTGGCGTCACAACTTTTTGCCGGTATAGTAGGATGATAGGAGGTTTGCCTTGAACCAGAAAAGTAACTTTTACGCGATAAGCGTCGTTGCAATGTTGGGTATCTTGGTTGGGTTGAGCCTGTTTACCTTCAGCTATGCGCAGGGCGCTTCCTATCTGTCTGATGACCCCAATGCCTGTGTCAACTGCCATGTCATGCGCGAACAATTCGATGGCTGGAATCGCGGCAGCCACCAGGCTGTAGCCGTCTGTAATGACTGCCATACCCCACATACTTTCCCCCAAAAGTGGATTGTGAAAGGCATCAATGGTTTTAACCATAGTTGGGCTTTTACAACCGGGAGCTTCCCCAACACCATTCAGATTAAGTCGTTTAATGCTCAGGTAGCGGAAGACAATTGTATTGATTGCCATGAAACGATGGCCATCAATGTGCATGGTTCTGGCGACAAGGAGACGCTATCTTGTGTGGCCTGTCATGGGAATGTGGGGCACGGCCGTTAATCCCATCAGGAGTTCAACTTCTCAAAAGAAGTTGAACTTCTAAAAAAGAGGTGAAGTAAGATGACACAACGTTTAACCCGCGAAAAATGGCTGTATGTGGCCATCTTCATCCTGGCCGCCGCGTTAACCATCGTCGTGGCCGCTTTGTTACTCAACATTAACCAGCGCAAACAAGAAGCAGTCCAATTCCCATTGAAGGTGGTAGAGGTTGCGCCTGGGGAATTAGACCCGGCCGTTTGGGGCCTCAACTTCCCCATCCAGTACGATTCGTTCAGACGTACCGAGGAAAACTACGGTGAAACCCCCTATGGTGGCTCGGAACCGTATAGCAAACTGGAACGCTATCCGGCGATGATTCGCTTGTGGGCCGGTTATGCCTTCAGCATAGACCACAACGAAGAGCGCGGCCATTACTACGCCCAAATAGACCAGGAAAACACCGAGCGCGTACAGATCGTCAACCAACCCGGCGCCTGCATCAACTGCCACGCCGCCGAAACCCCCGGCCTGATTGCCGAAATGGGATGGGAAAATTTTAACCGCACGCCCTATAACGACCTCAAGGATCAGCTGCATTTCGGCTCCTCCTGCGCCGATTGCCATGACCCGGTAACGATGGACCTGGTCATCACCCGCCCCGCTTTCCGCAATGCCATGGAACAGCGCGGCATTGACCTTAGCCAGGCTACCCGCCAGGAGATGCGCTCCTACGTCTGCGCCCAATGCCACGTAGAGTATTACTTCCTGGGTGATAACAAGGTGCTGACCTTCCCCTGGAGCCAGGGTTTGACCGTAGATAACATTGAAGCGCATTACGACAGTTATGGCTTCACCGATTGGACTCATGCCGAAACCGGCGCGCCCATGATCAAAATTCAGCATCCTGAATTTGAGATGTGGAGTACCGGTCTGCATGCCCGTTCTGGCGTTTCTTGCGCCGACTGCCACATGCCCTATGTACGCGAGGGCAGCGTGAAGGTATCTGACCACTGGCTGCGCAGCCCGTTGGTGAATGTGAGCCAGGCGTGCCAGACCTGCCACAACCGGCCCGAAGAGGAGTTGACCGAACGGATTCTGACCATTCAAAACACCACGGCCAGCCTGCTGCGCCATAGCGAAGAGGCGATTTTGGCGGCAATAGACGCCATTGTGGCCGCGCGGGCAGCCGGGGTAACAGACGCGGAACTGGAAGAGGCATTGTTGTTGCATCGGGGCGCCAGTTTGCGGTGGGATTTTGTCTCTTCGGAAAACAGCACCGGTTTCCACAGCCCGCAGGAGTCGGCCCGCATTCTGGCAGAATCCATCAACCTGGCAAGGCAGGCAGAACTGGCGGCCTATAAACTCCAGGCCGGGAAATAGCAGTGCCAGGCAAGGGGCAAAATCATTTCGGTTGACCTAGATGGAACCGCCCCTTGCCTGGCACTACTTTAGATGAGGAGGGACACGGCCGTGTCCCCAGGGTAATTCCAAAGTCCAGATATTCTGTTCGAGGAGAGCAGCACGCCCAAAGTGCTGCTCGTTCGCACGTGGGCGTGCGAACTCCTCGGTGGTGAACAAGACCCGACTTTGGAATCGCCCTGGCCGTGTCCCTCTTTTTGTTGCCTGCCCCTACCCCATGCATTAGAATCAGGTCAATTGAGGACACAATGAGTACAGAACGAATTGGACGCTATGAAATTTTGAAACGGCTGGGGCGCGGTGGCATGGCTACCGTCTATCTGGGCCATGACCCCTTTATTCGCCGCGAAGTTGCCATCAAAGTGATGTCGGCGCAGTTGATGGAAAATGACCCCACCTTTTTTGACCGCTTCCAGCAGGAGGCCGAAACCATTGCCGCCCTGGAACACCCGGCCATTGTGCCCATTTATGATTTTGGGCATCAGGGAGATCAATCCTATATCGTTATGCGTTATATGAGCGGCGGCACACTGGAAGATCGGCTGGGGCAGGGGCCAATGAAACTGCAAGAGATTGCGCCCATCATTGACCGCGTAGCCGCCGCCCTGGACGAAGCGCACCGCAAAAGGATCATTCACCGCGACATCAAACCGGCAAACGTCTTGTTTGATACAAAAAACGAGGCATTCCTCTCGGATTTTGGTATTGCCAAAAGTACGGCTGCCACTGCCGGTCTGACGGCCGATAATACGTTCATTGGCACGGTGGAGTATATGAGTCCAGAACAGATTCAAGGGGAGAAGGATTTAGACGGCCGTACCGATGTCTACTCCCTGGGCATTGTGCTGTTCTTCATGCTCACCGGCAAACTACCCTTCAAAAAAGACACCCTGGTCAGCACCATTCTGGCGCATCTGACGGAGCCAGTCCCCAGCGTCCAGGCGGCGCTGCCCCAGTCGCGTCTGCCCTGGGATGAAATCTTAAACAAGGCGCTGGCCAAGGATCGGGCTGACCGGTATCACACCGCCGGCGACCTGGCCAAAGATGTCAACAGCCTGCTTTCCGGCAAATGGTACTTGAACAAACTGCTCGATTAACAGGTTGATCACCTTTGCGCCGTCATCCAGAAATAGGGCTTTCTGGTGTTCATTGTGGCAATGTGTCCAATCACGGCCGTAAAAATTCCCCACTTTCACCCATAATCAAACCTCGCCGCGTTTGCTATGATTTTGCCGTTGTCAACATGCAGATTTTCGTTATAAATACAGACCCTTAGGGTTTCAAAAACCCTTAGGGTCTCAAAAAGAAATGTTTGTGAACGTCAAAACCACCCAAATGATGTGCTTGTGTTGTATGTGTCCCCTCATGGGAGACGGTACCGCGCGTCACGGTGGCTAGACAACACAAACAGCCCGGAAGGACAACCAGCGACCGCTCCCCACGCAAAATGGAGCAGTCGCCGCAAACGCCCAGAAGACTGCTCTTCTGGGCGTTTTTTATTGGCAAAAGCAGCCAGACCTGACAGGTTTGGGAAAACCTGTCAGGTCTCTGTAGGAGTAAACATATGACAACCTGGAAAGAACAACTCACCATTCCTCTTGATTTGGGCTATCAAGAGATAGCTGACGAAATTGACCTCTTTGAAAGCCAGATGGAACTGCGCCGCCAGGGAAAAATTGACGAAAAAGTGTTCGCCGAGACCCGCCTGCGGCGTGGCGCTTACGGCCAGCGGTATGACAACGGCCAGCGCCACGACGGCCTGACCACCCGCACCCTGCAATTCCCCCTGACCGACGTCACCAAAGGGCCAGACACCCTCTGGGATGCGCCGGGCATGATGCGCCTGAAAATCCCCTACGGCGGCCTGAACCCGGAACAGCTAGAGGTGTTGGCCGAACTGGCCGACGAATATGCCGATGGCATCCTGCACGTCACCACCCGGCAAGACATCCAGTTTCACTACGTCCACCTGGACGACGCGCCTGACCTGATGCGGCGGCTGGCAGCGGTAGGCATCACCACCCTGGAAGCGTGTGGCAACTCCGTGCGCAACGTGACGGCCTGCCCGCTGGCAGGCGTCTGCCGCACCCAGGCTTTTGACGTAACCCCCTACGCCGACACGCTGGCCCACTATTTTTTGGGGCATGATGATGTGCAGGACTTCGGTCGTAAGTTCAAGATCGCTTTCTCCGGCTGCGAGCATGAGGCGTGTGGTCTGGCGATGATGCACGACATGGGCTTCCTGGGGCTGACGCGCCAGATTGAGGGGCAGACGGTGCGTGGTTTCCGCATCTACGTCGGTGGGGGATTGGGCACGGTGCCCCACCAGGCCAAAGTGCTGGCGGAGTTTGTACGCGAAGAGGAGATGCTGCCGCTGTCACAGGCGGTGTTCCGCGTTTTTGCCCGGTTGGGCGAAAAGCGTAACCGCAACCGCGCCCGCGTTAAATTCCTGGTGGCCCAGTTGGGCATCGAAGAGTTCCGCCGCCTGGTGTACGAGGAGCTAGAAACAATTCCGCCGGATGAAAAATGGACAGGCTACCTGGAAGCGGTGGCCGCATACCAGGAGACGCCTTTGAAAACGGCCGTACCCCTCAACGGCGTCGTCCATCCTGATGGCTTTGATGAGTGGTTCCAGACCAATGTGTACCAGCAGCGGCAGGCGGGTTACACGGCCGTGACCATCAACACCCCCCTCGGCGACTTCACCAGCGAGCAGGCCTTCCAACTGGCCGACATCGCCCGGCGCTACGTGGGTGACGCCATTCGCTTGACGGTGGAACAAAACATCATCCTGCGCTGGGTGTCCGAGGCCGACCTGCCCGCCCTCTATGCCGACCTGAAAGCCATTGGCCTGGGGCAGCCGGGCGCAGGCACCATTGTGGACATCACCTCCTGCCCCGGCACCGACACCTGCAAACTGGGCATCGCTTCCTCGCGCGGACTGGCGGGCGAACTGCGTACCCGGCTGGCGGCGCAAAACGCCGCTCTACCCCAGGCCGTCAAAGAGTTGCGCATCAAAATTAGCGGCTGCTTCAACTCTTGCGGCCAGCACCATGTGGCCGACATTGGCTTTTTTGGCAACAGCCGCCGCCGCAACAACCGCACCGTGCCCCACTTCCAGGTGGTGTTGGGCGGGCAGTGGCGCGAAAACGCCGGGGCGTATGGGCTGGCCATGGGCGCGGTGCCCGCCAAAGCGGTACCGGAGGTACTCTCCGCCATTACCGGCCGCTACGCCGCCGAACGTGAACCGCAGGAGAGCTTTCAGGAGTGGGTGACGCGCCTGGGCAAGAAGGAGATCAAGGCGATCATTGACCCCTTCACCGGCGTGCCCGATTATTTGGAAAACCCCACCTTTTACTCTGACTGGGGCGACCCGCGTGAGTTTTCCATCGGCGACATTGGCGTGGGTGAGTGCGCGGGTGAGGTCATTTCCCTCTTTGCCTTTGAGATTGCCAAAGCGGAAGGGGAGGCGTTTGAGGCGCTGGTTGCCCTGGATGAGAAGAATTTTGCCGACGCCGATGCCAGAGCCTACCGGGCGATGATCCTGGCGGCGCGGGCGCTGGTGCGCAACCAGTTTTTGGATGTGGGTGATGACCCGCAGCGCATCGTGGCTGAATTCAAGACGCGCTATTACGATACGCAGTTATTTTACGACCGGTACGCCAAGGGCAAATTTGCCCGCTACCTGCTGGACCGGCACGAAAAACCGCCCGTCGCCGTCACCGAAGATAGCGCCCGCGCCCTGGTAGAAGAGGCCAACCTCTTCATCGAAGCGTGCCATGCCTGTGATGCCCGGTTGGCCGGGGCGTTGGCGGGTGGGGTTTCTTTATAGAGGTAATCGGTAATCAGTAATCGGTTATCGGTGGGTCTTACCGATTACCGTTCACCGATTACCGATTACCAGAAGCGAAGCGAAAGATGAGCGTCAACCGAATCACCATTAAGTTTTTTATCGCCGATGGGACGGCGTATGAGATCACCAATGTGACCCCGATTTTTCATCGGTGGATTCAGACGGAGGCGGTACCGGGGTTGTTAATTGATGTGGCCGATTACAAACACGTGGCCGAAGGGCCGGGCATCATTTTGATCGGGCATGAAGTGGATTATGCGTTGGATATGGGTCACGGCCGTGCCGGATTCCTCACCCGCCGCAAACGTATCAATGGCGGTACGCTGGCGGAGAATTTGCAGGAGGCGCTGGCTACGGCCGTGGCCGCCGCCCAGCAATTCGCGCAAGATACTGGTCTGGCGCTGCGCCCAGACGAGATCGAAATCACCTTCCCCGACCGCCTGTACGCCCCGAACAATGCGGAAACATTCGCCCAATTTAGCCAGGCGACGCAGGCCATTTTGCAGAAGCAGTATGGCACGGTGGAATTGCGAAATGGCGCGGTGGATGGGCGACGGCCGTTGACTATAAAAGGGGTAATTGGGTAATTGGTAATTGGGTAATTGGGTAATTGGGTAATTGGGTAATTACTCAATTACTTAATTACTCCATCACGGAGTAATGGATGACGACAGGCAAAGTATTCATCGTGGGCGCGGGGCCGGGCGACCCGGAGTTGATAACGGTGCGCGGGCTGCGGGCTTTGCAGCAGGCGGATGTGGTGTTGTATGACCGGCTGGCAAACCCGGCGCTGCTGCGCGAGATTCCGGCCCATGCTAAGACCATTTACGTGGGCAAGGGGCCAGGACATAAGGCGTTCAGCCAGGCGCAGATTGAGTACATGCTCATCTGCGAGGCGCGGCTGGGGCAGGCGGTGGTGCGCCTGAAGGGGGGCGACCCGTTTGTCTTTGGGCGCGGCGGCGAGGAGTGCCAATCTTTGGCTGAAAATGGCATCCCCTTTGAAGTGGTGCCGGGCATCAGCAGCGCCCTGGCGGTGCCCGCCTATGCCGGGATTCCGCTGACGCACCGGCAGACAGCCACTTCGTTTACAGTGGTGACGGGGCATACCGCCGGGCAGGATGAGTATGCCATTGAGTGGGCGCGAATGCCGGCGCAGGGTACGCTGGTCATCTTGATGGGTGTGCAGCAGTTGGGGAGAATTGCGGCAGATTTGGTGGCGCACGGCCGTGACCCCCACACCCCCGTAGCCATTATTGAACAAGGCACCACGGCCGACCAGCGTACCATCACTGGCACATTGGCGGACATTGCCGCCATAGCCCAGGCGCAGGGGGTTCGCGCCCCGGCAGTGATTGTGGTGGGTGAAGTGGCGGCGCTGCACCACCAACTGCGCTGGTTTGACCCGGCGGCTACTTATCAGACCCAACCGGCTGAACTCTTTGCCGAACAGCCAACGTTTGTGGGGAATTAGATTTAGACCCTAAGGGTTTCAGAAAACCCTTAGGGTCTTTACTTCGATTGACCATGATCAACCATATATCCATCAAGACCATTGACACGCCGGTGCGGAACTGGAAACCGGCAAACCTGGAAAACATCAACCGCCGTTTTGAAAATCGTCCGCCAGAAGAACTGCTGCGCTGGGCGCTGGCGACATATGGCGATTCGCTGGTGGTCGCCACCGGCTTTGGCGGGTCGGGCATTGTGCAGATGCACATGATCGCCCAATTTCGCCCCAAAACGACTTTTTTTTACCTGCAAACGGATTTGCTTTTCCCGGAGACGCTGGCGCTGCGCGACGAACTGTCGGCGCGGTTGGGCATTCAGTTTACGGAAGTGCATTCGGGGTTGTCGTTGGGCGAGCAGGCATACCAATACGGCCGTGACCTGTGGGCGCGCAACCCCGACCTCTGCTGCCTGCTGCGTAAAGTGGAGCCGATGAAACAATTCCTGGCGGACAAACGGGCCTGGGTAACGGCTATCCGCCGCGACCAATCCCCCAGCCGGGCGCAGACGCCGCTGGTGGATTGGGACTATGCCAATGGGCTGATCAAGCTGGCCCCCCTGGCGGCATGGACAAAGGAGCAAGTACAGGATTACATTGACCGCTACGACCTGCCGTACAACAAACTGCGTGACGCGGGCTATGGCTCAATTGGCTGTGTGCCCTGCACACGGCCGTTGCTGGCGGGCGAAACAGACGAACGCGCCGGGCGCTGGGCGGGCACGGACAAAATCGAGTGTGGCATTCACATTCAACCGGACGGGAAGGTTGTGCGTACCGGGCAGATGGCAACCGCTGTGCAAATGATGTCATTAGGTAATTAGGTAATTTTTCTGCTCAATTACTCAATTACCCAATTACTCAATTACTCAATTAATTACCCAATTACTCAATTATGAAACCCTACCCCCTCTTTCTCATCGGTCTACAAAACCGCCTCTGCGTGATGATTGGCGGCGGGCATGAGGCAGAACACAAGGTCGCCGGGCTGCTGGAGGTGGCGGCGGCGGTGACGGTGATTGCCCCGGAACTGACGCCGACGCTGCAACAATGGGCGGACGACGGCCGTTTCGTCTGGTTGGATCGGGAGTATGAAACAGGCGACCTCAAGGGGGCGTTCCTCGTCATCGCCGAACGCGCCGATGCCAGGCGCAATGCGGCCATTTATGAAGAGGCGGAAACGGAGCGGGCGTTGGTGAATGTGATGGATGACGTAGCCCACTGCAATGTGGTGGCGGGGTCGGTGGTGCGGCAGGGGCCGCTGGTGATTTCTATTTCCACCAGCGGCGCCGCCCCGGCGCTGGCGGTACGGCTACGCGAGGAGTTTGAGGGGCGGTTTGACCCGGCATATGGCACGTTTTTAGAGTGGATGGCGGCGTTACGGCCGTCCATAGCCGCCACGCATCCCCAATTTGGTGAACGCAAACGGCGCTGGTATGAACTGGTGGATTCGGAGGTGCTGGCGTTGATCCGGGACGGCCGTGAGGCCGAAGCGCGGCAGTTGATTGCAGATGTTATGGGGATTGAGATGAGGGAGTGAAGTGCGACGCACCTGCACATCACTCCCTCACCTGCTCACCCCATCATGGAAGGGTTTAATTGAACGTCAGGTTAAGTTGAAGTTTGATGGCCTGTTCCACTTTCTGCATATCGGCGGGAGAAAGTTGCCCGGCACGGTTTGACAGGCGGAGTTTGCTGACCGTTGTCAGTTGGTCAGCCAGCGCTTTGGCCGGCTGGCGGGAAAATGTTACCAGCGCTTCACTGGGATAAACATGCTCAATTTTGGCGCTGGTAAGGGGAACAACCTGCACCCGGTTCAGATGCTTATTGGCGGCGTTATTGCTGACGATGACGGCCGGCCGCTGTTTACGAATTTCGCTGCCAACAGCGGGATCAAAATTTACCCACCACACCTCACCCCGCTTCATTTGCTACATCTCCTACAGTTGCTTCCGCCCATTCCCAGGCTTCGGCTTCGCGGCTTTCATCGGCAGCCATCGCCGCGTAAGCAGCATCAAGGTCAGGAGAAATGACATACGGCCGTACCAATTCCTGAATAAACCCACTAATCCGGCGCGGGCCAATGATTTGATACAACCCTTCATATATTTCTTCATCAATGGTAATTGTTAATTTCTTTTGCATTCGTTCACTCCTCACGACAAACTATTACACGTGTAGTATACGTGCAGCACCAGAGGGGAGCAAGCGGTATGGACATGGAGCAAAGCCGGCTATTCACCTGGTTCAGGACAAAAACTTTGTCGGCTGAAAAAAGTCGGCGAAGGCCGACTTCGCCTTTTGTTGCCGCGTTTTTAATCGCCGGATTTACACCCCCTCACCCCACCTCCACTTCGTAACCAAACAACGCCATATCCTGCCGGTAGCGGGCGACGGCCAACTGCGCCAGCGCGGGCGTGTACATTTCCGCAAACGGCTTGTGCGGCGAAGGGTTGAAATGGGGCAGCGGCCCGATGTTGGCCTGCTGCCGGACAAATTCCCAATCTTGCGCCAACTGCTCAAAGCGACCCACAAAATCTACGATGGGCGCGCCCTGCCGGTAAACAAAGGTGTGCTGTGAACAAAAATGGCGGTCGGCACGGCCGTCCGGGATGGCGGCCACGGCCGTGACAAACTCCGCAAAACTCATCTCCGGCCAAAAACGACGGCCGTAGCGCCAAAACAACAGCGGCATCTGCAACTGACGGGCATACAGCACAATCTTCTGCGCATAACAGGAAACCAGCCTGTCCAGCGGGTGGCGCACAAAGGTAAAACGAAAATAATCGGTCAGGTCAGGCACGGCCGTTAAGGGCACGGTCTGGAAAGCCGCCTCGTGGGGATCGGTGTAGGGCAGCCCGGCGGCGTCCGCCAGCGCCGCCTTAATCGAACGGTTGGCCACTTTGGGCACAGGCACATAGAGCAATTTTTGGGCGGGCAGGAGAATGGCGGACGGCCGTTCCCAGGCGTAGCTATACGCCAAAAACGGCACATAACGCGGCAGCGGCGAGCGCATAAACCACAGCCGGGCCGCCCGCCCCGCCGGTTTTAACTTCCCAGAAAATGACGCCATACCGCCGCATTGTAAAGCCGCTTGCACCATCGGCCAAATCATGGCTACACTACGCTCGCATCATCATTCATCATTCATAATTCATAATTCATAATTCCTAAACATGGCAACCACTCCCCTTTCCCCCTCAGAACCCACCACCATTGAAAAAATGCGTGGCCTGCGCTGGAGTATTGCCGGGGATTCGGCCAATACCGTCTTTGTCGAATTCACCTTCTTTGGCTCAGTCTTCATCCTCTTTCTGGATGCGCTGGCGTTGAGCAAAGGGCAAATCGGCATCGTCCTTTCGCTTTTCCCCTTCGCCGGTCTCATCGCCCCTTTCATCGCCCCGCGGGTGGCCCGCTTTGGTTACAAACGCACCTTTATCACCTTCTGGGGCATCCGCAAATTTTTTGCTGCCCAACTGCTGTTAACGCCCTGGGTCTACGGCCGTTTCGGTGAAAACGCCGCCATCCTCTTTGTGGCTGCCAACACTGCCCTCTTTGCCCTGTGCCGCGCCACCGCCGAAACGGGTAAATATCCCTGGACACAGGAGTATGTGCCCAACCACGTGCGCGGCAAATACTCGGCGCTGGACAATTTGTTCACCACCACCGTCGGCTTTATGGCCGTGGCTGCCGCCGGCTATGTCATCGCCCACAACGACGACCTCTCCGGGTTTATGCTGCTCATTGGCCTGGGCGTGGCCTTTGGTCTACTGGGGGTGTGGGCCTACTCCCACATCCCCGGCGGCGCGCCCGTCGCCGGCCCGGCGCAAAAGAACCGGCGAGAATTGTGGACGGCCGTACACGACCATAACTTTCGCCATTTCCTGCTGGGTATCGCCCTGATGACCCTGGCTACCGTACCCATGATTTCCTTTTTACCCCTGTTCATGGTCGAAGAAGTGCGTCTGCCGCAGAGCCAGGTCGTGCTGCTGCAAAATGGCGTCCTGGTCGGCAGTCTGGCTTCCGTGTTCGTCTGGGGTTGGGCCGCCGACCGGTATGGCAGCACCCCCGTCATGCTCTCCGGCGTCCTGCTGCGCATCTTGCTACCCATCTGCTGGCTGTTCATGCCCAAAGGCAGCCCCTACAGCCTCTACGTCGCCCTGGGCATTGCCTTTTTGCAAGGCGTAGCGAACATGGGCTGGGCCATTGGCTCGGCGCGGCTGCTCTTTGTCAGCGTGGTGCCATCCGACAAAAAGAGTGACTACATGGCGCTCTATTATGCCTGGATAGGCGTGATGGGCGGCATGAGCCAACTGATTGGCGGCTGGATTTTGGACATGTCCAGTGAATTGTCAGTAGATTTAGAGATTGTGCAGATCAACCCCTACACGCCGCTGTTTGTGTTGGGCATCACCCTGCCCCTGGGCAGTCTCTTTTTCCTGCGGCGGGTAAAAACCGACAGCAGCGTGGGTATTGGCCGTTTTGCCGGTTTTCTGTTTAAGGGTAATCCTTTCCTGGCGGTGGAATCTATGATCCGCTATCACATGGCCAAAGATGAACAAACGGCCGTGCGCCTGACCGAACGGTTGGGGCGGGCGCGCAGCCTACTCACCATTGAAGAACTGCTGGAATCGTTGGCCGACCCGCGTTTTAACGTGCGCTTTGAAGCCATTGTGGCCATCGGCCATACCCGCCCCGACGCGCAGTTACTCCAGGCGCTCGGCCAGGTGTTGCACGGCAATGATCCGGCGTTGGGAGTGATGGCCGCCTGGGCATTGGGGCGCAGCCACGACGGCCGTGCGGCTGAACCCTTACACGCTGCTCTGGATTCCGGCTACCGCTCCATCCGCGCCCACAGCGCCCGTTCACTGGGCACGTTGGGTGACCAGAGCGCCATCCCCATCCTGCAAGCCCGCCTGTCTGTGGAAACGGATCATGGCCTGCGCATTGCTTATGCCTCCGCGTTGGGTCAGCTACAGGCCATCGAAGCCACCGAAGCCATCCTGGCCCTGTTAGCTGACGAGCCGGAAGAGCCGGCGCGGCTGGAACTGGCGCTGGCGCTGGCCCGGCTGACGGGGGAGGAGTACACCTTTATCCAGCTTTTGCGCCAATGCCGCGCCGACCGGGGCACGGCGCTGGCGCAGGCCATCACCGGGCTGGAAAAGAGATGGCGGAAGGGAAGGGACACGGCCGTGACCCCCGCCCTCACCCTCCTCACCCAAAGCGCCGCCGCGTGCAGCACCGGCAATCTGGACGACGGCTTAACCATCTTTTGCCGCTTTTTGCATACCGGCATCCCCGACGACTTGCCACCGTTCCAGCAAATGATTTTGCAAGCCTGTACACATCATCTGGAAACGGCCGGGGACACCCGGCTGGAATACGCCCTGCTGGCGCTGCACCTGCTGACTATGAACCCGTAATCCGTCACCCGCCACCCGTCACCCGTCACGGATTACGG
>CAADGU010000408.1 GCA_900696625.1 uncultured Chloroflexota bacterium | reverse complement strand
TCACTCGTCACTCGTCACTCGTCACTCGTCACGCCCCCTTACTCCACCGATAATATATGCAATTTCGCGTGGCGTACTGTTTCGTAGCCACCAAAATGGAACTTGATGGTGAACCCGCGTTCGAGCAGCGGGTACTGCGCCGCCAACGCCTGGGTCTGCGTAATCGCAAACTCCATCAATTCCAGGAACCGTGCCTTGTCTGCCTTTTCTAGCTCTTCAATGCTGGCGATGGGTTCATAGGGAATGGCCAGCCAGTGAATGGCCCCTTCCGGGTGCAAACTTTTCACCAGCGCAAACCGCTTGACCTCATCGCGGGCCAAAATCTCGCCTGGCTCCTCTCCGTCCAAAATCGCCACAAACGGGCTACCTTCCTCATTTATCACAGACATGGACACCTCCTTTTCTGCCTATCAGATTGTGAATAATGTAACAGGGGAATTATAACCGTTCACCGATTCCCGTTCACCGATAACCGATTACTTCTTACGCGGCGCAGCCGACGGCGGCGTCCAATCTTCTGGCATTTGCGCGCCTTCACCAAAGAAAAACTCTTCCATTTGTTCAAACAGAAATTCCTGGGCGCGAGGATCGGCCAGGTTCAGGCCATAATGGTTGATGAGAATGGTGGACTGCTGCTGCCACAACTCCCATGCTTGTTTGGAAATTTCGTTAAACACCCGCTGCCCCATTTCGCCGGGGAACGGTGGCCGGGCCAACGCTTCCGCCTCGCGGCCCAACTTGACACAATCTACGACCCAGATGGTTTTTTCTCTTCTTGCCATGGTTATCTCCGTGTAGCAATCACTTTGCCAGCAATTGCCACATGGGAGATTATATGCTGATGGAAACCATAGGCAAGCCGAAACCACTTTCGGAAGTGCGGGTGCTGTTTTTTGGCATGACGGGCATGTTGTCGCGCATCCCATTGGCGATATTGCTGAACGGCGGCGTCAATGTGTGCGGTATAGCCGTGCCCGCCTCGGTGCTGCCGCCCTACATCCTGCCCAAACACGGCCGTCACCCCCTCACCCCCTCACCTCATCACCCCCTCACCTCATCACCCCCTCACCCCATCACCATCCCCGGCATTCTGGAACTGGCGGCGCAGCGCCAACTGCCGGTTTACCCCGTTGGTCGCCTGAAAGAGGCCGACACCCTGGACATGCTCACGGCCGTTGCCCCTGACCTGATCTGCGTCTCCTGCTTCAACCAGATTTTCCCGCCGCCGCTGCTGGCGCTGCCGCGCCTGGGCTGCCTGAATGTACACCCTTCACGGCTGCCCCATTTTCGCGGCCCCTCGCCTTTGTTCTGGGTATTCCATGAGGGGCAGCCGGAAACGGCCGTCACCGTACACTTCATGGACGCAGGCATAGACACGGGCGACATCGCCCTGCAAGCCAGCCTGGCCCTACCGGACGGCGTCAGCGGCGCACAGACCGAGCAGATGGCGGCGGAGCGGGGTGGGCGGCTGCTGTTGGCGGCGATCCGGCTGTTGACCAACGGCCGTCTCCCCCGCCACCCTCAGACGGAACCCGGCTCTTACTTCCCCATCCCCGCCGCCGGCGACTTTCGGCTGGATGTGAACTGGCCCGCGCAACGCGCCTTTAACTTCATGCGCGGCACGGCGGAATGGGCACGGCCGTATCCCATCAGTGTAGCCGGGCATGAGTTGGTTTTGCGCACGGCCGTCTCCTTTGACCCCGACCAGGTGTTGCCCCAACCGCTGCTGTGGCACGGCCGTACCGTCTCCATCCAATTCAATCCAGGCGTGCTGGTAACGGCCGTCACTTAATGAGGAGGTACGCAATCGTGGCGCCTTATTCAACAAGCGCCTGGTTGGCCACATACTGAATCATGCGCGAAAAAATGGCTCCATGTAAGGGGTAAATACCATACCAATAGAGCAAGCCAGATAACCCTTTGGGGGCAAAATAAGCCGTTTGCACCAGATCCGTTTGCCCATCTGAACGAGGGTTTGCTTCAAATTGCAGCCAGCCGCGACCAGGCAGTTTCATCTCTGCCCGCAAACGCAGCAAATGATCCGGCTCTACTGCCTCCACCCGCCAAAAATCGAGCGCTTCGCCGCGCCGCAGTTCCTGTGGATGGCGACGGCCCCGGCGCATGCCCACCCCACCCACCAGCCGATCCAGCGCCCCGCGCAATTGCCACAGCCCATTGAACGGCGGCCAGCCGCGGGCGCCGCCCAGGCTGGTGAAGGCGCGAAAGAGGCTGTGGGGCGTGGCTCGTACCGTCAGTTGGCGGCGTTCGATGAGCATCCCTTGTTCCTGGGTCAGGTAGACGGGCTTGATATCCCCCTGGCTGGAGGCCAGCGCATCGCTCCATAGGGTTTCGATGTCGCCATCGTCAATGCGTTTAAGGGCCAGTTGCACGGCCGTTTCATAATTCAGCGGCTCAATCTGCGGAAAAAGCTGGCGCGCTCGCCCATCCCGCACAATTAGCTCATTGCGCAGCCCGGCAATTAACGGCCGGACAATATGGGCCGGTACTGGCGTCATCCAGTGTACCCAGTAAGACGATAATTTGGGCGTGAGAATGGGCACGGGAATGATGAGCCGGCGCAAACCACGAATGCGGGCATAGGTTTGCATCATCTCCGCATTGGTCAACACATCCGCGCCACCGATTTCGATGGTCTGTCCAGCGCTGGCCGGCGTCTCCAGTGCTGTGAGCAGATAGTTGAGAACATCCCGAATGGCAATCGGCTGGGAACGGGTGTAAAGCCAACGTGGGGCGATCATCACCGGCAGGCGCTCCGTCAGGTTGCGCACCATCTCAAAGGAAAGACTGCCCGACCCGACAATCATGCCTGCCCGGAATTCGGTGACGGGCACGCCAGATTGGCGCAAAGCTGCGCCTGTCTCCTGGCGAGAACGCAAATGTTCCGACAAATTGCTGTCCGGGTCGCCCAATCCACCCAGATAGATAATACGCTGCACCCCGGCTGCGGCCGCGGCCTGAGAGAAGTTAGTCGCCGCCCGGATGTCTCGTTCACTAAAGCCGGGGTTCTGCCCCATGCTGTGGATGAGATAATAGGCAACATCCATGCCCTGCAAAGCGCCGGCCAATGAGTCAGCGTCCAGAACATCCCCAGTCACGACCTCGACCTGATGTTGCCAGGGGCGGCCGAGTAACCGTTCGACCCCACCGCGCACCAGGACGCGCACGGGCGTACCCTGCGGCAACAAACGCGGGACCAGGCGGCCGCCCACGTAGCCGGTAACGCCGGTAACTAAGATATTACAGCCGGGTAACGGCCCTCTCGCCGCATTGATTGCCATCTCTCTTTTCCTTATTGATTGCAGGCAACCTCTTTGCCCCCTTTGAGGTTAGCACAAATACACAGTTTGCCCTTATATTGCCTATTTTGGGAAAATTTTTATGCGTGGGCCAGGTATGGCCGGGAACCGTCACGCCTGGTTGTCTGGACGGCGACCTTTGCATATGATCCCTACGTTCACCAACAGGCCACCATCCCTGACCTGTGATTGGTTAAAAAAGAAGAAAACATGGGCGACAGCCCGCCCACATGAATGAAAATAGTGGCTGGTGGCTGGTGGCTGGTACAAGTCACCAGCCACCAGCCACTATTTTCACAGGAGAAACTTATGTCCGCCACACTTGTCCTCACCAACGGCCGTATCCACACCATGAACCCGCAGCAGCCCCAGGCCACGGCCGTAGCCATCCGCCACAACCATATCCTGGCCGTCGGCGATGACGACGCCATGCGCGCCCTGTTGGCGCCGGGTGGTGAATGGGTGGATTTGCACGGCCGTGCCCTCACCCCCGGCCTGGTAGACGCCCACGTCCACTTTCAACACTTCGCCCTCGGCCTGCAACTCGTCAATCTGGACGGCGCCACCTCCCTCGACGACGCCCTCACCCGCATCCACACTGCTCACCGCTCACCGCTCACCGCTCACTGGCTTCAAGGCAGAGGCTGGCGCATAGACGACTGGCCCACCCGCGCCTTCCCCACCGCCGCCGACCTGGACCGCCTCGTGCCCGACCGCCCCGTTTGCCTGCGTGACAAATCCGGCCATGCTGCCTGGGTCAACGGCCGTGCCCTGCGCATGGCCGGTATAGACGACCAGACGCCCGACCCACCCGGCGGCCAGATTCAGCGCGACGCCGCCGGGCAGGCCACCGGCATCCTCTTTGAAGACGCCATGGAATTGGTGACACAGCACATTCCCCGCGAAACGCCGGCCCAAATTGCCGCCGCCATGCAAGCGGCACAGCAGCATTGCTGGCAGGTGGGGTTGACGGGGCTGCATGATTTTGACGGCCGTGACTGTTTCCTGGCCCTGCAGCTCCTCCGCGAACAAGGGGAATTGGGGCTGCGCATCGTTAAAAACGTGCCCGTTTACCGGCTGGAACACGCCATCGGCGTCGGCCTGCGCTCCGGTTTTGGCGATGATTGGCTGCGCATCGGCAGCGTCAAAATTTTTGCCGACGGCGCGCTTGGCCCGCGCACCGCCGCCATGCTCGCCCCTTACGAAAATGACCCAGGCAACCTGGGCATCGTCGTCACCGACAAAGAAGAGATGATGGAAAAGGTCAGCGCCGCCAGCGCCGCCGGTCTCAGCGTCACCATCCACGCCATCGGCGACCGCGCCAACCACGACGTGCTGGATGTATACGAAGCCGTCCGCGCCGAGGAAAAATCACGCATCACGCATCACGCATTACGTCATCGCATCGAACACGTACAAATCATCCACCCCGCCGACCAGCCCCGGCTGGCGCAGTTGGGCATCATCGCCTCCATGCAGCCCACCCACGCCACCTCAGACATGGAGATGGCCGACGCGCATTGGGGCGAACGCGCCCGCCACAGCTACGCCTGGCGGACGATGCTGGACAGCGGCGCATTGGTCGTCTTTGGCTCCGACGCACCCATTGAGAAGATTGACCCGCTGCCGGGCATCCACGCCGCCGTCAGCCGCCGCCGCGCCGACGGGTCGCCTGGTCCCGACGGCTGGTTCCCGGAGCAAAAATTGACGATGCAGGAAACAATTTTCGCCTTCACCACCGCCGCTGCCCTCACCGGCGGGCAGGCCGACCGGCTGGGTACGATTGCCCCCGGTAAACTGGCCGACCTGACGGTCTACGGCCGTGGCCTCTTCACCACCCCACCCGACGAATTACTAGACATAACGATTGACGCTACGCTGGTAGACGGCCAATTCAAGCACCGGACGTTTTAAGAATGGGATCACGGATTTGACGGATCAAACAGATGTGACCATCGGATGAGATTTTGTTCACGGCCGTAACCCACCGCACTACAATTGTCACAAACAACCCAAACGTGGTGTTTAGAGGGGTGGAATTTGCAGACACCGTTTGTAGTAGGCGATTCATCGCCTGCTGGCGGCACTGAAGCGCCGGCTACAAACCAATATGAAAAGGAGAACCATGAAACGAAATCGCAAGATCTTCATTGTATTAACGGCCTTACTCATTCTGGCCGGTACGGCCGTAGCCGCCATCGCCTTGCAGCCCTCCGCCCGCGACCTGCTGGTGGAGGCGGCCACGTTGACCGAAACGATCACAGACGGCCACGCCATCGCCAGCTTTGAGTTTGACGCGCAGGGCGAAAAGGGCAGCGGCACGGTGGAAGTGTGGGGCAAGTTGGGCATGGGGCCAAATGGGGAACCCGCCTTCCGCGCCCAGGTGCTGGACGCCAGCCTGGGTGAATTTGTGGGCATCACGGCCGTGACCGATGGCTACACCTTCTGGCTCTACCACCCGCAGCACAACACCGTCCTCACCGGCACGTCAGACGAGGCGGCCATTTTGCTGGCCGACTATATGGAGGGCAAAGAATTCGACGCCCCTGACCACGACTTTAACAAAGAGGACGTTCCCCAAACGGCTGCGGAAGCCGTAGACAAACTGCTGACCTACTTCACGGCCGAGCGGCAGGGGTATGCCAACCTGAACGGGGCGCGGGCTATTGCCCTGCGCCTGCTGCCCATCCCCGACCAGATGCCGGCCGAAGTGCGCGCTGCCGGTGGTTATGTCAACATCTGGCTGCGCCCCGAAGACCGCGCCCTGTTGGGGGCCGAACTGGCCCAAAGCAGCGCCGGTTATGGCAAAATCACGGCGACCACGCTGGATATTAACCAGGGTGTGGACGCGGCGCTCTTCACCTTTGCCATTCCCGCAGGCGCAGAAGTGATTCACATCACTGACCTGGAACTGCCGCAAAAAGAGGCGGTGTCGTTGGACGAAGCATTGGCGGAATCGGATATGGTGCTGCTGACGCCCGCCACCTTGCCGGAGGAGGCCACGCTGGTGGACACGGCCGTACTACGCGGCGCCGTCGTGCAGCAGTACCGCCTGCCGGGCGGGGCCAGTTTCACCATCGCCCAGGGGCCGGCTACCGACCGCTTTACGCCAACTGAGGGTGAGGGCACGGCCGTGACCGTGCGTGGTGCAGATGGCCTGCTCTTTGCCAGCGACAATGCCAACCGCGCCCTGCTCACCTGGACGGAAGGCGACATCCAGTTCTGGATCGGCGGCGACCTGACGGCGGAGCAAGCGGTGGCGATAGCGGAATCCCTGCAATGATCACGTGAAACGTGATGCGTGAGGTTTTCCCGGTCACGCATCACGTTTCACGCATCACGCCCTCCCCCCATGCCCAACCCCATCCGACTTTCCAACCTGGAACGCCACTTTATGCGTGGCGAAACGGCCGTGTATGCCCTGCACGGCGTTGACCTGACCATCCAACCGGGCGAATTTGTGGCCCTGGTTGGCCCCTCTGGGTCCGGCAAATCTACGCTGCTCAATTTGCTGGGCGGGCTAGACCGGCCCAGCGGCGGTGAACTGTGGCTGAACGGCCTGCCGCTGCACAGCGCCGACGACAAACAGCGCACCCGCCACCGCCGTGAACAGCTTGGTTTTATCTTCCAGAGTTTTAACTTGCTGCCCAAATTGACGGCGCTGGAAAATACGGCCGTGCCCCTGATGCTTAACGGCGTACCCAAAACCGAACGGGAAACCCGCGCCGCCGCTCTGTTGGAAAAGGTGGGGCTGGGCCACCGGCTGCACCACTATCCCACCGAACTGTCCGGGGGCGAACAGCAGCGGGTGGCCATTGCCCGCGCCCTCATTCACAACCCGGCGCTCATCCTGGCCGATGAACCGACCGGCAACCTGGACTCAGCCACCGGCGCCGAGGTCATGGCCCTGCTGCAACAACTGAACCAGGAGAAAGGCATTACCCTCATCGTTGTCACCCACGACGAAGAAGTCGCCGCCTACGCCCACCGTATTGTGAAGTTGCGCGACGGCCGTGTTGAAGATGAGCAGGTGAGCAGGGTGAGGGGTGAGCAGGTGATCCCCCCTCACCCCTTCACCCCTTCACCTGCTCATCTGCTCAACTCGACGTCCTCGCCGTCCTCATCTCCCCATTTCCTCTTCCGCGACATCCTGCGCAGCGCGCTGGGCAACCTGCGCCGCCGCCCGGTGCGCAATGTGCTGACGGCGGCGGGGGTGGTCATCGGCATTATCACCCTGGTAGCCATGGTTTCGTTTGGCGTGGGCGTGCAAAAAGAGGTGCAGCGCAATTTTGAGACGATTGGGCTGGAGAACATCTTCGTCAACCCGTTATTTGCCGAAACGGACGCCTTTGATCCCTTTGCCACACCAAAACCAGAACGAGCGTTAACGCCAACGGCCGTGAGCGAAATCGGCCAACTGCCCGGCGTTAAAATCGTCACCCCCATCCTCGATTTACCACGTGGCGCCAATATCGCCCTGCTCACCGCCGCCGGCGAAGCCGTGCCCGTGCGCATCACCGAAGGCGGCGAAGGGCGTTTCAGCTTCGGCGGCACGAATGATCTATTGGCCGGGGAAAGCATAGACGAAGGCGAAACACAAGGCATTGTCCTCTCCAACCAACTGGCGGATACGCTGCTGGCCCCCGGCCAACGCTATGCCGACCTGATCGGGCAGCCGGTGGCGCTGCGGGCCGAACTACCCCGCGGCGAAAGCCAGGAGTTCCCCAGCCGCATCGTTGGCGTGCGCCAGAGTTTTGGCCGCCGCACCATTGACCTGGGGCTGGCGGAGCGGGTGGCGATTACCACCTGGTGGTTCGGCCAGCCTGATCTGCTGCAAACAGAGGGGTATGACCGGCTGATTGTGCGCGCAGAGAATTTGGGGAGTGTGACGGCCGTGATTCCCGCCATTGAAGAGATGGATTTCGCACCCCAATCCTTTGAAGCCATTCTGGACGCAGCCAACCAGGTATTGGCGCTGCTGCAAGCCTTGTTGGGGTCGGTGGGGGCGCTGGCGCTGCTGGTGGCGGCGCTGGGCGTGGCCAATACCATGCTCATGGCGATTTATGAACGGACGCGGGAGATTGGCGTGCTGAAAGCGTTGGGTGCATCCCGCCGCGAAATCCGGCTGTTGTTTATGGTGGAAGCGGGGCTGATTGGCTTGATTGGTGGTTTTGTGGGGCTGATTTTGGGGGCGCTGTTGGGGCGATTGGTAGACTATATTGCCCACCGTTACCTGATTGAAGAGGGTGTAACCGGCGTGGGATTGCTCTCCGTCATTCCGCCCTGGCTGGCGCTGGGGGCGCTGGCCTTTGCCGCCCTCATTGGCGTGTTGGCCGGGCTGTACCCCGCCGCCCGCGCCGCCCGGCTTGACCCGGTCTCGGCCCTACGGCACGAGTGAAAAGCAGTGCCAGGCAAGGGGCTTAACCATCCTGTTTGGCCGGGGGTATTAAGCCCTTGCCTGGCACTGTCCTCAGAGTTTGGGCAAAGCATGGCCTGTGTGGTTTAATAGACATCATTGTGAGTGGACAGAATTGGGCTGGTTGAGAATGGCCTGTTCAGGTTTGGTAAGGCGATCCTGGAGTTTGTAGCGGTGGGTATCGGCCGCATATAACTTTTCGATGTGCTGCAATATATGACCAACCGCCATCTCTGCTGTTATTTTTCCAGCGGCATAATCTTGCAACAGTTGTTTATGATCATAAGTGCCCATTTACACTGTTTCAAACTCCTTGTTGATTTAGAAGTAGATTGCTGCCATTTGGCAACAATCATATAACAAAACCATCTTGATGTCAAATGGCACCAGGATTTGCTGATCGTATGGAACGAATTGGCGAGAAACTAAAATTGCTTCGGATGCAACGTCAGTTAACCACCAGACAACTGGCAGAACAGCTGGGCACAAGCAACAGCCAGATCAGTCGTATTGAGAATGGGTTGCGCCAGCCTGATGGGGATTTGCTTATCCGCATATCGGACTTTTTCCATATATCACTTGATCGTTTGATGCGTGACGATCTGGATTTAACATGAGGGCGATCGATCTATGGCGGAATTAGCTGATCAAATGCCACCTTTGACCATTTCAGCAGACGAGTTAAGAAAGTGGGGATCGCTTTGGATGGGCGCCACCAATCCAGAGACAGGTCAAAAGAAAAACCTATTTTGTTTTGACAGGCAACAATCAGTTAATTTTGCTTCTTTTATAGATGAAGCATTCGCTCATTCGCTGGCTGCTATGTTGGGCAATATCCCTGTGATAAAGGCAAACGCCAACTCGCTTGTGCCCTCGCAGCCAGATTGTGTTGAAGTTGGGCCGGTACGAATTGTGGGGGGAATTCGACCACAGAATTTTGATGCTGTTTATCGCCCAGATGGGCCGCGGGTGGTTTTTGACAGCAAGACACTCAATGATCTCAAAAGCGTGGGCAAAAACTGGCAAAACATGGTAAATGACCTGGCAACAGAAGCGGCAACAGTGTATACCAGATTTCCATATGCCATTGTGGCCTTTATCGTTGTTATTCCTAAACCCGCGCTGGGAATTAAACAAGAAGCGGACATCATTAGAACCCTGGAACGATTAGGGACAAGAAGGGATGTATTGGATCAGGATCATCTGGCTGAGGTGTTATCTCTGGTAGTTTGGGATCCGGCGTCAGGAGAAATTGATCCGTCAGTGCCACCTGATGATTCAAATCTGTGCATAAAAAGATTCCCACGCAGACTATATCCCCATTATATTTCTCGATATAAAGGTCTACCCCCACACGATTGAGTCTCGCAGGTGTGATATAATCCCGGCCATGGCTCAACTCAGTTTCTTTAAGCAACTGGATTCTTCTTTTCCTTCAAACAAAGGGGCGGTTGACGGCCGTAAACTACGCGGCGGTTATTACACGCCTGTAGACCTGGCCTGTTTTCTGGTCAAATGGGGGGTGCGCCAGGACACAAAACGGATTCTTGAGCCTAGTTGTGGTGACGGGAATTTTGTCGTGGCAATTTTACAGCATCTCCACAACCACCCAACCTGGACGCCCGAAATTGTGGCTGTGGAACTGCAAGAATCGGAGCTACAAGAAGCCCAAACAAGAGCAGTTTGTTCTGGTCAAAATGGGACAAAGATTGATTGGCTACACCAGGACTTTTTTGCCGCCTATCATCTCCTGCAAAAAGATGGCGGGTATGACCTGATTATGGGCAACCCACCTTTTATTCGTTTTCAACACTTTGACGAAGATAGCCGCAATCTGGCATTTGGTCATTTACGTGAGGTTGGTTACAGACCTACCAAATTAGCCAATGCCTGGGCCGCCTTTGTGCAGTTAAGCATTGAATTACTCAGGGAGAACGGCCGTCTGGCTATGGTTTTGTCGGCTGAATTATTACAGGTTACATATGCCGGTGAACTGCGTGAGCGGTTGGCAAAACAGTTCCAGCATATTGTCCTGATCGGCTTCAAACAGCTTGTCTTTCCGGAAATCCAACAAGAAGTAGTCTTGTTGTTGGCTGAAGGAAAGTGGGAAGGCAACGGCCGTACCTCCGATATTCACACCATCGAATTGGCCAATGGCGCCGCTTTGTTGAACCTGCCTAATCTGGATACGGCCGTAGCCCATGAACCGGCCAAACACAACCGCCAGGGCATGAAATGGACATCTCTCTTTTTAGATGAACCTGCCTTTGCGGCCCTGGATGAAGCCGAACAGGTAGTTGGTTTAAGAAAATTAGGGCAGATTGCCGAAGTGGATGTGGGCATCGTCACCGGGCGTAACAAATTCTTCGTGTTAGAAGAAGCCCAACGAGATGCCCTCCAGGCTACTGCCTACACTGTCCCCATCATTGGCCGCACTGCTGCCTTGAAAACGTCACGCTTTACCCAGGCCGATTTTGTTGAATACACAAAACAACACCCTGCCTACTTGCTTGATCTGAATGGGACTTCATTAGCATCGCTACCAACGCCAATCCAAGATTACATCCAGATGGGAGAGCGCGAAAATATCCATCGCGGTTATAAATGCCGTATCCGGCAGCGGTGGTTTGACGTACCTTCTATCTCTATTCCTGACGCTTTCCTTTTCCGCCAGATTCACCGCTACCCACTTTTGACAATCAACGAAGCCGGCGCTACGTCTACGGATACGATCCATCGGGTCAGGTTCAAACCAGCAATCAACAGGCGTTTATTGGCCTCTATCTTTTTCAACTCACTTACCCTGGCTTGGGCGGAAGTGTGTGGCCGAAGTTATGGCGGCGGCGTCTTAGAACTTGAGCCGCGTGAAGCAGAAGAATTGCCCATTCCCTATGATGCAGAAATTGAGATTGATGTAGAAAAAGTGGAGGAATTGCTGCGTAACGGCCGTGCCCTGGAGGCCCTCGATTACGTGGATAGGATTGTCCTCAAAGACAAATTTGGGTTTGATGCCCATCTGCTCAAACATATTCGCTGCGCCTGGCAACAACTTCGTGACCGGCGTATAGAGCGAAAGTAATCAACCTTTACCTGAATAGACCCCGGAGAAATGATCATGCAACCTGGCCTATTTGAAAAGCGTCCCACCTATAACACGTCGCTGGAGGAATTGGTGCAAAAAATGATGCAGATGGATGATGACCCGCTGGCGAAGGCCGGTACCAATGTGGTCATCTATCGCGGCAACCCCCAGGCTAAGTTGATGATCGTGGGCGAAGCGCCGGGGCCGGAAGAAAACAGGGTGGGTAAACCCTTTGTGGGGCGGGCCGGGCAACTGCTGGATCAGATTTTGCAGGCGGTAAACTTTGACCCGGAACAGGATGTGTTTATCACCAATTCGGTGTTTCGGATGCCGCCGGGTGAAGGTGGGGCCAATTTCCGCAAGCCGACCAATGAGGAAATTGAGGCATATAAACCGTATGTGCTGGAAATTATTCGGCTGGTTGACCCGGTGATTGTGCTGCTGACGGGCAATGTGGCCACGCAATCTATTCTGGGGCAAACGGGGATTACGAAGCTGCGCGGGCAGTGGTTTGAGTCGCACGGCCGTAACGTCATGCCCATCTTCCACCCCTCTTACCTGCTACGTAACCCGGTGCGCACCCCCGGCAGCCCGAAAGCCCTCACCTGGCAAGACATCCAGGAAGTGCGCCGGAAGTATGATGAGGTGATCGGTGATCGGTAAACCGATTACCGATCACCGATTACCGATTACCGCATGAGCTACTCCGAAAAGGCAGCGCACAGAGGCGAACCGGGTTACGTATGGCGTTCCGGGCAGGAGCGGCGGCTGGCGATGATTCGACGCTGGATTGACCTGGAAGAGGCGGTCATTCTGGACAATGGCTGCGGCCTGGGCACCTATCTCAACCATTTTGCCCCTTATACCCCGCACCGGTTTGGCCTGGAAATTGAACATGACCGGGCGGTGAAGGCGCTGCCCACTGCCTGCGGCATTGTGCAAGCCGCGGGCGAAAATCTGCCGTTTGCCGACGCCACGTTCGATTTTGTGTTCAGCAACGAGGTGATTGAGCACGTGAGCGACGACCGTCAGGCGGCGACGGAGATGGTACGGGTGGTGAGGGGACACGGCCGTGTCCTCATCTTCTGCCCCAACCGCTGGTACCCGGTGGAACAACACGGCATCTATTGGCGCGGGCAGTACAAGTTCGGCAACATCCCCCTGGTCAACTACCTGCCCAACCCGCTGCGCGACAAGTTAGCCCCCCACGTGCGCACCTATACCAAAGGCAGTCTGCTCAAACTATTTGACGGCCTGCCGGTCAACATCATTCACCACTCCCGCATCTTTGGCGGCTACGACAACATCGAACACCGCCTGCCCCGGCTGGGCAAAACGATCAAAAACAGCCTCTACGCCGCCGAAAAGACCCCCTTCGCCGTGTTGGGCATCTCCCATTTGCTGGTGCTGGAAAAGTTGCCACATTGCAGATGAATAGGTTTTTCTTCCTGGCGATTGTTTGTGTTGCCTTCGTTGGTTGTGGCCGCGAGCCAACGGCCGTACCCACGCCCGCCCCCACCATCCCGTTCAACCCGGCGCCAGAAGTTGTCGTCTCTATCCCGCAGGAGTCGGCGCTGGCACGGCCGTATGGTTACACCTACCAGCGCGCCGACGGCAACCGGGTGGTCGCCGGGCAGGGCAATGTGCCCAACTTGAAGCCAATTGACATCCCGTTGGCGGGCACACCGCAGTGGGTCACGGCCGTACCCCTGGCACAAGGTGTGTTGTGGGGCGTGGTGTTAACAGACGGCCGTACCCAGGCTTTCCTGGTCAACAATGGCGAAGTGACGCCCATTGCCAGCAATGATCTCACACCCGCCATCGCCCCGGTGCTGACCGTTGACCCGGTGCAGGGGCAGGCGCTCTTCCTCAATCCCCCCTCCGCCGACCCGGCAGGCAGCGCCCCCATTATCTACAACAACGCCGGACATCTGGCGCACGCCAACGCAGCCGGAGAATTGACGTTGGTAAACGCCGGCGAAATCATCGGTCAGCCACGGGTCACGGCGCTGCCGGATGCACGCATATTGTTTGACGGGCACGGCCGTTTGCTGCTGCTTACCGACCCCACCGACCGTTATCCCCATGGTGTCTTGGGCGACGCCATTGAATCGGGCGGCTTTGCCCTGATTGAAACCGACCCGGAAATCCGGGTGGCCGCCCATTTTCTTATCCCGGAACCACAGGTAGTGGAAGGCATCATGCCGCTGTGGGCCGATTGGAATGGCGATGGGCAGCGGGAAATCCTGCTGACCCTGTCCGATGCGGAACAAGGGGCACAGTTGGTGCTGTTCTCCGAAGCGGGTGTGCGTCTGGCAGCCGGCCCGGCCATAGGGCAGGGCAACCGTTGGCAACACCAGATTGCTATTGCGCCCCTTGGCCCCAATGGAGAGATGGAACTGGTATCTGTGCGCACGCCACACATCAGCGGTGTGGTGGAATTTTATCGCTGGCAAGGGGACGAATTACAATTGGTGGCCGAACTGCCCGGTTATACGTCCCACATTATCGGCTCGCGTAATCTGGATATGGCCATGGCCGGAGATTTTAATGGCGACGGCCGTACCGAACTCCTCCTGCCTACACCAGACCTGACCCAATTGGGCGGTATCCAGCGCACGGAGGAGGGGGCGACGGCCGTATATCACATAGACATCGGCGGCGAACTGGCAAGCAATCTGGTCGGCGTGGCAGTCGGTGACGGGGGTACGGCCGTTGGCCTGGGCCGGTCTGATAATGTACTACGTATCTGGCAGCCGTGAAGAGGAGATTGAGAGATTGGGAGATTGAGAGATTCCCCCAATCTCCTAATCTCCCAATCTCCAATCTCACACCAGGAATCACATGAATCACAAAGACCTCTTTCTCCTCGACCCCGATGTGCATTTTCTTAATCATGGCTCGTTTGGGGCCACGCCGGCGCCGGTGTTTGCCGTTTACCAGGAGTGGCAGCGGCGGTTGGAGCGGCAGCCGGTGCAGTTTATCGCCAGTGAACTGGGCGATCATTTTGCCCAGGCGCGGCAGGCGCTTGGGGATTATGTCAACTCACCGGCGGCCGACCTGGTTTTTGTACCCAATGCCACGTTTGGCGTTAATGTGGTAGCCCGCTCACTGGCGCTGGGCGAAGGGGACGACGTGCTGGCAACAAATCACGAATATGGCGCGTGTGACAACATCTGGCGCTTTCTCAGTCAAAAACAAGGCTTTTGTTATGTCAACCAATCCATTAGCTTGCCCACGGGTACGCTGGAAGAGATGCTGGCCGAGTTGTGGCAAGGGGTGACGGCACAAACGCGGGTTATTTTTATCAGCCACATCACGTCGGCTACGGCCGTGACCTTCCCCATCACCGCTATCTGTGCCCGCGCCCGCGCCGAAGGCATCCTGACGGTGGTGGATGGCGCCCACGCCCCCGGCCAGATTCCGTTGGATATGGCCGCCATTGGCGCGGACTTTTACACCGGCAACTGCCACAAATGGCTCTGTGCGCCTAAAGGCTCAGCGTTTTTGTACGCCCGCCCGGAAGTACAACAGTTAATCGAGCCTTTGGTGGTGGGTTGGGGATGGGGTGAACCGCGCACGTTGACCTTTGGCTCGGATTTCCTGGACTATCTGCAATGGCTGGGCACAATGGACCCGGCGGCCTACCT
>CAADGU010000407.1 GCA_900696625.1 uncultured Chloroflexota bacterium | reverse complement strand
GGCAAAGATGGTATCATTATCCCCTGTCCAGATGTGGTGTAAGGGATACAATACAAAGTGTCTTTGCATTTTAGTTTTGGCCCTTCCTGGTATCTGGGCCGGGAGAAAAATTAGCATTGAGGAACGTACATGCGTGTATTGATAATTTCGGACATCCATGCCAACTTCGCCGCCTTTGAAACTGTATTAACGGATGCTGCTGGACAATGGGACATAATCTGGTTTTTGGGCGATCTGGTGGGTTATGGGCCGGATCCAAATGAATGTGTAGCTGAACTGAAAAAGCATAACCATATCTCCCTGTCCGGCAATCATGATCAGGCTGTATTGGGTAATCTGGACATCAAGCTCTTTAACCGTGAGGCAAACTTTGCCATAAGCTGGACACAAGATGTATTGACCGAAGAGTCGCGTGCCTATTTGCAGGCGTTTTCCTCAAAGACGGTGAAAGAACCTTTTACGCTGGCTCATGCCAGTCCGCGCTATCCGGTGTGGGAGTACATTATTGACCCCGGTACGGCCGCCGAGAATTTTGATTGGTTTCAGACGCCCTATTGTTTTGTGGGGCATACCCATGTGCCGGTTATTTTTGAGGAGCGGGTCAGCTCGCGCCGGGAAATTTATATGCGCGCCCCTTTTTACATGGAATCTGGTGAGCCTTTTGTGTTGGGTGAATCGCGCCTGATCATTAACCCTGGCAGTGTGGGGCAGCCACGTGATTCTGATCCCCGCGCGGCTTATGCGCTGCTGGATACTGAAGCGCTGATGTGTATGTTTAGGCGCGTCGAATACCCGGTGCAGGTGACGCAGCGGCGCATGGAAAAATTTGGCATGCCCCGTCGCCTGGTTGAGCGATTGGCGCATGGCGTTTGAGAATGACCCATTCACAGAAATTATTAAAACGATTGGATGCCATTGGCCTTTCGCTGGCGAGTTCGGCCGGGGCGATGGCGCTCATTGGTTTGGGGTCGGCCGGCAGCGAAACGACCCGGATGGATGCCTTTTCTGATCTAGATTTTTTTGTGATTGTACAGGCCGGTTATAAACAGGCGTATATTGCGGATTTGGGCTGGCTGACGGCCGTACACCCCATCGCCTTTCAATTTATGAATACCGCCGACGGGTACAAACTGCTCTTTGCCGACGGTATTTTTTGTGAGTTTGCCGTTTTTGAAGAGGCGGAATTAGTCCATATCCCCTTTTCTACCGAACGGATTGTCTGGCAGGCCGAGACTTTCGATCCTTCCATTGTGAAGCCCAAACAGGCGTCCACTGCCGCTTTGAATGTGGAGTGGTTGGTGGGGGAAGCGATCACCAATTTGTACGTGGGGCTGTGCCGCTACCAGCGTGGCGAAAAGCTGTCGGCGGCCCGTTTTGTGCAGGGATATGCCGTTGACCGGGTGCTGGAACTGGCGGCGCTGGTGGAAGATGAACAGCCTGCTTTTCGGGATGTGTTTGGCGCAGAGCGCCGCTTTGAGCAGCGGTTTCCGGTTACGGCCGTTAACCTGCCCGAATTTGTGCCCGGTTATGACCACACCCCGCAGGCCGCCCAGGCCATCTTGCACTATCTCGACACCCATTTCACCGTCAACCCGGCCATGAAAAAGCAAATTATGTCGCTGGTGGCTGGTACATTCTACCAGCCGCCAGCCACCAGCCACTAAAACAAGGAGTATGTTGTATGAATCCTTTGGTTGAACTGCATGCCTACGGGCAGAGCTTTTGGTATGACAATATCCGCCGCCAGTTTTTGCAGGATGGCACGTTGCAAAACCTGATTGTCCAGGACGGCTTACGCGGCATGACCTCCAACCCCTCCATTTTTGAGAAGGCGATTGGGCACAGTGCTGATTATGACGCCCAAATTCGGGAGTTGGTGGGCCAGGGCGCGGACGTGGACGCCATTTATGAGGCACTGGTGCTGGCTGATATTCAGGCCGCCTGTGACTTATTTGCCGATTTATACGCCGAATCAGATGGCGGTGATGGGTTTGTCAGCCTGGAAGTGTCGCCGCACCTGGCGCGGGATACGGCGGGTACTATTTCGGAAGCCAAACGGTTGTTCACGGCCGTGAACCGTCCCAACCTCATGATCAAAGTGCCCGCTACCCCAGAAGGCATCCCCGCCATTGAAGCCCTCATCGGCAGTGGTATCAACGTCAACATCACCCTGATGTTCAGCATGGCTCATTATGAAGCAGTGGCCCAGGCATACATCAACGGTCTGCAACGGCTGTTGGCCGATGGCGGCAATCCGCACCAGGTAGCTTCCGTGGCTTCCTTTTTTGTGAGCCGGGTAGACACGGCCGTAGATAAGAAACTGGCCGAATTGAACGATCCGGCAGCGGCGGCCTTGATGGGGCAGACGGCCGTGGCCAACTCCAAAGTAGTCTACCAGCGCTTCAAAGAAATCTTTCACGGCCCCGCCTTTCAAGAGTTGCAGGCAGCCGGCGCGGCGCGCCAACGGCTGCTGTGGGCCTCCACCAGTACCAAAAATCCGGCTTACCCGGATACCCTTTACGTAGACCAATTGATTGGCCCGGAAACGGTGAACACCATGCCGCCGGAGACGATAGAGGCGTTCAGGGAGCACGGCCGTCTGGCAAATACCCTGGAGCAAGACGTAGACAAAGCCTGGGAACTGCTGGACAACCTGGCCGAACTGCAAATCAATCTGGATGACATTACCGAGCAGTTGCAAGTAGACGGCGTTATCGCCTTTGAAAAAGCGTTCGACGCGCTCATAGAGACTATCGCCGCCAAGAAATCCCGTTTGTAGCCGTATGGATACCACACCGTCTGAGAGACGCGAACAGATTGTGGCCTGGCTGCGCGAAGACCAACTGCTGCGCATAGATGAACTGGTGCAGCGTCTTGGTGTTTCCACCATGACCGTCCACCGTGACCTGACGGCTTTGTCTGAAGTCGGGCTGGTGGAGAAGGTGCATGGTGGGGTGCGTTTGCCAGACCCCAATCTTGTTACCACCGAAACGTGCCAGATGTGCCAGATGCCGGTTAAACGGCGGTTGCATTTTGTACTGACAACTCGTAACAATGAGGTCATCCGCGCTTGCTGCCCGCACTGTGGTTTGCTGATGCTGCACGCCAGGACAGATGTGACGACGGCATTGTTACGCGATTTTATTTACGGCCGTATCATCAATGTGCATCAGGCGTACTACGTTGTCGAGAGCCGCATTGCCGTTTGCTGTGTGCCCAGTGTGCTGGCCTTTGCCAGCCAGACCGACGCCGCTGATTTCCAGCAAGGCTTTGGCGGCCAGGTCATGCCGTTGCCCCAGGCCTATGCTTTCCTCTCCCATTCCCACCACATCCACTCCTGATCTTTCAACTTGTGCCAATCCATCGAGATGATATAATCTGCGATAAATCACAAAAGATAACAAAAACCTGTTAGTCTTTGTGAGAGGTCACATGATGAACCGGACAAAGTGGGGCGTCCTCATTGTTTTATGCTGGCTGGTGGGCTGCCAACGGCCGTACCAATTTGCCGGTGCGCCGCTGCCAGTACCACAGCCGGCGCCGGACATTGCCCTGGAGTCGGCAGACGGGCCGGTGAGCCTGCACGATTTTGCCGGTCAATATACCTTTGTCTACTTCGGCTACCGGTTTTGCCCCGATGTCTGCCCGGTGACGATGGGCAAATTGAAGCAGGTCAAAGCGGATTTGGGGAATCGCGGCGACGAGATGGCGGTGGTGATGATCACCGTTGATCCAGAGCGGGATACCCCTGAAGCATTGGCCGAATATATGGGTTATTTTGATGATTCTTTTGTCGGTTTGTCCGGCGATCAAGAAGTGATTGACGCCGTTGGTAAACCGTTTGGCCTCTATTATCATCAGCATGAAGGATCGGCCGCGTCCGGCTACCTGATTGACCACACGGCGCGTTTCTTTTTGCTAGACAGGGAGGGCAATGTCATCCTCTCTTATGCCCACGAGACGCCGCTGGACGACCTTTTCCGTGATGTGGAATATCTGATTAAAACCCAATGATGCCCTTTACTCGCGCCAACAATCTCCATCTGCAATGGCAGAGAGCGTTGGCGCGAGATGGTAAACCTATTTAGTAAGGAGAGATTGAAGAATGAAACGTTATTTGTTTATTGTTGTTGTGTTGGTGGGTTTGTTAACCCTGGCTGCTTGCAGCAGCGGTTCAAAATCTGAGGCTACGCCCATTACAGTGGAAAATGTGCGCGCCAACATGACCCTGCCCACCGATACCGGCTCGTTCTGGATGCTGATTACGAATAATTCAGATACGGACGATGCCCTGTTGGGGGCTGCGGTAGATGGCTGTGGCGTCATTGAACTGCATGACATGGTCATGGAGAATGATGTCATGGTGATGCGCCCGGTAGCGGGTGGGCAAATTGCTATTCCGGCGGGGCAAACGGTGGAACTGAAACCGGGCGGGCTGCATGTGATGTGCATGCAAAAAGCGGCGCCGCTGGCGTTGGGCACAAAGGTGCCAATTGAACTGGAGTTTGCCAATGCGGGCACGATTACGGTTGAAGGGGAAGTGGTAGAACCGGCGATGAGCAGCGGGGGGATGAATAATAATTAAGTTGGTAATTGGGTAATTAGGTAATTGAGTAATTAGGTAATTAGGTAATTACTCAATTACCCAATTTCCGGGCAGTTGTTAATTAGGATGACTATCTTTTCACGGCCGTTCGCCAAAAATCGCCCGTCCTACCCGCACATGGGTAGCGCCCTCTTCAATGGCGATCTCAAAGTCGTCGGTCATGCCCATGGAGAGTTGCAGGGGGGTGGGCAAGGCCAGGTCGGTTTGCAGGCGGGCGGCTAACTGCCGGGTGCGCCGGAAGACGGCGCGAACCTCCTCTGGCGGCGCGTCCCAGGGGGCCATGGTCATCAGCCCGGCCAATGACAGGCCGGGCAGGCTGGTCACTTCGGCCGCGGCGGCGCGCAGCACGGCCGTTTGCCTTTCATCCTCTTCCCACCGTGTACAATCAAAACCGGACTTGCTTGTTTCCCCGCTCACATTCACTTCCAGGAAGATGGGCAGGGTGAATTGTGGGTTGGCGGCACGGCCGTTCTCCACCAAATCACGCGCCAACCGGTGGGCAATTTTCAGCCGGTCCAGGGCGTGAAAAACGTCGGCATGGGCGGCTGCCAATGGCGTTTTGCGACTTTGCAGCGTGCCGATGAGGTGCCAGGTGATGGATTTGGCGTTGTCTGCGCCCAGGTGAGATTCCAGGTACGGCCGTTTCTCGGCCAATTCCTCCGCCCGATTCTCACCAAAATGGCGCAGCCCGGCAGCATACGCCGCCAACACCGTCTCCGGCGGCCACGTTTTGGTTACTGCCACCAGCGTAATTTCCGCCGGCTCACGGCCGGCGCTGGTGGCGGCGGAGGTGATGCGTTGGTGTACGGCCGTGACCCGCTCCGCAATTCCTTCCATATGACACAGTCTCACAGTCTCTCGTTCCACGCTCTGCGTGGAAGGGCTGGTTCGACGCTCTGCGTCGAAAGGGATGCAGAGCGTGGGAACGAGAAATTTAGCCTGTATAGCTGATTTTGAAAATAATCCCCGTGGCCCAATCGGCCACGTACAGGCTGCCGTCGGGGCCGGTGGTCACGTCAATAGGGG
>CAADGU010000406.1 GCA_900696625.1 uncultured Chloroflexota bacterium | reverse complement strand
CAGGTACGGCCGTTTCTCGGCCAATTCCTCCGCCCGATTCTCACCAAAATGGCGCAGCCCGGCGGCATACGCCGCCAACACCATCTCCGGCGGCCACGTTCTGGTTACCGCCACCAGCGTAATTTCCGCCGGCTCACGGCCGGCGCTGGTGGCGGCGGAGGTGATGCGTTGGTGTACGGCCGTGACCCGCTCCGCAATTCCTTGCATATGACACAGTCTCACAGTCTCTCGTTCCACGCTCTGCGTCGAAAGGGACGCAGAGCGTGGGAACGAGAAATTTAGCCTGTATAGCTGATTTTGAAAATAATCCCCGTGGCCCAATCGGCCACGTACAGGCTGCCGTCGGGGCCGGTGGTCACGTCAATAGGGGCGGCAAAACCGGTGGCGAAGTTGACCGGCGCGGAACCACCGGCGCGAACGTGCATGATCTTTTGCGCGCCCACAAACGAACTCCACAACGCCACAAACATGCTATTGTGATAACCGGGGAACTGGTTTGCCAGATATACCTCGATGCCCGTGGGCGAAGAACTGGGCACAAACGTCACCAACGGCGGAATCACCGTTACCCCTTCCGGTGGGCTAAAGCAGACATCACAATCGTAGTAGGGGTAGCCGTGTATGCCGCCCGGCACCACCCGGTGCAGCCGTTCCGGGGGATCATAGTCCGGGGTATTGTCGGTAGCCCACAACTGCCCGTTGGCGTCCCAGGCAATGTCATACGGATTGCGGAAGCCACGTGCATAAACGCTGACGGCGCCGGTATCCGGGTGGAAACGCAAGATACTGGCCTCCAACGGGTGCATTTCGTCCATCCGCCCGCTGCCGTCCAAAATTTCGCCATGGTCGGCGCGGCCACCGACACCCACATAGCCATACCCATCTGGCCCGAAGGCGATGCCGTTAGCCGCGTGGAAAAAGGTGTAGCAGCAAGGCAGCCCACCAATCAACTGCCCCTGGTTGACAATGGAGACCTGCGACTCGCCGCCAACGTTCTCGTTGAGAACCCGGTCGGAGACGTACAGTTTGTTGGTGCCGGGGCGGAAGGCGATGCCGGTAGGCGTATTGAAGCCGGTGGCATAGGTGCTGACGCTGCCGCTGTTATTCATAGTCAGGATGCTCCCCTGCTGCATGGCAATATACAGCAGCCCATCCGGGCCAAAGGTGATGCTGGTGGGGTTGCCGTTTGCGCGTCCCACATAGCTGACGGTGAAACCGGCAGGCACATTGATGCGCCGTTCCCAGCCGGCCCTGTCATCAAACGCGGGATAGTTATTGTCGCTGGGGGCGGGCACGTTCCCGGCGGGCGGTGGGGCCGCTGCTGTGGGCGCGGCGGCAGTGGGGGAGGCGGTTACGTTGGGATCGGCGGTGGGCGGCACGCCTGTACTGAGCGCAGCCGAAGTAGCCGAAGGCGTCACCCCGGCCTGTTCCATTTCTGCTGCTTCCGGCAGTGGCGTGGCGGTTTCAGTTTCCGTGGCGGCGCTGCTGCCGGTGGTGGGAATGGCTGTGGCTGTAGCCGGTTCCGGGACGGGGGTGTTGGTGGCGGGCACGGCCGTTGCCGTCGCCGGCAAGGTCGTGTTGGTGGCTGCCGGTGGGTTGGTGGCCGTGGGCAGGACGGCGGCAGCCGTAGGGGCGGCTGGCGCAGCGGTGGGCGTCTGTGTGCCACAGGCTGCCAGCAGCAAAATAAACAGGGAAAAAAGAGGTTTGTTCCACTTCATTGATCGGTTGCTCCTGTAAAGTAAGTCGTGTACGGACATACTTTACCAGAAAATGTGATAAATTTCACATACGGTCACGTTCCACTAACAGCGTGACCGGGCCGTCGTTGTGGATTTCCACCTCCATATGGGCGCCAAACACGCCGGTAGCGACAGTAAAACCAATTTCGCGTAGGCATTGACAGAAATAATCTATCAACGGCTCAGCTTCAGCAGGGTGGGCGGCGGCAGTGAAGGACGGCCGTCGTCCCTTTTGGGCATCGCCATACAACGTAAACTGGGACACCACCAAAAAACTGCCGCCCACATCGGCCAATGAGAGGTTCATTTTACCGGCGTCATCTTCAAACAGGCGCAGCCCGGCCACTTTGGCCGCCAGCCACGCCGCTTCGGCGGTGGTGTCACTGTGGGTGACGCCTAGCAGAATGACAAAACCGCGCTCAATCTGGCCGGTGACACGGCCGTTGACGGTGACGCGGGCGGAGGAAACTCGTTGCAGAAGGGCGCGCATGGGGGAGCGTGATACGTGACGAGTGATGCGTGAGAAAATCACTCGTCACGCATCATGCATCACTTTTACGATGACCAATGAAATATCATCCGAATGGTCTTGGGCGGCGGCGAGGAGGGCGGGCACGGCCGTTTCCGGCGTGGCATCTTGCAAATGGCTGGTCATTTGTTCGGTAGTCAATGTATCCCAGACGCCATCACAGCACAGCACCAGCATATCGTCTGGCTGCAACCAGCGCAGGAAAATTTCTACTTCTGGCGTTTCATGGGAACCGAGGGCGTGCATGATCACGTTGCGGTAAGGATGGGTGGCGGCTTCTTCTGGGGCCAGATGCCCTTGCCGCACCAGCCAATCCACCACCGAATGGTCCACCGTAATCTGCTCTAACTTCTGCCCACGATAGAGATAGGTGCGGCTGTCGCCGATGTTGGCGATTATGGCCAGCGTGCCATACACCAGGGCACAGGTAAGGGTGCTGGCCATACGCGCATTTTGCTCTTTGGCCTGGGCATAAATTTTTTCGTTGGCGGTGACGATGGCTTCGTATAGATGGGATTGCAGGAATTGGGCGGCCTGGGCGGGTATAGCCGGAATGTTTTGCCAAAGGGGTTCAATGGCGGCAGAAATGGTGTTAACGGCCGTCTGGCTGGCGATACGGCCGTCTTTATGCCCACCCACACCATCGGCTACCATAAACAGCCCACACGTGGTTTCGCCTACGCTGGCTGTGCTGGCATGGATGGAGTCCTGGTTTTCTGACTGGCCCGGTATTTTGGCTTCGGTTTGTGCGGCAACGATGAGAGACATGGCGAACACCCTTAATTTAAATAGCGGCGGCGCGGTTAAATACCGGCCGCCGCGAACGACAATTTACTCCTGATAGTCCCAACCAAAATCTATTTCCAACCGCTGTTCACCGGCGGCCAGATTGATGCCCTGGCGACCCGTACCGGGCGCGGGCCACGTCCAGTTACCTGGAATCAGCAGATTCAAATTATCCGGACTGAGCGCGTCTATGGCCACACAGTATAGCCCTTCATCCAGGCCGGTAAACCGGTATAGCCCCCGGTCATCGGTAACAGTGGTTTGCAAGACAGCGGAAGCCGCCGGTACGCCTGTATCCGGGCAAGCGCCTCTGGCCAGCAGCACGGTAACGCCGGGCAGCCTGGGTTCGTTAATGAGGGAACCATCGCCCCGGTATTGGTTTGTGCCCTCAATCTGCACACAGCCTGGCGATGGTGTGCCGTCGGCGCGAATAAAACAGACATCCTCCCAGACCACGCCGCCAATTGCCGCCGACCGGGGTTCGGCCGTTGGCTGCGGCACACCAACCACAATTTGCGCCCAAATCACCTCATCGGCCGGGCCATCCACCCCAAAACGCTGCCCGCTGCTGTTGGCCATGACCCAATCACTGCGATAGGTACCCACAGTTTGTGGTGATGTAAAGGTGACAAAAATGCTCACTTCTTCACCGGGTGGAACGACATTGGCCAGTGGTACGGTGTTGGGTGCGCCCATCTGGTTGCCGCCGGCAAAGACGAAGTTGTAGCCGGTTGTCCAGGGGCAGGTGCCGCTGTTACGCAGCCGCCAGCCCTTTTCAAAGGTCTCGCCTGGGCCGACAACAGTGTCATCGGGGATGCTGAGGTCGGCGACAAAGGCGATGGTGTTGGTGCAGTTTGCCAGGTCAATATCTGCTTCCGGCAGCAAGGCGAAGTCCCAACCAAAGTTGACACCGGTCTTAATTTCGCCGTCGGTAAGGGTCACGGCCGTGACGTTGATGCCTGGAAATGTCCACACACCGGGCAGCAAGTCGGCGTTTTCGGGCGCGGTGGTGTCAATGGAAACGCAGTAATCACCGGCGGTCAGGCCATCAAAAACGTAGTCGCCATCGGCATCTGTCAGAGCGGTGGTCAGGCCATCGGCAGGACATGAACCACTGCCCAGGCTGACCAGGATGTTGCTCAGACCAGGCTCGCCATCTTCCAGACGGCCGTTGGCCTCATACGTGCCATCCCCCACCGGTACACAGCCGGTGGAAAGCACAATTTGCGCGCCCGCTTCGTCGGTGAGTACGGTGCAAAGGTCATGCCAGACGCGGCCAGAAATGATGGCGCTGGCCGAGTCGGCCGGCGTGGGCGTGGCTTCTACCAGGGCATTGTCCACAGCCAGGGTAAACGTATCGGTGACGCCATTCACATCAACCGTGTACGTGCCCGCAGCCAACCCCTCTACATCCAGCGGCACCACTTCTTGAAAAGGCACCAATGCCTGGGTACAAAGCATATTGGCCGGCCGGATCGTGGATATGGTGACAATAAAGGTGTCTCCTTGCTGTTCGGCGCGGCTTTGTTCGATCAGGGTACAGCCATCCGGCAAATTTCCTTGCGCCCGCACATTCACCTGAACGGGGAATGACTCTAACATTTGTATATCTATGCTGTCTACGGTGGCGATCCCTTGCACGGGTTCTGCCGATATGGCCGAAGTGGCAGTAGCTTCAGGGGTGGGTGGGGTGGTGGGGGTAGGGGGTATGTCGGTGGGCGTTTCTGCCGTGGCCGTGGCGCCTACAATTTGATTTGCCAGGTCGCCGCAGGCGGTTAGCAAAAGCACCAGCCAAAAACTTAAAAGAATAATCAAGGTTTGTCTCATAATCCTCTCCTCAATACGGGGGATTATATCAGAGATTGGCAGATTGGGAGATTCAATCTGTGTGCGGAGTTCTTGATAAGGATTACACGAGAGTGGAGATCAGAGATTGCAGATTGGAGATTGGTCGAACATTCAATCTCTAATCTCCGATCTCTAATCGTCAATTGCGATTTGGCGCGCCAATTGTTAGAATTTTCTCATCATGCTCTGTATCATTCACAATCGGTTAGAAAAAAAGGGGGGCGCCCATGTTTGAGGCAACCACACGAAAAAACAGCGTAGATTTACGGCCGTTAAGCGCCGGCCAATTGTTCGATAGAGCCATACGTCTTTATCGCCAACATTTTCTCACCTTTGTGGGCATCATTGCCATTGCCCAGATTCCAATCACAGTCGCCAGCATCTTGCTGTCGCTGCTGGCGCCCGCGCCGGAAATTTCGCTGCCAACAACAGATGTTTTTGGAAACTCACCTATCTGGGGCTTTCTGCAAATGACACAAGCCGCCGGCAACAGTTCCACGTTTGGCACAGTGGTGGTGAACATTCTGGGTTGGGCGCTGGCCCTGGTGGGCGCAGCGGCGCTGACTCGCGCCGCCGCCGATGCCTATTTTGGCGCGCCGGGCGGCATTTTAGATGGCTATCGCCGGTTGGGGGATGTGTGGGTATCCTTATTGGGTGCCGTCTTTCTGGCGGTGATTGTGACTATCCTGTTGGCGCTTTGGACGTTCATTCCCTTGATTGGCTGGTTCACCGGGCCGGGGCTGCTCTTTTTTTATGGCCTGGTAGCCATTCCTTTTATTACCCCGGTCATTGTGGTGGAAGGCAAAAATGCCTCATCGGGGCTGCCACGCGCGTTGGAACTGGCGCAGCGCCGCTTCTGGTGGTTTATTGGTTTTATGCTGCTGTTGGGACTCTTTTCCCAGGTGATTGTTACCGGGCCGGCGCTGTTATTGGCCGGGGGCATATCGGCCATGACCGGTGAGGGGCTTAGCCCCACGGTTTCGGCGATTGTGTTCCAGACCATTAGTTTGTTGTTGAACATGATCTATTTCCCCATTCAATTGACCTGCGTGCTGCTGATTTATCTGGATGTGCGCGCGCGTACTGAGGGGCTAGACCTGGCCTTGCAGGTGGCGCTGGATGAGGAAAATCCAGAGATGGTGAAGAGCCAACTGGCAATTGTGGGCGAAGCGCCTGCGCCAGATATTAGCTTTTTCCCACGCCGTTCGGATTTAGGCCAATACTTTTTGCTGACGATGGCGTTTTTAGGCATTTACATAGCGATCATTGCAACATTTATTCTGCTGGCGGTTTTGCTAGGTTAATGGAGGCAGACCTGACAGGTTTCAGAAAACCTGTCAGGTCTATTGGTTAACGTGAAAAGAGTGCTGCTTCTGTGGGTGTTGGGTGTGGGCTGGCTCACGGCCGTCATCCTGCCCATCCCTCTCTTTGCCCAAACCGAACCTGTGCCGGTGGCCGATTACTGGCAAACGCTGGCCGACTTGCGCGCCCTGGTTGCGGATTTGGCCGCAGAGGAGGGCGCAGCAGCTGCGGTGGCCGATTATGGCGTTGCGTTGTCCGCGGCCGCGGATGAGTTAGAAAGCATCACGGCCGTTACCCTGCCAGACGGCCGTACCATCCCCATCCAGTCCACCTTCCTCGTCAATGAATTAACGGCTGCCAACCCTGACCTGACGCGCCTGACACACCTGTTGGATGCCCTGTTGTCCGAACAGGAAAGCTGGCCCGCGCCCGGCGTCGCTTACGACGCCACCGTCATGGCGGCCATCCTGTCCCGCGAGGAGTTTAACTACACCCCGGAAACCGAAAATGTGCTGCAACGCCTGTGGCAAGACTTTAACCGCCAGCTTCGAGAACTGCTGGCTCGTTTTCTGGAATTAACCGGCCTGAGTGGGGTGCTGCCGACGGCGCTGAATGTGGTGGGGGCGGTGGCGCTGGCATTTGTCATTTATTACGCCATTCGCGGTCTTATTGCCGATTTCAGCGCCAGTTCGCGGCTGGCTGACGAGGGGTTGGAGGGGGAATTTTTGACGGCCGACCTGGCCTTGAAACGGGCGGAGGAGCTTTCTACCGGCGGCGATTACCGCACGGCCGTGCGCTATCTCTATCTCTCCTCCTTACTGCTGCTGGAAGAGCGGGGGCTGCTGCGTTATGACCGCTCGTTGACCAACCGGGAATATCTGCGCACCATCGCCCACCAGCCACGCCTGACGGCCGTGCTGCGCCAGGTGATTGATGTGTTTGACCGTGTCTGGTATGGCTTCCAACCCATTAGCAAAGAGAGTTATGAGGCGTTTGCGCGGCAGGTGGATAGTCTAAAACAGCAAAAGGGGGAGGGGGAGTGAGACGCCTGTCGCGTGATTCCTGGCTGGCGCTGCTGTTGCTGGTGTTGTTTACGGCCGTGACCGCCCTGGCGCTTTACCAACAGACCCGGGCCAACCAACAAGCGCCGCCCTTAGCCAGCTTTTCCAGCCAGCCGGATGGGGCGCGGGCATTGTGGCTCTATCTGGAACGCATGGGGTTCGAGGTACATAATCCCACACTGGAGAATTTTGCTATTTCGTCTGATTATGATGTGGTGCTGCTGCTGTCGCCACAAACGGCCGTGACTGCCCCGGAGTGGCGCATCTTGGAAGGCTGGGTGGAGCAGGGGGGTACGCTCATTGTGGTGGGTGATGACTATTTCAGCAGTCAGGTGGTGGATTATTTTGGTTTTCGGCTGAGCTATACCGGGGGGACGGAGACGGCCGTGTTCCCCCAAACGCCGCTGCTGACGGCCCCACCGCTGCCCGCCGATGCGTCCCTGACCACCACTTACGCCCTGCAACCACGCCGTGATGATTTTGTGACGCACTATGCCACGGCCAACGGCCGTCCGGTGGTTGTTTCCTGGGTGCAGGGAGACGGCCGTATCATCCTCAGCGCCAGCCCGGCCGCCTTTACCAATTTGGGCCTGCAAGAGCCGGGCAACGCCGCCTGGGTGCTGGCGCTGCTGAATGCGGCGGGCGACCCGCAGGTACTCTTTTTTGATGAATGGCATCATGGGGTGCGCGGCGCAGTCGTGACGGTGACGGCGGGCAACTGGTTGCAGCGCACCCCCGGCGGGCGGGCGCTGCTCTATGCGGCGCTGGTGCTGTTTGTGGGGTTGGTGCTGCAAGGGCGTATTTTTGGCCGCCCACTGCCCATGCCACAGGCGCTCAGCCGCCGCGCGCCGTTGGAATACATTTCCGGCATTGCCAATCTCAGCCGCCGCGCCGGACACCGCACGGCCGTGCTGCAAGATTACCGCCATCGTCTCAAGCGCGATTTAGGCTTCCGTTACCGGCTGAACCCCACGCTGCCGGATGAGGAGTTTGTGGCGCGATTGGCGGAGTTGGACACGGCCGTTGACCCCCAGGAATTACGCGCCTTACTGCGCCAGCTACAAACCGCCCGCAGTGAACACGAGATGGTGCAGGCGGCGGCCGCGGCGGCCGCTTTTGGTGAACGGGTGAGCTGGCTGCTCTAACTTGCATCTTTACAATAAAGCGTTCATATGTCCAAAATATGTACGCCATATCATACCTGGCATTTGGCGTGAAACATGATGTCTCTCTGGTCACGCTTCACGCTTCACGGGTTGTCAACCCCCCTGAATTCCTGAAAACCCGAAAAACTGTTCATGCCACTTTCGGCAGCGGCTTCTCAAAGGTATAATTTCGGGGAACGTAATGGATCGTGGAGACGGATGGATCAATGAATTTACATGGGAAGGGACAAGCGACAGAAAAATCCCCATATGATGCCTCAAACGAGTTGTACCAGGCTCTCTTTGAGCAGGCCGCCGATGGCATCTTTATTGCCGATGCACAAGGGAAGTATGTGGAAGTCAACCGGTGCGGTTGTGAGATGTTGGGCTATACCCGTGAAGAAATTTTGGCGCTCTCCATGGCCGATCTGATCGCTGATGAGGACGTGCCGCTGGAATTAGACACGCTGCGGGCAAGCGGCACGCTGTTCAAGGAACGCCGGCTGCGCTGCAAAGACGGCCGTTTGCTGCCGGTAGAAATCAGTGCGCGGGTGTTGGCCGACGGCCGTTTGTTGGGCCTGGTGCGCGATATTAGCGAGCGTAAGCAAGTGGAGCAGGCATACCAACGTTCCAATGACCTGCTACAGGCCATCATCCAGGCCGCGCCGGTAGCCATCACGGGCCTGGACCTGGATGGGAACGTGCAATTGGTCTGGAATCCGGTGGCGGAAAAAATGCTCGGCTGGACAGCCGATGAGGTGATGGGACGTCCCCTACCCAGCGTACCGGTGCAAAATCAAGAAGAATTCCAGCGCTTTCGAGAAAACATACGGAGCGGCAAAACGCTGGAGGGCGTGGAAGTGCGCCGGCAGCGGCGTGATGGCAGCCCCATTGACTATAGTATTTATGCCTCGCCATTGCACAATGCCGAGGGGCAGATCACCGGCAACATCGCCGTGTTGGTAGACATGACCAAACGGAAAGAGGTAGAGGATGAACTGCGACGCAATCGGGAGACCGCCTACCATTTTTCCGAACAGTTGTCGGCGCTGCAAGAAGTTTCCATACAACTTTCCAAAGCCGAATCTGTGGATGATTTATGCCAGCAGGCGGTGCAATTGGGGCGCTCCCGCCTGGGATTTGACCGTGTGGGCATCTGGTTCATTGAAGAACAACGGGGCATCATGCGTGGTTCATTTGGCACGGATGAACATGGCAATCTGCGGGATGAACGGAATGAGCAGGTGCCATTCCGGCACGAAGGGTTAGCCTGGCGCGCCTTCTCGCGCAAAGACCCCACGGCTTTAGTTGAGTATAGTACTTTGTACAATCACTTAGGCCAGCCGGTGGGCGAAGGCGACAATGCCATGGCCGCGCTTTGGGATGGTGATGAGGTGGTGGGTGTGATTAGTATTGACAATTTTCTCACCCGCCAACCGATTACGGAACATCAGCTCGAACTTTTGCGGCTGTATGCCACCACAGTGGGACATCTCATCACCCACAAACGGGTGGAAGAAGCGCTGCGCGCCAGCGAGGCGCGCTTCCGCACTTTTGTTGACCACGCCGCCGATGCCTTCTTTTTGCATGACGCGGAAGGGGCCATTCTGGACGTGAACCGCGAGGCGTGTGAGAGCCTGGGCTATACCCGCGAAGAATTGATCCGAATGACGCCGTATGACTTCGATGTGGGCACTGACGTTTCTTCAATTGACCAGGTCAGGGCGCAGTTGGATGCCGGGGAACTGCTCACGTTTGACACGAAACATCGCCGTAAGGACGGGCACATTTTCCCGGTTGAAGTCCGCGTTCGCCCGCTGTGGCAGGGTGGGCGCCGGTATGGCGTCTCTCTGGCGCGGAATGTTACGGAACGTAAGCAGGCGGAGAAGGCGCTCTTGCTGTTTCGCTCTCTAATTGACCTTGCCAATGACACGATTGAACTGATTGACCCGGAAACGGGCAGGTTCCTGGACGTGAATGAGCAGGCCTGCCTGGCGCATGGCTATACCCGCGAGGAATTTTTGGCTCTCACCGTCTCCGATATTAACCCCCAGGTCACGGCCGTGACCTGGGAGAACAGCATGCGGGAACTGCGGCAGGTTGGTTCCCGCATTACCGAGAGCCAGCATCGGCGTAAGGACGGTTCATTCTTCCCCGTCGAGGTTAATATAACTTATACCCACCTGGATCGGGCATACGTTTTGGCGGTGGTGCGCGACATTACCAGACGCAAACAAATAGAGCGATCGCTGCGCGAGCGGGAAGTGCAACTGCAACATATTGTAGATACGGTACCGGCAGGGGTTTTGCTGCTGGATGCCGACGGCCGTATTTACCTGATGAACCCGGTGGCGGAAAAATATCTGGCGGTGCTGGCGCCGGATCAGGAAGACGGCCGTTTGGAACACGGCCGTTTACTATGCCTGGGGCAGCAGCCATTACACGAACTACTCACGTCACCCCCACCAGGGTTATGGCACGAAATTACCAGCAGCGATTTTGTTTTTGAGGCCATCGCCCGCCCGGTGGAGAACAGCGCCCAAAGCGGTGGTTGGGTGCTGGTCTTGCGCGATATTACGCAAGAACGGGATATTCAACAGCGAGTGCAGCGGCAAGAACGCCTGGCGGCTGTGGGGCAACTGGCGGCTGGCATTGCCCATGATTTTAATAACATCCTGGCCGTTATCACCCTTTACACGCAACTGATTTCGCGCACCGTGGACATGCCGGTACACGCCCAGGAACGCATGCACACAATTGAGCAGCAAACAAAACGGGCGGCAGATCTGATCCAGCAAATCCTCGATTTTAGCCGGCAATCTATATTGGAACGGCAGCCATTCGATTTGTCGCCATTTATGGAAAAACTGGTCACACTGCTGGCCCGTACCTTGCCGGAACATATCCAGATCGATCTGGTTCACACTGCCGAATCTTATTTTATTCAGGCCGATATTTCGCGCATACAACAAGTGATTATGAACCTGGCCATTAATGCCCGTGATGCCATGCCAGGGGGCGGATACCTGCGGATGCGGCTGGCACATTTGCACACCAGGGAAGCCCGCCCCCTATCGCTGCAAGAACTGCCCCCAGGTGATTGGGTGCAAATTGAGGTGGCGGACAGTGGCGGCGGTATTCCCGCCCCTGTGCTGCCCCATATTTTTGAGCCTTTTTTTACCACAAAAGGAGTGGGACAGGGAACCGGCCTGGGGTTGGCGCAGGTCTATGGCATTGTGCAGCAGCACGGGGGCTATATTGATGTGACCACAAAAGTGGGTCAGGGGACGACCTTCTTTTTGTATTTCCCGGCCCTTCTTGTGGGCCGGCAGAGGCCCGCCGCGCCTGATAAAGAGGCTATGCGTATGGGACAGGGGCAGAAGATTTTGTTGGTTGAAGATAACCCGACCATGCGCGAGGCGCTGCGGGACAGCCTGACGATGCTGAATTATGAAGTGGTCACGGCCGTTAACGGCCGTGAGGCGCTAACATATTTAGAAACAAAAGCCGACGAAGTGAAGTTGATACTCAGTGATACCGTCATGCCGGAGATGGGGGGTGCGGCCTTGTACCATACGCTGCGGGAGCGAAACCTGACGACGCCGGTTGTGCTGCTCACCGGGCATCCACTGAGCAAAGAGATGGAGAAACTCCAGGCGTTGGGTCTGGCCGGCTGGCTGCCGAAACCACCAAACCTGGTAACGCTGAGCCACTTGCTGGCAGAAATCTTGTCTGAATAATCGACCGTTTCTGTAATGATGTAGCAACTTAACTGTTCAGACCTGACAGGTTTTCTGAAACCTGTCAGGTCTCCAGACTTCTTTTGTTACACGGCCGTTACACGGCCGTCACGCACCCCCGCATCTTCCCCGCTACAATGGATACCATGACGAACCTGGTGTCTTCGCTCTCTGTCCAGGCCCGTACCTGGCGTTGGCCACAGGTGGGGCTGAACCTGCTTATCCTCACCCTCTGGCTGTGGCTGTATCTGCCCATCTTCAGCTATTTACACATCATCTTCCGGCGTGAAGATTTTCGGCTGAACCAGATTGTGCTGGTGGCGGTGCTGGCCCTGATTGGGCTGCAAATGCGGCGTGGCGACGTTCGGCCGCAGCCGGACGCGGCCCCTGTCTTCCGCCGCCTGCCGCTGGCGCTCGTTTTGGGCGGGTCGGTGGCTTACCTGCTGGTTGAGCGATTTTTAGATGTCAACACAGTGGCTGCTTCCCTCTTTGCCTTTGCCAGTTATGGTCTGTTAGGGCTGTGGCTGTCGCCGGAACGCTGGCGCAAGGGGCTGCCGGTGGTGCTGCT
>CAADGU010000405.1 GCA_900696625.1 uncultured Chloroflexota bacterium | reverse complement strand
GATGTCGGCTCATCGCATCCTGGGGCTGGATAGGGTCCCAAGGGTTGGGCTGTTCGCCCATTAAAGCGGTACGTGAGCTGGGTTCAGACCGTCGTGAGACAGGTCGGTCTCTATCCGCTGTGGGCGTAAGGGATTTGAAGGGAGCTGCCCCTAGTACGAGAGGACCGGGGTGGACAGACCTCTAGTGTGCCAGTTGTCGTGCCAACGGCATTGCTGGGTAGCTATGTCTGGCAGGGATAACCGCTGAAAGCATCTAAGCGGGAAGCTCGCCCTGAGATTAGATCCCTCACTGAGTTAATCAGGTAAGACCGCTAGGAGACTACTAGCTTGATAGGCGGCACGTGTAAGTGCAGTAATGTATTCAGCGAAGCCGTACTAATGGTCGAGGGCTTACTTTAAGCATGATACGGAGAATTGGGCACTTTGACATAGTGTGATATGGGTAGCAATTGTTTCTAGATATTTAGCTGTGTAAAGATTTAACAACATTGTTTTCTGAAAAAGGTCTCTTGGTGATTTGAGCGGCGAGGGTACACCCGGTCCCATCCCGAACCCGGCAGTTAAGTTCGCTAGCGCTGATGGTACTGGGGGGGCGACCCCCTGGGAGAGTAGGTCATTGCCAAGAGGCCTTTTTTATTTCCTCATCTTAACCCCATCCCCATGACTGAATATCTCACGCTGTTACAACGTAATCGTAATTTTCGCTTGCTATGGTGGGGCAATGTTATCTCGCTGTTAGGTGATTGGTTTAACCTGATTGCCTCGGCTTCTTTGATTGCCAGCCTGACGGATTCGGGGGTAGCTATTAGCTACCTCTTTTTGGTTCGGTTTGTGCCGCTGTTTGTGGTCAGCCCTTTTGCCGGGGTGATTGCTGACCGTTTTAGCCGCAAGCGGATTTTGATTGCCAGTGATTTGCTGCGAGCGGTCACGGTACTGGGCTTTTTGCTGGTGCGTTCGCCGGAGCAGGTATGGCTGTTATATGTACTCACGGCCGTACAATTTACTCTCAGCGCCTTCTTTTCCCCGGCACGGTCGGCCTTGTTGGCGAATATAGTGGCGCGTGAAGATTTGGTGACGGCCAATGCGCTGGACAGCTTTACGTGGAGTACGATGCTGGCATTGGGCGCTTTTGCCGGTGGGGTGGTGGCGGCTTTGTTTGGTCTGCAGACAGCGTTTCTGATGGATGCGGCGACTTTTGTCTTGTCGGCGGTGGTGATTGGGGGGATGGCGGTACCGGGGCGGGCGGGCACGGCCGTGTCCACACAAACCGGCTGGCTGGATTTCCTCGACGGCTTTCGCTTTCTGCGGCAGCATATGTTTTTGCTGGTGATTGCGTTGGTGAAAGCCGCAGGTTCGCTGGTGTGGGGTGGCATCAACGTGTTGGAAATCAAATACGCCAATGAAATTTTCGCTTTGAGTGACCGGGTAATTCCTTTTGTGAAGGATGGGGCGACGGCGACGTTAGGCATGATTTATGTGATCAGTGGCCTGGGAACCGGGTTGGGGCCGTTGTTTATGCGGCATCGTCTGGGGGATAGGCCGCCCCGCTTGTTGGCCGGGATTGCCATTGGCTTTGTGCTGACGGGGATTGGTATTTTTAGTTTGGGATTGGCGCCCACATTGTTTTTGTTTTTGGTAGCGACGCTGGTGCGGACGGTGGGGACGGGGACAATATGGGTGTTTTCGGCGGCGCTGTTGCAGACGATGACGCCGGATGTATTTCGGGGGCGGGTGTTTGCTTTTGAGTTTGCGGCGCTGACGTTAACGCAGTCTATCTCGGTGCTGGCAGCGGGTTATGGCCTGGACAAACTGGGCTGGACGGTGCAGCAGGTGACGCTGGCGTTTGGCGTTTTGGGGTTGGTGATGGCGCTGTTATGGATGGGCTTTTTGTTTACCAGCCGGGCTTCTGTGCGTATTCAGACCTGGTCGCAAGAGATTCCTTGATTTATTCCAGCCGAATATCAAAGGGCATCAGGTACAACGGCCGTCCGCTCCATTGTCTTGCCCATTCCCCAGAAAGGAGACGGCCGATCTCCTCTGCGGCTTCATACGGTTTGGGGACGATATGCCGGTTGCTTTTGGGGTAGAGATTGACTACGGGCACTTCTATGCCGTCACCGGTGGGGAGGTTAGCCAGTTCCGCGGCTTTTTGCACGGCCGTCACAAAATCCCCATGACTATCTACCAGTTTGTGGCCAAGCGCCTGTCGCCCGCTCCAAACGCGCCCTTCGCAGATGGGGTCTAGTTCAGCAACGGGCAGGTCACGGCCGTGTGCGACCACCTCCTTAAACTGCCGGTACATGTCCGAGATGCCGTCCCAGAAGATTTGCCGTTCCGTGTCCGTCATCGGTTCCGGGCTGGTGTAGAGGCCGGCGCGCTCGCCGCGCTGCACGTGGGCGCGGTTGACGTGCAGCTTTTGGTATAGATTGCTGGTGCTGAGGCGCATCATAAAAACGCCGATGGAGCCGGTGATGGTGAGGGGCTGGCTCATGATGTGGTTGGCGGCGGCGCTGACGTAGTAGCCGCCGGACGCAGCCGTATTGCCCATGTAGACGAGAACGGGCTTTTTCTGGGCGATGCGCTGGATTTCCCGGCCGATCAGGTCAGAGGCCAGAGCGTCGCCGCCAGGGGAGTCTACGTGGAAGATGAGGGCGGCCATGTTGTCCATTTTTTCGGCCTGGCGCAGCAGAGCGAGCAGGGTCACTTCCCCGGCCGTTTCTTCGGCGACGAAGGGGACGGGGATATCTATAGGGGGGCGCTGGCTGCTGCCCATAGTGATGACGCCGCTGAGGGTAACGACGCCGATGAATTTGGGGGTGTGGCGGCGTGGTTTTTCCAGCAGCATATTGTACGCTTTAGCCAGTTCTAGCAGTTTGGCTTTGGGGCGTTGGGGTGGGGGGGCGTCTGTTTCTCTCGCTTCGGTTTCTTTTTCCGGCGTTTCACCCGCCGGCTCTGTTGTCGCCGGCTCTGTTGCCGCCAGCAAATGAGCCAATTCGTCCTCATAGGCAATGGCGTCTACCAGCCCGGCGGCCAGGGCATCCGGGGCGAACAGGGGGGCGCGGTTTACTAATTGTTGAAACTCGGCCGGGGTTTGGCGACGGCCGTCCGCCATCGCGTCCGTCAACATCTCATACATCTCATCCAGCAGCCAGGTGAGTTGTTCTTGCTGTTCGGGGGTAATGTCGGTCCGGGTGAACATGTTGGGCGAGGATTTGTAGGGGGAAATTTGCACGGCGTCGAAGTGCAGTCCCACCTGCGCCAGTGCATCTTTCAAGAAGATGACTTCTGACCGCAGCCCCAACACGTTGAATTGGGTGCTGGGGGGGATGATGATTTTGTCGGCGGCGGAAGCGATGAAATAGTGAGCGGCGTCCAGAAAGGGGGTGTAGACAACGGCCGTTTTCCCCTGTTCCCGCAGCCGCAAAATGGATTGGCGGATATTTTGCAGCGAGGCCAGCCCGGTATTGAACCCATGCATAACAATCACCACCCCTTCTACATTGTCCGCGTCCGCCACGCGGCGCAGGTGCTCATTGAGCGCCTCAATGCTGTAGGGCGGCGGCGGCAGGGGGAGCTGCCGTTCCACAAAGCTGCGCGGCGGCTCGGCCCGTTCTGGCATCTGTCCGCCCACACGCAGCACTACATAATCCACCCTGGCCCCGCTGACCTGTCGCCAACCGTTGCGTATAGTAACGCCAGCGTTGGTGAAGCTATCTTTGGTAACTTGCCAGACCTGCTTCAACTCGCGGCCTAATTCGGTCAGAAAATCGGGTTGTTTGTTGGGTTCACTCATGAGTTCGTTCCTTTGGCCGCGAATTATAACCTGTGCCAGGGGTATTTGCTCTCTCTCTTGATGTAATCCAGGTAGGCTACCCATTTCCTTGGGCGGTGATAATCGTCATGCCTGGTCGTGACACCTGTTACTAGCCGATTATGCGCCGGGTAATGTAAGAATATCAAGGTATGTTTTCACCTGAAAGACCTGCTATCAGACACGTAAATTTACTCCTTTTGATCGTCCTTTGCCTTCAGGTCAGCAATTTGCTGTTCGCCTGGTTGCCGGTCTATGTGCGCCTGATTTTGAACGAGGCGCTGTTTATTTTTCTGCCCACACTCCTTTACCTGCGTTGGGCCAGATTGCCGCTTCGCCAGACGGTGGGGTGGCGCTGGGCAGGAGGGAAAGTGGCCGTACTCAGCCTGCTTATTGGGATGGGACTGTATCCACTGGCGGTTTATAGCGCCCTCTTGTTTCAGGCGATCTTCGGTTACACGCTCCCGGAGATGCCGGAGATGATTCCCACCACAACGGCCGAAGCGCTGTTGGCTTTTGTGGCTCTGGCGGTTATGGCCCCCATTTGCGAAGAGTTTCTCTTTCGCGGCGTCATCCAGAATGCTTATACTCATTATGGCCCGGCGCGGACAATTCTCTTTGTAGGCTCTTTGTTTGTACTCTTTCACCTTTCCCTGATACAAGGGTTGGGCATCATTCCGTTGGCGCTGGCACTCGGTTTTGTTTACTGGCGTACTGGCTCGCTGCCGGCGGCCATCCTGACGCATTTTGGCGCGAATGTGTCGGCAGTGTTGGTGTTGACCAGCGGCGTCTGGATTGCGGCGGCCGAGACGTTCTTTCTGGCAGCGCCTACGGCCGTGACCGCCATTGTTCTCGCTGTGTTGTCTTTGTGGCTGCTCACTCGCATCACCCATCCGGCGCCGTGCCCGGAAAAGCCAGCCACCACACACGGCCGTCTGGCGCAGACATGGCCTTTATTGGCGGCGTTACCCATCGTCCTCGTTTTTATGGGGGCGGAAATCTTTGTGGGTCGTTCGCCGGAACTGACAGCATCGCCCATCGCCCTCGACCCGCTGCCTTGGGATGAGCCACAAACATGGTCATACGAAATTCGGAACATTATTGACGCGCCCATTGGTCACGCCATTTGTACCCTGACGCCAGAGAGCGACATTGTCACCCTGGCCTGCCAGCAAGAGCAGGAAGGGTATGAAGTGCAGTTGGAGCGGAGCTATTGGTCGAGCATGGACTATGTGGGTACGCGCGTCGTGGCGTGGCAGCGGGACAGCTATGCGCCGCTGTCTGACGTGTCTGACCATGAGAAGCGGCAGATGAGTTGGACGCTGGCCGATGAGATGATTACGGTTGAAATAACCTATCCCGGAACGGAGACCACCATTTCCCAGGAGCCGCTGCCGCTGCTGGCGAAGGATGTGCTGGTCACGTCTGGTGGGAGTTGGCCCTGGCAGTTGGCGGGCCTTTCTTTTGAGGCGGGGGTCTCGGCGCGGCTGGTGCATGTGGCCCCGGATGTGTGGCGACCGGCTACGCAAGATATGGGGCCGGTGGTGCAAACGATGATCGTCAAAGTTGTTGGTCTGGAAGAGATCGAGACCTGGACAGGAACACGAGAAGCGTGGCGGGTGGAGGTTGGCCCGCGCGAGGTAGCCTGGTATGACACGGCCGTGCCCCACACCCTTTTGCGCTACTTCAACAGTATGGAAACCTGGACATTAACGGACTAAGCAGGCGTTTATTTACTACTTCTATTCAAGGGAGAGATTGGGAGATTGAGAGATTGGGGGATTAAAGCAACGTCAATCTCTTAATCTCGCGGTGTTCTCACCGCCAATCTCTCAATCTCAAACCCGGAACTATTTTCTAGACGATTCTGAAGTGCCCGGAGGAGATAGTGTGACTGACAAACATCCGCTGGAAATTTACGGCACGGCCGTTACCGCCCCCCTCTATTCCCCCTGCCAACTACACATTGATCCTATGGAGCGGCTGCTCTTGATCAACTTTGAAAACGATCCTGATGAAATCTACAAGGGCTTTGAGCCGCAGATTTTTGCTGATCCCGTACACGGGCAGGGCATGTTGGTGATTGGCTGGCGTGTAGACGGGCGTGTAGATGTCTACCATCAACCCGGCTTAACGCTTGACCCGAAAACTTACGATATAGCCGGTGCTGGATTGGCCGAAATGGTGGCACGGCCGTTCACCAATGCGTACTTTGAGGTCAATGAGACCGGTGTGGATGCCACCTTTGCCTTTGTAGATGTGGGTGGCCGACCGGTTGAGGTGACGATTCGGGAGCAAAACCGCCGTAAACGCAAGCCGTTTGGCCTGCTGGCGCCGATGGGGAGCGCCGCCACCGCTCCCTCTGCCTTGCCCCTGGTTTATTTGCATGATTTCTACTTTGTGCGCCGGGCTGACACGGCCGTCTCTATCATGGTTGCCGGGGAGATGCGCCAACCAGATGTGCTGCCTCTGCCTTTGGATGGCACAAGGATGTATTTCACCCGCTACAGCCCAGAACCACTGATTGCCACCTTGAACCCGGCCCACAACGGCCCGCTTCTCCCCCTGGAACTTATCAGCGCCGGCAAAGCCCAGGCAGGTGACCTGCTGTTTGACCTGGTTGACAATCATGGCTGGACGGAAATTGCCCATATGCGCCGGGTGTATAAAGAGCGGGAAGTAACCATCGCTTTCAAGCCATCCCTGCCCAACCTGGCTGGCCTGACCGATGGCGCTCAGACAGGCGGCTGTTTCGCCATTACTGCCGATCCCACCGTGGGCACGGTCTCTGGCACATACCAGGTTGAGCGACAGGCAGGAAGGGTGCAAATGACGATGACGCCGGGTAATGGCTGGCAGCCCAATGAGGATAAATGGATGCTGCGTTTCTTGTACCGGGCCGCGCCTATCTTTCGTGAATGGCCCAAAACGTATCGCTGGACGGCCGTGCTGGACCTGACCGATCCGCAGCAGGCAACCATGCAATCCGCCTGGCAGCGCATGATATAGATTCACAAGGTGGCTGAGCATTTGTGATTTAGTTTTAGTGGCTGTGTCAGGTATATAATGTGTCCATGAGTGAACGGATACACGTGGACAACCGGATTGGCCGGTATGAAGTGGAGGCGGAAGTGGGGCGCGGCGGCATGGGGTTGGTGTATCGTTGTTATGACCCGGTGCATGAGCGCCAGGTAGCCCTCAAATTGATGGCCGCGCACCTGTCCGATAATGACACGGCGCTGGCCCGCTTTCGGCGGGAGGCGGCGCTGGTCGCCAGTTTGAAACATGCCCATATTGCCACTTTTCACGAGTTTGGCGAATGGGCGTCACGGCCGTACTTCGTCATGGATTGGGTAGACGGCCGTACCCTCAAGGACGAACTGGCTACCCATCATAAACTGCCCCTGGCCCGCTGCCTGGCCCTCTTTGCCCAATTGGCGGACGCCATCGGCCACGCCCACGCGCATGGCGTCATTCACCGCGACCTGAAACCGGCCAACATCATCATCGGCCCGGATGACCAGGCCACCATTGTGGATTTTGGCGTCGCTCTGCTGGACACGGCCCCCTCGCTCACCACCACCGGGCTGATTGTGGGCACGCCGCTCTATATGTCACCGGAGCAGATTCGTGGGCAGGATGTAGACGGCCGTTCCGACCAATACAGCCTGGCCGTCATCCTCTATGAAATGCTCACCGGCCAATTTCCCTACGAAGCCATCAGCGTACCGGCCATTTACCACCACCAACTGCTCGGCCAGCCCATCCCCATTAGCGAACGCGACCCGCGCCTCCCGGCGGCCATTGAAGCCGCCCTCAACCAGGCATTGGCCAAAGAGCCGGCCCGCCGTTTTGCTACGGTGGCCGACTTTAACCGTGCCCTGCGGCGGCGCGCCCCGCGCAAAACCGGCCCGCGCCCGGAAAGCCATTACCTGCACCCGGAACCCCGTTGGCAGCAGACCTTTGAGAGGGAGATCACGGCCGTCTACCCCGGCCCATCCCACATTTTTGTGGTTACGGCCCATGGGCAATTGGCGGCGCTGGCGGCCATTTCTGGCGACATGTTGTGGCAGGTGGAGGTGGACGGCCGTATCACCCACCTCGTCCAGCAACAAGACATTGTGGCCGCGGTGACGGCCGTTGGTTCATTGTGTGCCTGGCAGGTGGGCGACGGCCGTACACTCTGGCAGCACCCGTTAAACCAGGAACCACTCGCCCTCCATCTACCCAACCAGCACCAATTGCTGCTCGTCCTGCCCCAGGGTGAACTGGTCTATTTGAATCTAGCCGACGGCCAGGAAATGAACCGCCTCACCCTCTCAACCGGCCAACCCGCCACCATGCCATCCCAACTCTCTGGCGAAGAACTCCTCTTCACCACTGCCCACACCATCGCCAGCTACGCCCCCCCAAAGGAGGAAGCGTGATGCCCGCCCCCTGGCTGCAACCCCTGGATATGGCCGACCACACCATCTATTGGTTGTCAGAAGATGCGCCCTTTTTAATTGGCCGGAACGAACCCGCCCACCTGGTGATCCCCTCGCCGCGCATCTCCCGCCAACACGCCCACATTGTGCGCACGGCCGTTGGTATGTATGAATTGGTGGATTTGGGCAGCCAGAATGGCACGTTTGTCAACGGCCGTCAGCTTGACCATCTGCCCCACGCCCTGCAAGACGGCGACGAGATCGTTCTGGGTGGTGTGGCCGCCTTTCGCTTCTACGACCCCGACCAGACGCGCAAAGGGCCACGGATTGGCCGCCTGCAAGGGGTGTGGCTGGATGAGACCATCAAAGCGGTCTGGGTAGATGCCCAACTGGTAGACCCACCCCTTTCCCCGGCGCAATATGCCTTGCTGCAAACCCTCTACCACCGCACCGGGCAGGTGGTATCGCGGGCGGAAATTGTCACGGCCGTGTGGCCGGACGCCGACCCCGACGGCATTAGCGAAGAAGCCATAGACGGCCTCATCAAACGCCTCCGCCAACGCCTCCGCCAGACCCAACCCCAATCCGCCTACCTGGAAGTCATCCGCGGCCACGGCCTCCGCCTCATCCACCCTCTTCATAATTCCTAATTCATAATTCCCCAACCGCCCCCCAACCGCCCCCTTCGCGCCCGTTTTCCATTCAGACAACGGCCGTTGCTTCTGCAAAAATAATCAAAGATCACGCAGATTACGAGGGGGTTGACAACCCGTGAAGCGTGAAACGTGACCAGAGAGACATCACGTTTCACGCCTCACGTTTCACGCCAAACCCCACGAAATCCCAAAGAGCCCGAAATCTTTGATGTTCATTCTGAAAAAGGGAGTGATGATGATAAAACAACTGCAATTTGATGTGTGCGTCCGCGCCGATGTGGGTAACTCGAACCAGCCGATTCAGGATAACCATCGTTATGCCCTCTTTGAAATAGCGGGCGAGACGATGGGCTTCTTCGTGGTGGCCGACGGCATGGGCGGCTATGAAGACGGGGCCCGGGCCAGCCAGACGGTGATTGACACCGTGCTGGCCTACTTGCAGGAGAATGTGGGCACGGACACACCCACCGCTATCTTGCGGCAGGCGATTGAGGCGGCGAACACGGCCGTACACGCCTATGCCCAGGCCGAAGAGATCCGCTCCGGCAGCACCATCACTTGCGCCCTCATCCACCAGGGGCGGGCAACCATCGCCAACGTCGGCGACAGCCGCACCTACCTCCACCGCCACCGCCAGCTACGCCAGCTCACCCGCGACCACTCCTTTGTCGAAGAACTCATTCAGCGTAACCTGATGCAACCCGACGAGCGGTATGACAATCGGTATCTCAACGTCCTCACGCGGGGACTGGGCACGGCCGTAAACGTAGACGTGGATATGTTTGAACTGCCCCTGCTGCCCGACGACTTGCTGCTGTTGTGCAGCGATGGCCTCTCCGGCACCCTGCGTGAAGAAGAAATCTCCCACATCCTAAACCAGCCCGCCAGCCTGGACGAAATGAGCGAACAACTGGTTCAGGCCGCCATCACGGCCGAGAGCAAAGATCACATTACGGCCATGTTGGTGCGTTTATAAAAAACGTGATGCGTGTCCCGTGATTTCACGCATCACGTATCACGCATTACGCCAATTCTTGCACCCACCAACGGCCGTCACTATAATCCCCCTCATCATTTAACAATTTGGCACAGGGAGCTGGGTATGCCCGGCTGAGAGGGTGGTCATTAACCACCGACCTGCGAACCTGATCCGGGTAATGCCGGCGGAGGAATTGCAAAACAGCTTTGCTTGTCCATAAGCCACCGGAAACGGTGGCTTTTTTGTTGCAAGTGGCAAGTGACCTGCCACCTGCCACCTGCAACCTGCAACCCCATGACTGTTTTAATTTTTGCCAACGGTGAGATCAATGAAGTGGAATGGATACGGCCGTATCTGGAAAGTGCGACGGCCGTCATCGCCGCCGACGGCGGCACGCGCCACCTGTTCCGGCTGAACCACCCGCCGGATATCGTGATGGGTGATATGGATTCGCTGCCGGATGAGGCCCGCCCCTGGCTGGCAGCGGCCCATACCCGCCTGCTGGCCTACCCCCCGGCCAAAGACGAAACCGACCTGGAACTGGCCCTGCTCTACGCCGCCCGAAACTATGCCGACCCGCTGCTCATCTTTGGCGCACTAGGCGGGCGGCTAGACCAGACCATTGCCAACATTTTGCTGCTGGCCCATCCGGGGCTGCACGGCCGTGCCATCGAACTCGTCACCGCCCATGAACGCGCCTGGCTGGTGCGCGACTTTACCGAGATTCACGGGCAGATTGGCGATCTGGTTTCCCTCATCCCCCTTAATGGCAATGCCCATATTGCGTCTACCACCGGCCTACAATGGCCGCTGCAAGACGACGTGCTGACATTTGGTCTGGCGCGGGGGGTGAGTAATGTGCTGACGCCTGCACGGAGCGCAGCCGAAGTGGCCGTGACCGCCACCATCACCCTCCATGCCGGCTTGCTCCTCTGTATCCATACAAAAAGTTCGCGTTCGGTTAGTGTCACGAAGTTTTCGCCACCCCCTTAAGACTACAACGGATGGGGAAATAAGCGGATAAATTTCCAGAGAGGAATCCGTTTATTTCTTTATCCGCGGTAGTCATGGCGAAAAACTAATGACACTAACGCATTCGTAATAGGCGATTTATCGCCATCAAACGGCGATAAATCGCCTACTACAAACAGAAAGACAGGAGACAACTATGAAAAAACTAAACGTTTTACTGCTGCTGACCATCTTGCTGGCAGCCTGTTCTGGCTCAGAGCGTGCGACAGAGAGTACGGCCACTTCGACTGCGCTCAGTGCAGGCGTGACCGTCCTGCCTGCCCGCACCCTCACCATGATGAGCCACAGCAGTTTTGCCGCCAGCGAGACCATCATTCAGGCATTTGAGGCGGAACACAACATCATCATTGAACTGCTGCCCGCGGGCGATGCCGGCGCCGCCCTCAATCAGGCCATCCTCACCAAAGACAACCCTCTGGCCGACCTCTTTTTTGGCGTAGACAATACCTTCATGGGCCGCGCCCTGGCTGCCGACATATTCGAACCTTACCAATCCCCCTTGCTGGCGGAAGTCCCGGACGAACTAGAATTGGATGAGACTTACCACTTGCTACCCGTAGATTATGGTGATGTCTGTCTCAACTATGACAAAGCCTGGTTTGCCGCCCAAGGGTTGGAACCGCCGCAAACGCTAACCGACCTCACCGACCCCGTTTACAAAGGGCTGCTGGTGGCCCAAAACCCGGCCACTTCCAGTCCCGGCCTGGCCTTCCTGCTGGCGACCATTGCCCAATTTGGGGAGACGGGCGAATACACCTACCTCGATTATTGGGCCGATTTACGCGCCAATGGGGTGCTGATCACCAACGGCTGGGATGACGCTTACTATGGCTACTTCACCCGCTCCGGCGGCGACCGCCCGTTGGTGGTCTCCTACGCCAGCAGTCCGCCGGCCGAATTCATCTATGCCGACCCGCCGGTAACGGAAGCGCCTACGGCCAGTGTGGTAGGGGAGGGGGCTTGTTTCCGCCAGATTGAATTTGTGGGTATCCTCAAAGGCACCCAAAACCGCGACCTGGCCGAAGCCTTTGTGGACTACATGCTCAGCCAGCCGTTCCAGGAAGACATTCCCCTCAATATGTTTGTGTTCCCGGCCAATGTAAATGCTGCTCTGCCACCTGCCTTTATCGAATGGGCGCAAATCCCCGAACAGCCCGCCACCCTGCCCCCGGCGGATATTGATGCCAACCGTGACGCCTGGATTGAGGCGTGGACGGGAGTGGTTTTGCGGTAAGCAGTGAGCGGTGAGCAGTGAGCGGTGAGCGGTGAACTGTAGAATTTTATGAGTAACTATTTCTGACTGTTTACTGCTCACCGCTCACTGATATACTTTGCCCACGCCGGTGGCGGAAAAGGTTCTTGCCTGAGGACCGAATACCCGGCTAAACAAAACCGCGGCAAAAACAGGCCATACCGCGATACGCGAACAATTGAGAACCAGGTGGCACGTTGCCAGTAGCAAGTGGCAGGTCTTTACCTGCAATCTGCTACTTGCCACTTGCCACAACTATGGAGAGTAATGATGGAATATGATTTCACCAAACTGGGCCGGCCGATGAATGAACCCAGTAAGGAGCTAGACCGTTTTCCCGCCCCGGCGAATGTGACGCTGGTGCGTTTTACATCGGATGAGCTGACCAGCTTTTGCCCGGTGACGGCGCAGCCCGACTTTAATACGGTGGAAATTGAGTACGCACCCGATCAATGGTGTGTGGAGAGTAAGAGCCTGAAACTGTACCTGTGGACGTTCCGTGATGAGCCGATTTTTGGCGAATCGCTGGCGGCCACTATTGCCCAGGATTTGTTTGACCAGTTGCAGCCGCACTTTTGCCGGGTGACGCTGCACCAGAATGTCCGGGGTGGGTTGCAGATGACGGCCGTTGCTGAGGTGCGTAATCCGTAAATCGTAATCCGTTATCCGAAAGATCGGTTCACGGATTACGGATTACGGTTCACGAAATACGGAGAAAAAACATGGTAGATTCAGTCGTTATTGTCAGCGGCGGCATGGACAGTGTGACGCTGCTGCATTATTTGGTGAAACAAGAGCGCCGTCGCCCGGCGGTGATTACTTTTATTTATGGGCAGAAGCACCAGAAGGAGGTGGCACTGGCCCAGGCGCAGGCCAAACTGGCGGGCTGTGAGCAGCATCTGGTGTTGGATTTGGCGTTGTTACGGCCGTTATTTGCTCATTCCGCCCTGGTAGATGTGGCTACGGCCGTGCCCCTGATGCAAGACGTCCAGGGCGACCCGCAGCCCGCCACCTATGTGCCCAATCGCAACATGATCTTCCTGGCGCTGGCGGCTGCCTATGCCGAGACCAATGGCGTGGGCGACATTTACTACGGGGCGCAGCGGCACGACATGTACGGTTATTGGGACACCACCCCCCAATTTTTGACGGCGCTGAATGAGGTGTACGGCCTGAATCGCAAGACGCCGGTCTACATTCATGCCCCCTTTGTGCAGCACAGCAAGGCGGACATTTTGCGCCTGGGGTTTGAACTGGGCGTGGATTATGCCCAGACCTGGTCTTGTTACGAAGGGCAGGAATTGGCCTGCGGCCGCTGCCCCACCTGCGCCGAACGGTTGCAGGCGTTTGCGGAAGTGGGGGTGGCGGATCCGATTGCTTACGTGAGCCGTGATGCGTGATGCGTGATGCGTGAGATCGTTCTGGTCACGCATCACGCATCACGCATCATTCAGTCCCGATAACTCAAGAACAACCCTATGTATACCATTAGCAAACAATTTCACTTTTCCGCCAGCCACCAGTTGGATGGTTTGCCGACGGAGCACCAGTGCGCCCGACTGCATGGGCACAATTATGAGGTCGAACTGATCTTGCAGTCAGAAACGCTGGATGAATATGGTTTTGTGGTGGATTATCTGGCGCTTAAGACGTTTAAGACGTACCTGGACGAGACGCTGGATCACCGCCATTTGAACGACGTGCTGCCATTCCCCACGACGGCCGAAAACCTGGCGCGTCATTTGTATGCGTGGGCGAAGGTGCAGTGGCCGCAGGTCACGGCCGTGCGCGTCAGCGAAACGCCGCGTACCTGGGCGGAGTACCGGCCATGAGCGACATTCTGTATCCGGTGAATGACCTGTACACCTGCGTCCAGGGCGAGGGGGTGCAGACCGGTGTGGCCATGGCGCTGCTGCGGCTGCATGGCTGTGCGGTGGGCTGTCCCTGGTGTGATACCAAAGAGACCTGGGAGTTTGAAGCCCAGCATCAAGTGGAGACATTAGCCGCCGCGCAAGGGGCTAATCCGCGCTACGTGTATTTGTCGGCGACGGCCGTTGCCCAACACATTCAGGCTCACCATCCGGGGCCGAAATGGGTGTTGGTGACAGGGGGAGAACCGGCGCAATATGATTGTCGGCCGTTGGTTGCCGCCATTCACGCCATGGGTTTGAAAGCGGCCATCGAAACCAGCGGCACGGAAGTGGGGCACGTGGAGGCCGGGTTTGACTGGGTGTGTGTCTCGCCCAAGCTGCATATGCCCGGTGGCAAGGCCATCCAACCGGCGGCGTTGGCGGCAGCCGACGAAATCAAACATGTGGTCGGCCGTCAGCAGGATATTGATGAATTGGATGAATTATTGACGGCCGTGCCCCTGAAACCCGACGTCCACATTTGCCTGCAACCCGTCAGCGTCAGCGCCAAAGCCACCGCCCTTTGCCTGGAAGTGGTGCAGCAGCGCGGCTGGCGGCTGAGTGTGCAAATGCACAAGTATATTGGGGTGAAGTAGGTGGGTGTTCAGGTGCGACGCACTTCAAAAGTGCGTTGCACCTGCAAGTGTCGTATGAACCATCAAGAAGTTTTAATTATCGGCTGTGGCGTGTCCGGGTTGTCGTGTGGCATCCGGTTGCGGCAGCGGGGGTGGCGGGTGCGGATTGTGGCGCGGGAACTGCCGCCGCAGACGACCTCCAATGTGGCGGCGGCCATCTGGTATCCGTACCGCGCCTACCCGGAAGAGCGGGTGTTGGCCTGGAGCGCCGTTTCCTTTCAGGAGTTTTTGCGGCTCACGGCCGTGCCCGCCGCCGGTATCTCCCTGACTACCCTGATTGAACCTTACCAATGGCCGGTAGCCGACCCCTGGTGGCGGTCGGCCGTACACCATTTCCGCCGCGCCACTGCTGCCGAACTGCCGCCCGGTTATGTGGATGGTTACGTGGCCGAAGTGCCCCTCATAGAAACGCCGCTTTACATGAATTACCTGATGACCCGGTTCCAGGCATTGGGTGGGGTGATTGAACAGCGAGAAGTGGCTGACCTGACGG
>CAADGU010000404.1 GCA_900696625.1 uncultured Chloroflexota bacterium | reverse complement strand
TGATATTGTCATCAGAGCCAACATCACCACCGGTTATGAATGGCGGCTGGTTGGTACATTGGATGAAACGGCCGTGCGCTTTGTGACGAAGCGTTATGAGCCTGACAAACCTATCACTACCGGCTCTGGGGGGCTGGATGTCTGGCGTTTTCAGGCGGTGTCCCCTGGCGAGAGCCAGATTGTGCTGGGCCATTTCCCGCCCGACGGCCGTGATGTGCCCGAACGAACAGTGACTTTTACGGTCATTATGCAATAACTGTGTCATGGAGTGAAGATGAAAGAAATTCCACCGCTGCCACAACATTTCAATCAATTTGTAGCCCAGGCTTGGCAAAAGGTTGGTATTTAGCAGGATGAAGACCAGAATCGGATTACCCACGCTCATTGTGACCCTCATTTGCCTCTTTTACGTCATTGGCGTTCTGCGGCAAACGGATGGGGATCCGCTCAGTTTCGTTATCTATGACGGCCATTACTCATACCAGATTGCTTACCGCCTGTTTAACGAAGAGAGCGAAATATCACCAGCCTACCCCCATGCCGACGAACTGCCGACCGCTTATCGATTCCAGCGTATCCTTTATCCCTTCCTGGCTCGTTTACTGGCGCTTGGCTGGTCTGAGCTTGTTCCCTGGACGTTAATCGGGCTGAACATCATCGCCATAGCCATCGGCACCTGGGTGATAGAGTTGCTCCTGCGGCATCACCAGACTTCAAACTGGTATGCGCTTATTTACGGGTTATATGCCGGTAATCTGGTGGCCTTGCGCAGCAACATGAATGAACCGTTAGCCATGATGCTGGTCATGTTAGCCATGTTGGCCTGGGTAAAGGAACGGCATAATTGGGCATTTTTCTGGTTTGCGTTGTCCCTGCTGGCCAAAGAAACCTCGCTGTTGTTCATATTGGCGTTTGGTTTATACAGTGTGCAGCGACGTAACTGGCGTGACGCCGCCGGTCTGGGGATCAGTTTGTTGCCATATGTGGCCTGGCAATTTTTCTTGTTTGGCTGGCTGGGCGAATTTGGTGTTTCCAGCGGACAGGCTTTCATCTGGCTACCTTTTGGTGGCTGGCTGATGAGTTATCAGTTAAGCTGGCAGGCGTTATTACTGACTTCTTTGCTCATCATTCCTATTGGTATTATACCCACCATAGCCGGCCTGATCATCAGTATTAGAAGTATCGCTCGCCGGTTTTTTCACCCATATGTTTATGCCATTTTGTTCAACGCCATCTTTATGCTTTTTCTGCCGCACTTAACCTTTCGGGAATCATCGGCAGTGATACGGGTGGTACAAGGATTGGCAATTACTCTTTTATTATTGGGGGCATTAACCCAATCCAAACGCATTCTTAATTACAGTGTTTTGTGGCTTTTTGCCAATGTGATCGTCATTTCTGGGACAGGTTGATACCGGGCGACTTAACAAAAAAGGTGTACATATGGGGCAATCAGGAAATATCATTCTTCTCAATGGCACATCCAGCGCCGGCAAATCTACCATTGCCCAGGCATTACAAAAGGCGATGGATGAGCCTTATCTGCATACGGGTATTGACCATTTTCAGTTAGCCTTTCCGCCCGGTCTGGTAAACATTCAGGGCGATTTGTTGGCTGAACCGGGTGGTTGGGAGGTAGTGTATGAAGATGATGGGCTACATTCGGTGCGCATTGGCCCGGTTGGTCGTCAATTGATCACCGGGATGTACCGGATGATTGCTGTTTTGTCGGAATCGGGCATTAACCTAATTGTGGACGATGTGATCTGGCAGGAGTGGATTTTGCACACGGCCGTGACCATTCTCCATCCCTATCCCGTTTACTTCATCGCCATTGACCTCTCCTTCGACGCTGCCGAACAGCGAGAACGGCAGCGTGGCAATCGCGGGCCAGGCAATGTGCGTTATTTTTACTCGCGTGTCTATGAATTGAACGATATGTACGACGCGCGCATTGATGCGGAGACAAACGACCCGGAAAGGTGTGCGCAGTTGATCAAGACGGCCGTAACCACAGCACAACCAACGGCCTTCAAACAACTGCGCCATCTATGGAATCTTTGATCATTTGCAGGACAAAAACTCATGGAAGAAGCAATACGCGAACGATTTAACGAGGGTATTCTGGCGGAGGCGCGGGGGCGGTATGGCATTGCGCCGGAGCAGATCAAACTGTTGGATGGCTTTGAGAGTTTCATGTTTGAATTTACCAAAAACGGCCGTGACTACATCCTCCGCCTGGGCCACAGCCGCCGCCGCACGCCGGAACTGATTCACGGGGAGGTGGATTGGATCAATTACCTGGCTGACGGTGGCGCGGGTGTGGCGCGGGCGGTGCTATCCGACAATGGCAAACTGGTAGAAGCGATTGACGACGGCCGTGATGGGCAATTTTTAGCGACGGCATTTGTGAAGGCGCGGGGCGGTTCCGCCTGGCGAGAGGGTTATTGGAATGAGCGGATGTTTGTGAACTACGGCCGTTTGCTAGGCCGCATCCACCACCTGAGCAAAAACTACCAACCGGCCAACCCCGCCTGGAAACGGCCGCAGTGGGATGATCCGCTGATGCAGTTCGCGTCGGAGATATTCCCGGTGGCGGATACGGCCGTGTTGTCTCATTACCAGGAGGTGATGGCCTATTTGCGCAGCCTGCCCCAAGACCGGGACGGCTACGGCATGATTCACCAGGACGCCCATGGCGGCAACTTCTTTATAGACGAGGATTACACCATCACCCTGTTTGACTTTGACGATTGTGTCTACGGCCATTTTGCTTATGACCTGGCGATGGTGCTGTTTTACGCCATCACCAATGCGCCAGACCCGGCGGCGACGGCGGCCCAACTGTGGCCCCCTTTTATGCGTGGCTACCGGGAAGAAAATGAGTTGCCCGGCCGTTGGCTGGCCGAAATCCCCCACTTTATGAAGCTGCGCGAGATTGACCTCTATGCCCAATTGTTGAACATCTTTGGTGATAAACCCTCCGGCAGTGCCTGGGTGGATGGGTTTATGCACGGCCGTCAGCAAAAAATTGAAAGTGGCGCGCCGTATCTGGCGTTTGATTTTAGCGAGTAGTTCATATAACGTAAAATGATGATACCTTTACCACCCCATCAACTGGAAAAGACACGGCCGTTACTGGCCCCCTTAGCCGAACATTTGTTGATCGTCCCCTCCATTTTGGCCGGGCTGACACCGGCAACGGTGTATGTGGATGATGTGGCCGAACCGCACACGGCCGTGACCTGGTTTCACGGCCGTGTCATAATCGCCGGGCAGGTGGATGCGCAGCGGTTAACGGCCGTGCGCCACCTGCTGCTCACCGAGTACCAACGTGAAGCCCAATCAGCCAACCTGGATGTATTTCTCATGTACAGCACACCAGAATGGCAGGCCGCTGCCGCCGATTTACTGCCTGACCTGAAAATGATCGCCGCCACCCGCTGTTACTACCGGCTGGATGCGCGCAACCGGGAATGGGTAACGGCCGTGCCCGATGGCCTGCAACTGCGCCGGGTAGATGCTTCCTTATTGGCGGACTCCACGTTGAATAATCTGGATTGGGTCACGGAGGAGATGGTCTCGGAACGGCCGTCGGTGGCCGACTTTCTGGACAAAAGTTTTGGCTACTGCCTGGTACATCAGAACAACATTGTGGCCTGGTGCATGAGCGAATACAACACCGGCAATCGGTGTGAACTGGGCATTGCCACGGCCGAAGCCTGGCAGCGGCAAGGGCTGGCCAAAGTGACAGCAACGGCCGTGATTGCCGAAGCTTCCCAACGCGGCATCCACGACATCGGCTGGATCTGCTGGGCCAACAACCTGCCCTCCGTACATACGGCCGAAGCGTTAGGTTTCAGCCGCGTCCAGGAAAAACTGGTGTACCTGTTCTTCTGGCAAAACGCTCTGTGAAGTTATAGCGTTACTCCCGCAGCTTAAAACGCTGGATTTTGCCGGTCGCCGTTTTGGGCAGTTCCTCTACAAATTCGATCCAACGCGGCCGTTTGTATTCGGCCATCTTCTCGCGGCAGTATTGAATAAGTTCCTGCTCCAATTCGGCCGAGGGCGCGTAACCCGGTTTCAGCACCACAAACGCTTTGGGTTTATACAGGGCAGATTGGTCAGCTTTGGCAACGACGGCACATTCGACAACGGCCGTGTGGCTGACAAGCGTACTCTCCACCTCCATCGGCGACACCCAGATACCGCCCGCCTTGATCATGTCATCAGATCGGCCGGCGTGCCAGTAATAGCCATCCTCATCCACGTAATACTTGTCGCCCGTAAACAGCCATTCCCCCTGGAACGTCTGGCGGCTTTTTTGATATTGGTGCAGGTAAAATGGCGCCGTCGTTTCCCCCCGCACCAACAAATTACCAATCTCACCTTGTGTCACTTCTTGCCCGTTTTCGCCAATGATTTTCAGGTCAAATCCCTTCACCGGTTTACCGCTGCTGCCGGGACGCATGTCGCCGGGCCGGTTGGAGATGAAGATGTGGTAGATTTCCGTACAGCCAATGCCATCAATAATTTCCAGCCCCGTGCGCGCCTGCCACTGCTGCCAGATGGGCGCGGGCAGCGCCTCCCCGGCGGACACACACAGCCGCAGCGAAGACAAATCATACTTCTCCACCAGATCAGGAATTGCCAACGCCATGGCATAACCGGTAGGCGCATTGTAGAAAATGGTGGGCCGGAACTGCACAATCAAATCCAGAATATGGGTGATGAAACGCGGTGGGCCAGGATACAACACCACGCTCGCGCCCACATACCAGGGGAAAATCAGATTGCCGCCTGTGCCAAAGGTAAAAAACAATTTGGCCACCGCCAGGGTGCGATCACTTTCCTGTAAGCCCAACACATTGACGCCCCACAACTGCGCCGTCAGCGGTAAATCCTTGTGGGCGTGGGGAATACCTTTGGGTTGGCCGGTGGTGCCGCTGGAATAGTTGAGCGTGGCAAAATCTTCGCGGTGGGTATTCATGCGTTCACATGCGGGTGATTCACCTGCGATCCAGTCGCTGTAGCTGATGTTGTTCGCCCCAGCCGCGCCAATGACAATGACGTGTTCCAGAAATGGCTGCTCTGCCCGAATCGCTTCAATTTTAGGCAGCAGCTCTTCGTGGATGATGAGGACGTGGGCATGGCTGTCGCGCAAAATGTAATCATACTCATCGGCCGTCAGCAGCGTGTTTAGCCCCAACGACACAGCCCCCACTTTGAGCGTGCCAAAAAAGCACGTCACCCATTCCGGCGTGTCATAGGTGAGCAGCCCCACTACATCGCCAATGCGTACATCCAGCTTTTGCAGGGCGTTCGCCACCTGGTTGGCCTCCAGGCTCACTTCGCCAAACGTCATATTCCGCGACGGGCTGAACAACGCCACCTTATCGGCGCGTTCGGCCAGATTGTGTTCCAGTATTTCCACGGCATTGTAATAAAGGGGCAAATCGTCGGCTCTCATGGGAATTTCCTCATTCTCGTTCGTAGTAGGCAATTTATCGCCGTCCAAAAAGGCAATAAATCGCCTACTACGAACTTGGCTTGTGGGATGGTGGTTTAAGCGTGCGCCGGTTTTCCAACCATTCGGCGCGGGCTTTTTCGGCTTCGCGGTAGGCCTGCCGTTGGCCGCTGCGGTATTGGTCCGGCCAATGATGGGGCCGGTAGTTGTAGTGGGCGGCGGCTTGCAGGGTGAAGTAGGGATTGGACAGATGGGGCCGGGCCAGGGCGACCAGGTCGGCGCGGCCTTGCAGGAGGATGGTGTTCACCTGGTCGGGTGTGGTAATGGCGCCCACAGCCATGGTGGCGATGCCCACCTCATGGCGGATCTGGTCGGCGAAGGGGGTCTGGTACATACGGCCGTAAACCGGCTCCTGCTCCGGTACCGTCTGCCCGCTGGAGACATCCATCAGGTCTACGCCCGCTTCCTTGAACAGCCAGGCCATCTTCGTCAGATCCTCTTCAGACAAGCCACCCGGATACCAGTCAGAGGCGGAGATGCGCACCGACATCGGCTTGTGGGCAGGCCAGACGGCGCGGCAGGCGGCAAACAGTTCCAGCGGGAAACGCAGCCGGTTCTCAATGGGGCCGCCGTATTCGTCCGTGCGACGGTTGGTCAGCGGCGAGATGAAGCTGGCGAGCAGGTAGCCGTGCGCCATGTGAATTTCCAGCATGTCAAAACCTGCTTCTTCGGCGTAATGGGTGGCGCGCACAAAGTCGGCGATGATGCGCGTCATATCGGTGCGGGTGAGTTCACGCGGGGTCTGGCTTTCGCCGGGGTAGTAGGGCAGCGGCGAGGCGGAGACAAGCGGCCAATTGTCCTCCGGGTTGGGCAGCGGCCGGTCCTCATTTTGCCAGAGGAATTGGGTGGAACCTTTGCGCCCGGCGTGGCCCAGCTGCATACAAATTTTGGCCTGGCTGTGGGTATGGACAAACTCGACAATGCGCCGGAATTGGGCACATTGCTCATCGTTCCACAGGCCGGTGCAGCCGGGGGTAATGCGGGCGTCGGGTGCGGGGCAGGTCATTTCCACAAAGAGCAGCCCCGCGCCGCCAATGGCCCGGCTGCCCAGATGGACCAAATGCCACTCGTTAGGGAGACCGTCTACGGCCGTGTACTGAGCCATCGGCGACACCACCACCCGGTTGGGTACGATCATCTCCCGCAAGCGGAACGGCGTGAACATGGGTGGTGTGCCCTCGGCCACGTCAAACCCCTGACGGCGCACCTGGTTGATGAACCAGCGTTGCACCGGGCGCACAAACGATTCATCCCGCACCAACAGTTCTTCATAGGTCATGCTCTTGGCGCGGGACATGACACCAAAGGCAAATTGGGGCGGGTCAAGATGCCAGTGCCGCTCCAGCGCCTCAAACCAGCGCAGGGAAACATCGGCCGTGTGCTGCGTTTTGCCCACCTCTTCGCGGCGGTCGGTGTCGTAGCGGTGCAGCGCCTCGGCCACTGTGCCGGTCTGTCGCAGACATTCCAGCAGGGAGATGGCGTCTTCCATAGCCAGTTTAGTGCCGGAGCCAATCGAGTAGTGGGCGGTGGCTTTGGCATCGCCCAACAGAACGACGTTGCCCATCACCCAGGTCTGATTGGTGATGGTGGGGAACTGCCGCCAGAGGGAGCGGTTGTTAATCAAAGGATGACCGGCTAATTCAGCAGTAAAAATATCAGCCAGGATGGGAATGTGTTCGCCTGCTTCCGCATCAAGTTTGTCGAATTGATAACCAAAGTAGGTGCGGGGCGGCATTTCGATGACCCAGGTGGACATGCCCGGTTCATATTGGTAGCAGTGGGCGACGATGGGGCCGTGTGGGGTCTCGCGGAAGAAGTATTCAAAGGCGTCCAGGTCGCGGGTGGAGCCAAGCCAGCAGAAGTAGTCTTGGCGCAGCTCTACGGCCGTGCCAAACACCCCTTTGTGCGTCTCCCGAATTTTGCTGTTGATGCCGTCGGCAGCCACAATCAGGTCACTGCTGGCAAATGGTTCTTGAGACAGGTTAGCCGGTTCAAATTCGTGCTGGAACTTCAGGCAGACGCCCAATTCACGGCATCGTTCTTGCAGCAGCCGCAGTAGGGATTGGCGCGAACAACCGGCAAAGCCATTGCCCGCGCAGCGGAATATCTGCCCTTTGAAATGGATTTCCACATCATCCCAATAGGCAAAGTTGCGGCGGATGGCTTCGTAGGATGGTTCGTCGTACTCCTTAAAAATGCCCAACGTCTCATCGGAGAAGACGACGCCGAAGCCAAAGGTGTCATCGGGCCGGTTGCGCTCGTAGACGGTGATGTCATGGTGGGACCACTCTTTTTTGAGGAGCACGGCCGTGTACAACCCGCCCGGTCCACCGCCAATGATGCTGATTTTCATAGTTCCATCTCTTTTGCTAAAATGACGCCATTCATGGCGAGCGCATCAAATCGCAATCCATATTTACCCCGGCAACCATTCTACCAGATGAGGACAGGATGACATACGATTTTCTCTACGACGTACATGAAGAGGTGGCGACCATCACCTTTAACCGGCCCGATGTGCTGAACGCGCTGACGTTTGACATTTATGCTCAGTTCCGAGATTTGCTAGAGGCGCTGCGCACTGACGACGCTGTGAAAGTAGTTATCCTCACCGGAGCAGGACGCGCCTTTTGCTCTGGCGGTGATGTGCATGAGATCATCGGTGAACTGTTGGCGCGGGACGTAAAGGCCCACCTCGACTTTACGCGCATGACGGGGGCGGTGGTCTTTAATATGCGCAGCCTGGACAAACCGATCATCGCGGCCTTGAATGGCACGACGGCGGGGGCGGGTGCGGTTATCGCCCTGGCCTCCGATTTACGCATCGCCTCGGAAAACGCCAGCTTTCGTTTCCTCTTTACTGGCGTGGGGCTGACGGGCGCGGACATGGGCGCGGCTTACTTGCTGCCGCGCATCGTGGGCATGGGGCGGGCCATGGAGATATTGCTGTTTGGGGATAAGGTCACGGCCGTAGACGCCGAACGCATCGGCCTGGTCAACAAAGTCACCACCCCTGAAGCATTACTCCCTACCGCTCAAGAATGGGCCGCCCGTCTCGCCAACGGCCCCACCACCGCCCTCGGCCTGACCAAACGAATGCTCAACAACGAATGGCACATGGATCTGGCTTCGGCCATTGAAGCCGAAGCCCAGGCGCAGGCCCTGATGCTCATGGGCGAAGACCACCGGATTTTTTATGAGGCGTTTAAGGAGAAGGCTGTGCCGAAGTTTGTGGGAAGATAGTGGGTAGTAAGCGGTAAGCAGTAAGCAGTGAGCAGTAAGCAGTGAGCGATAAGCAGTGAGCGGTAAGCAGTAAGCAGTAAGCAGTGAGCAGTAAGCAGTGAGCAGTTTGAAATAGGAGGTGAGAGATGGGGAAGTTGCCTCATGTGGGGAATTTTCGGGATTTGATGGTTTATAGTAAATCGAGGGAATTGAGCAGGGATATTTTTGAGGTGAGTAAGAAGTTTCCTCGTGAAGAAATGTACGCTTTGACCGACCAGATTCGCCGATCATCTCGTTCGATAGGGGCGCAAATTGCTGAAGCCTGGGCCAAACGGCGATATGAAAACCATTTCCTCAGTAAGTTGACCGATGCTGACGGTGAGCAAAGAGAAACACAACATTGGCTGGAAATTACCCTTGATTGTGAATACATTACCCCAACACAAGCCCACCATCTACTGCAAAAGTGCGAAGAAGTTGGCCGGATGCTCGGTAGTATGGTGGATAAATCCCATTTGTTCTGCAATAATCCAACCAAAACCATCCGGGAACAAAGCCCCGAATACTTCATCAACACCTGACAGCTGCTCACTGCCTACTGCTTACTGCTAACTGTTTACTGCTCACTGTTTACCAAAAATGCCCAAACACCTCATCACCCCCCCCCACCTGCCGCCGCCGCGCGGGTTTAATCATGGGATATTGTGCAGTGGCGGTTCGGTGTTGTTTTTGGCAGGGCAGGATGCGACGGGGGCGGACGGCCGTGTTGTGGCTCCTGGTGACGTGGTGGCACAGTATGAACAGGTGTTGCTGAATTTGCAGGCGGTGGTAGAGGCGGCCGGCGGGCAAATGACGGATATTGTCAAGCTCAACATCTTCGTCAAAGACCGGGACGATTATGTGAGCAAGCTGCGGGAACTCGGCCGTGTTCACAAACGCTACTTCGGCGATTATTACCCGACCATGGCCCTCTTTGAAGTCACCGCCTTCTTCCAACCCGACGCCCTGATCGAATGTGAAGGTTTTGCTTACCTGGACAATGGTGAGTGAAAATGTCAAACAGAGAATAGAACCAGGTAGTCTCTGAACCCGGTGTGATTAAAGCAACTGTTTTTTTTGTGACTATTTGACACGTCCATATGCCCATGTTAATGTTTCCCATATGTCAGCAAAACGGGTTTATCTGGATGTGTGCGCCATCTGTCGGCCGTTTGATGATCAGCAGCAGGCGCGTATCAGGCTGGAAACACAGGCCGTTGAATTAATTTTGGCCTCTATCCGCCGGGAAAGTTTAGAATGGATGATTTCGCCAACCCACATCCTTGAGATTGACGCCATTCGTCAACCAGAAGAGCGGCAACATTTATTGTTGCTGATAGATGAACTGGGGACAAAGCCTGCCTATGACTTGCCGCCTGTACGGAAGCGAGCCGAAGCATTATCTAATGCGGGGATGGGCGTGGCTGATGCCGCCCACGTTGCTTTTGCCGAAGCTGCTCAGGCCGATTTCGTCACTGTAGATGACCGCCTGATAAAACAATGCAAACGAATGCAAGTAAGCGTTTGGTTTGGTTCGCCTCTGGCCTATTGTGATAAGGAAAATTTGCGATGAATATGAATAACGTTCACTATTTACCGGAAGAAGAACTTGTGCAAAAAGCATTGGCAGCTCTCATGTCTACGTTGGGGCCGGTGGAAACAATGCGTTTCCTGACAATTAGCCGGGCAGGGCGCATGGAGTCGGTCTTACGCCACCAGCAATGGCAGTCTACGCTGGACAGAAATGCGTTTTACGATGCGGTTTTTGCCGAAGAATAGTCAGTTGCCGGGAATCCTTGTATATCCCCTTACCTGGCACTACTTGTCACCGGGTAAACGGCCGTTGACCAGCCAAAACACCTAACAGATAATGGCGTCAGATCCTCCGGTAATAGCTTTGGTGAACCCGGTGCGAAGCCGCCATCGGGCGGCTTCTGTGTTTATAATCAGCCGCTACTAACCGGCCATGGCCCTCTTTGAAGTCACCGCCTTCTTCCAACCCGACGCCCTGATCGAATGTGAAGGTTTCGCTAATGGTGGGAGAGTACATTACCGAGAAACTTATGTTAACTAGCAAAGAGTTTATGAGCAATGACTGATAGAGTTACACAATTAGTGAGACTGCATAGACGTGCGATTCATCTTGAAGGTGAGTTGACCGCAAAAATGAAACGCTATAGTCGGATGCCGTTTAGCAGGCCACCTACAAGGGAGTTGGCATCTCAATTTAATGCTTTGTGGCGAGACGTCAACAAAGTACTTAATGAACCAGAATTTGAAAACGCGATTAGGCCAGCATGGTGCGCACAACTTTATCCTCATGGCATCATCGGTGCTTTACTCTTGCTTTCAATCCTAACTATAAACCTTTTGCTGTTCTATTGGTACGGTCTGGCTTTTGAAGGTTTTATGATCGTGTTCGCATTAGCGATCGGAGCATTTGCTGCAATTAGCATTACAAGCGGGTGGAATGGGTTATTCGCAAGCAGTATTGAGCAGTTATTTGAAAAAACCAGATCACTTGAAGAATACCTAAGAGACTATATTGAGGTGGAGCCGGCAATTGCATCAAAAGTGCGTTTTAGGAATAATGCCGACCTTGAAGCACAAATTAGGAATCTACAAACCATCAGACAAAATCTCGAAAGTATTCTGGAAGACACTCGATTAGATTATGAGGATGAAATCAAACGCCTCCGGGGAGAAGTGACAATATGGCAACAAAAATGGGCAGGACTTCAAACTCCAGCAAACTTTGATATTCCTGAAGATGTGTTAGCCAAGCTGAGCAATATTGAGAAAGCAAGGCTGGTAGAAGCAGTACAAGCATATCGAGTTGGCGCTTGGACTCCTGCCGCTTCAGTGTGTGGCACCATACTTGAGGGTTGATTACAGAGTCTATGCCGAGAAAACAATCTGCCTACTGGCGGAATTGGTCAGATGATTCGGCAACTTGGTGATGCAAAGTTACTCAAAGATTATTATCACAACTTAGCCAAGGTGGGGGAATTCTTTAGGCACAGATCATCCCATCCCACAACGGAGGAATTTGACAAAGAAAAGGTTTCTTTAATTTTGAACTCTCTAATAATATTGCTTCGAGACTTGTTCTGAAGGCTCTGGCTTCGTCAGTAGTTAGTCTTTAGGTCGTGTCGCTTCCGAAGATTTTCATTACGCAGTTAAAGGTTGCCATATAAATGAACTTTGAATTGAATCCCAACCAACAAGAAATCCAACAAATGGCCCGACAGTTTGCCCAGGCGGAGGTCGCGCCGTTGGCGCGGGAGACGGATGAGCGCGGCGAATTCCCGCTGCACCTGGTCAAACGGATGGGGGAATTGGGGTTCCTGGCAGCGACCATTGACCCGACCTATGGCGGCAGCGGGATGGACTACCTCAGCTACACCCTCATCTCCGAAGAATTGGGGCGAGCAGATTCGTCGGTGCGCGGTTTCCTGGCCGTCCATGGTAGCTTGGTTTCCCTGTGCATTAACGATTGGGGCACGGCCGTGCAAAAACAGCACTACCTCCCCCAACTGGCCACCGGCGACTGGATCGGCTGCTACTGTTTAACCGAACCCAACGCCGGTTCCGACGCCGCCAGCATGGAAAGCACCGCCCGCGAAGAAGCGGACGCCTACATCCTCAACGGCGAGAAAATCTGGATCACCAATGGGGGCATTGCCGATGTGGCCCTCGTGTTTGCCAGTCTGGATCGGGAAAAGCGGCACAAGGGCATTTGTGCCTTCATCGTGCCCACCAACACCCCCGGTTTCCACCGGGAGCCAATGCCGGGCAAAGAGTTAGGCCACCGTTCGTCCAGCCACAGCCACATCACCTTTCAGGAGATGCGCGTGCCCAAAGTGGCGCTGCTGGGGCAGCCGGGTGAGGGGTTTAAGGTGGCGATGAGTGCGTTGGATCACGGCCGTATCGGCGTTGCGGCCGGCGCGGTGGGCATTGCCCAGGCGTGTCTGGATGCTTCCGTTGATTTTGCCCGCACCCGCCGCCAGTTCGGTCAGCGCATTGGCGATTTCCAGATGATTCAGGCCGCCATCGCCGACATGAGCGCAGACATTGAAGCCGCGCGGCTGCTGGTATACAAAGCGGCCTGGCTGAAAGAACAGGGACTGCCCACCACCCGCCATACCGCCACGGCCAAACTATTTGCCACCGAAATAGCCGCTCGCGCTGCCGATCAAGCCGTCCTCATCCATGGCGGGCGTGGTTACAGCAATGAATATCCGGTGGAACGTTTTTATCGGGACATCAAAGGGCTGCAAATTTACGAAGGCTCTTCCCACATCCAACGGATCGTCATTGCCAGAGAGGTCATTGGCCGGGAAGCGGTATAATGTGTGCAATGCCGTTGCCAGAATGGGGATGGCCGAAAATACAGTGTTAGGATAATAGGTCAGTACAAGCTATTGACATAATATATGAAATTCCGTATTATCTTGGAACATTTGTTCTTTTTATCAAGTTGTTTGTGGGAGGGAATAATTGGTGGTATCGAAAAGTTATAATCAACGTTTTGGAGGTGATTGGACTGAGATAAAGCTGCAAAAAGTAGCGAAATATTTGAAAGCATATACAACGATCATGCAAAGGCAAAAATCAATAAATGCCTACGCCCACATTGATGCTTTTGCGGGAACAGGTTATCGCAACCTGGCTTCCGAGGAAAGCAGTGAAGGGCTACTTCTTCCAGAATTTCTTGAAGAAGACTCACAAAGGTTTTTGGATGGTTCGGCTCGTATTGCCTTGAAGGTCGAACCGCGTTTCACGAAATACATCTTCATCGAAAAAGACGCTGAACGATTCGAGGAACTCAAAAAACTCAAACAAGAATTTCCTACTCTATCTGATGACATCATGTTAGAACAAGAGGATGCGAATTCTTACCTTTTGCGATTTTGCGGCAGAGATCGGAAATGGATGATTAATCATGGTCGAAGAGCGGTGTTGTTTCTCGACCCATTTGGAATGCAGGTTGAGTGGAAAACGTTGGAAGAGATTGCCGAAACACAGGCCATCGATCTCTGGCTTCTTTTTCCACTGGGCGTGGCTGTAAACCGGATGCTGAGAAAGGATGGACAAATCCCTGAGAGATGGCAGTACCGGTTGAACACTTTATTCGGCGCAACCGATTGGGAAAACGCGGTGTACAAGGTCAAAACTGAAAGAACCCTTTTTGGTGAGCAGACAGTGACGCAAAAAGTGGAAGACCCTTTTGCCTCAATCAGCAATTACTTTGTGGGCAGGCTGAAAACAATCTTTCCGGGGGTCGCAGAAAACCCACTTCCTCTTTACAACTCAAAAAACAACCCCCTCTATCTTCTATGTTTTGCTTCAGCCAATCCCAAAGGCTCTAAAACAGCAATCAATATTGCCCAAGACATCTTCAGGAGATGAAAGATGGCAAAATCAGATATTGAGTGGACAGAAGCTACCTGGAATCCGGTAACAGGCTGTAATAAAGTAAGCCCTGGCTGTAAACATTGTTATGCGGAGCGCATGGCCATGCGATTGCAGGCGATGGGGCAATCGAATTATCGAAATGGTTTCGAAGTGACTTTGCACGAGCATATGCTTGAAAGACCTTTGCACTGGAAAAGCCCACAAACCATCTTTGTCAATTCTATGAGTGATCTTTTCCATGAGAATGTCCCTTTTGAGTTTATAGATAAAGTCTTTGACGTCATGCGGCGCGCTTCATGGCATCAGTTTCAAATTCTTACCAAACGTTCTGAACGTCTATTAGCGTTAAGTTCTTTGATCCAATGGCCTGATAATGTGTGGATGGGCACCAGTGTTGAAACTCAGAAGTATGTTTTCAGGATCGAACACTTGCGTCAGACCACAGCCAAGACCAAATTCCTGTCTCTAGAACCTTTGCTTGGTCCCTTACCTGACCTGAATCTGGCTGGAATTGATTGGGTCATTGTTGGCGGAGAATCTGGTCCCGGCGCGCGTCCCATGAAACCGGAATGGGTTCTCAATATTCGCGATCAATGCCTGACCGCCCATGTTCCTTTTTTCTTTAAGCAGTGGGGGGGATTCCAAAAAAAGAAGGCTGGACGAATCCTTGAAGGTAAAATTTGGAATCAGATGCCAACGGCAGTGGCGGCCTGAGAATACAATAAACGCCTCAGACTTTTCTTCTGTCCATCATGCAAATCATTCTGTTTACATCTTAGTTTGGCCTGGCTACCTACTCCACTAACTCCTTCGCGTTCTTCGCGGATTTTTTCAGGACACTTACCCTTCCGGCATAATGGGCAGGGCACAGCGGAAACCGACGTCATCGCGGGGGATGGTCGGGTCTAAGGGCAGGCGATGGGTGGTACGGGCCTCATCCAACCCCAGGAAATCGAGCAGCCGGAAGCCGCCGCCGCGCGCCACTTTTTCCGTGCCTCTGGCGGGGCCGGTGGGATTCTCCGGTGGGGATTGGGTGTAATAATTGGCGGCATACCAGTCGGCCGTCCACTCCCACACATTCCCGGCCATATCCTGCATCCCGAAGGGCGAGGCGGCCTCTGGGAAGCTGCCCACCGGGGCCGTCCCGGCCAACACATTGCCGCTGTTACTGCGCACATCGCCCCGTTCATTACCCCAGGGATAGAGGAATCCCTCCGGGCCACGGGCGGCATATTCCCATTCCGCTTCGGTGGGCAGGCGCGCCCCCGCCCAGGCACAATAGGCTGCTGCATCCTCCCAGGTGACGGCCGTCACCGGGTACAATTCCTGCCCTTCTGGGAAAATGGGTGGCCCCAAGAAAGCGGGTGCAGCCAATTGTGTCACATCCTCAAAATGGAGCGAAATCCAGAAATCCTGAGCTTCTGTGTAATCTGTGCCCGCAAAGAGCCAATAGGTGATCTCCGGGTCATCCGGGTCCAGACGGCTGTCGGCCGGGGCGGCGGGTGAGAAGCAGCATTGCCCGTCAGCGCGGCGGATGAAGTGGGCGGTATCATCTCGCACGCCATCGCTATACATGAGATGTGTGCCCAAAGCGCGAAACAGCAGTTCGTCATTGAAATAGAGATTGGCTGTACCCCAGGTGCCGATGTAAGCCGTCATTTCCGGGTACATGGCGAGTTCGTTACCGCTCTGACCGTGCATATGCACCAAATCGCCAATCCCCCCCTCTTTGAACGCGGGGAATGGTGGGCCATCAAAGAAAAAGGTTTGCTCAATGCGGAAGGTACCGGTGTAAATCTGGTCGGCGGTGGGGCGGAGGGTGCCGGTGAACACGGCCGTTAACAACCCCTTATTGGTATCCGCATTCAACGTCATACTGATGGTACCGGTGATGGGGCGCACATTGGCGCCATCATACATGAATTGGTCATTCACATCCCCGGCAATGTAGGCGTCTCCGGCCACAATTTGCCACACCGAGGGGTCGGGCTGCCGCCAGTAATCGGGGGCCGCGTGGCCGGTTTCGGCCACAAATGGGGCATAGGCGTCGTTGGTCACTTCCGTCTCATCCATGAAGAAATCACTGACCGTGATCTCGTGGGGCGGTTGTTCATCGGCGTTGCCCCGCGCATTACCCATCATAAACGCTCCGCCGGGCACAAAGAGCATCCCGTCCCGCGGCGGCGTGGGGGTGGGCGTGGCGGATGGGGTGGGGGTAGACGTGGGGGTGGGCGTTTGGGTGGGGGTAGGCGTGGCGGTGGGCACGGCCGTATTTTCCGCCACCACCGGTAAAGTCACATCGGCATTTTCGCCGGTGGCGGTGGGGGCAGTGGGGTCAGCCGGTGGCGCCGCCCCATTGCCCCGCGCCAGCAAAAAGCCCACTGACACCAGGGCGATGGCAGCTACAGCCAATACCGGCCATACCCAACCGGGTGCGCCCCCGGCAGCGGTGATGAGGGTGGGCTGCGGTTCGGGCGACACGGCCGTATTGACTGGCGCCGGGTGTACGGCCGTGCCACCCGCTTTTGTTCTGACACCGGTGGGAACGGGGATGTCTACGGCCGTGCCCTCTCTGGCCTCCAATAACGCCTGCCACAGCGCCGCGGCATTCTCAAACCGGTCGGCCGGTTCTTTCGCCAGCGCCTTTAAGATCACCGATTCCAATGCCAGAGAGATGTCTGGGGCATACACCCGCGGCAGTTCCGGTGGCTCAGTGACGTGATTCATCATAATCGTGGCCGGATTGCCCCCGGCAAAAGGCAGATGGCCGGTACTCACCTGGTAGAGCATGACACCCAGGGCGTAAATGTCGGTAGCCGGGGAAATTGCCTCGCCCGTTACCTGCTCCGGCGACATATATTGCGGTGTGCCCGTACTCATGCCACTTTGCGTCAGCCGGGTGTCCCCCACTATTTGAGCAATACCAAAGTCGGCCAGGTACGGCCGTGCCTGCGCATCCACGATAATGTTGGCCGGTTTAATATCCCGGTGGACAACTCCCTTTTCATGCGCCACTTGCAGCGCGCCACAAATCTGCCGGTAAAAATCCAGAATCTGCGCCAGCGGCTGTGCCTCCGGGTGGCGCGCCAGATATTTGTCATAGGACTCCCCCTCGATGTACTCCATGACCATGTAGTACAGGCCATCTTCGGTCACGTCAAAATCATAAATTTGCACAATGTTGGGGTGGCGCAGCGAGGCAGCGGCGCGGGCTTCACGGCGGAAACGTTCCACAAAACCAGGCGTGTCGGTGAGGAAAGGGTGCAGCACTTTCACTGCCACTTCCCGATCCAGATCGGGGTGGCGCGATTTATACACCTCGGCCATGCCGCCGCGCCCAATCAGGCTTTCCAAGATGTACTTGCCAAAAGCACGGCCGCCATGATAAGCAAATGCCATATTGACTGTATCGCTCATAGGTGTAGATTGTATGGGAAATTTTGCAGGCCGTCACCTGCCTGGCAGGGAGTAATTGGGTAATTGAGTAATTGAATAATTGGTAGCTTCAATTGCCTAATTACCCACTTACTCAATTACCTTCTTAAATCCGGCCAAATTCGCGCGCCAGTTGGGCGACAGAGAGGTAGATGAAGGTGGGACGGCCGTGCGGGGTGGTCATGGGGTCGTGGCATTGCTCCAACTGTTGCACCAGGGCGGCCATTTGTGGCTGGCTTAACGATTGTCCGGCGCGGGTGGCGGCGGCCATACACACCAATTGAATCAGGTAGAGCGGCAAATCGGCGGCGGCCGGTGGTTTGCGCTCGACGCCGGTGACGATGGACAGCAGCAGATGGGCAGCGTCACGGTCGGCAGCCAGTTGGGGAATACTGCGGATCATAAATGTTTGGGGGCCAAATGGTTCCACCTGGAAACCGATGGTGGCCAGGGTGGGCAACTGGTGGTTTAGCCAATTGGATTGGGAGGGGGAGAGGGTGACGGCCGTGCCCACCGTTAATGGCTGCATGGCCACCTGCCCCGCCTGCCACTCGCCATGATACTGTTCATATAGCACCCGCTCATGCGCCGCCTGCTGGTCAATCAGAAACAACCCTTCCGGCCCTTCGGTAATGATGTAGGCGGCGCCCACCTGCCCCACCACCCGCATCACCGGCAACTGGCTGCTGCGGGCGGCCATTGGCCGGGGCGCAGTTTGCCCGCCCGCCGGTTCGATGATCTCCTCCGGCGGCCATTCCAGTTCCATTTCTGGTTGGGATATGTCATCGGGGCGGACGAAGGCGTGTTGATCCAGGCTGCCTTCCCAGCCCGGCGTCATGGCTTCAAGCTGACTGCCGACCTGCCAGGCGCCCATCTGGCGAATAGGCGCATCGGCCACCAACGCTTCGCGCACCACCCGCTGCACCTCGGCAAAGGGGGCCTTATCGCCACGAAACCGCACCTCTGTTTTGGCCGGGTGTACATTCACATCTACCTCTTCCGGCGGCAGCGTCAGGAACAAAATTGCCAGCGGGTAGCGCCCGGTGGGCAGCAGGGTGTGGTACGCCTGGATGATGGCAAAGGTGAGCTGGTTGTCTTTCACCCAACGGCCGTTGACGAACAGCACCATTTGCCCCCGATTTGACCAGTGAACGGCGGGGGTGCCAATAAAACCGGAAATAGAGATTGGGGATTGGAGATTGGAGATTGGAGAGTCGCCTTCAATCTCTAGTCTCGAATCTCCAATCTCCAATAACTGCCGGGCCACATCGGGGCCGTAAATGGCGATGAGCACGTCCAGGACGCTGCCGTTGCCGGTGGATTGGAAGGTGATACGGCCGTTGTGTGCCAGCCGGAAGCGAATGTGTGGGTAGGCCAGAGCGTAGCGGGTGACAAATTCGTCAATCAGCCGCTTCTCGGTATTGTCACTCTTGAGAAATTTGAGACGAGCAGGCACATTGTAGAAGAGATTTTCCACGGAGATGACCGTGCCTTGCGGCGCGCCGGCCATCTCCCGGCTCACCTTCGCGCCGCCGTCTAGTACCAGCCGCGTGCCCGTTGTTTCCCCTTGCGCCCGCGAGATGAGCGTCACCTGGCTGACGGCGGCAATGGCGGCCAACGCCTCGCCGCGAAATCCGAGGGTGCGAATGGCGGTCAGGTCTTCGACTGTTTGCAGCTTGGAGGTGGCGTGGCGGTGAAAGGCGACTTCGATTTCCGCCGCCGGGAGGCCCTGCCCATTGTCGGCGACCTGGATGCTCTTGCGCCCGCCCTCGCGGATGTCCACATTGATGGCGGTGGCCCCGGCATCAATAGCATTTTCCACCAGTTCTTTGACGACAGAGGACGGCCGTTCCACCACCTCCCCCGCCGCAATTTGCGAGGCCAGTTTGTCTGGTAGGATGTGGATGGTCATGGGGTTTTTTAAGAAAAGTAAGCAGTAAGCGGTGAGCAGTAAGCAGTAGGAGTTGCCGCTCACTGCTCACTGTTCACTGCTCACTGTTCACTGAACTTCCGATCCGGCCATCAGCAGCCCCACCTTCTCACGGGTGGCTTCTTCGATGGGCAGGTTGGCGACAATACGGCCGTCAAACATCACCACCACCCGGTCGGCCAGGCTCAGCACTTCGTCCAGTTCCGCCGAGACGACCAGCACAGCCACGCCCCGGTCTCGTTGGGCCACAATTTGCTGGTGGATAAACTCGATAGAACCCACGTCAATGCCGCGTGTGGGCTGAGCGGCAATGAGCAGCTTCACCGGGCGCGAAAATTCGCGGGCCACAATCACCTTTTGTTTATTGCCGCCAGACAATTTGCTGGCGTGCAAATTGGCGTTGGGCGGGCGCACGTCAAATTGCTGCACCAATTCATCGCCCCGTTTTCTGATGATGCGATGGTGCATGATCACCCCATTGGCAAAAGGCGATTGGTAATAATTGTTCAAAACCATATTTTCGGCCAGAGAGTAAGCCATCACCAGCCCATGTTTTTCGCGGTCTTCGGGGATGTGGGCCACGCCCAGTTCGGTGTTCTGGCGCGGCGAAAAATGGGTGGCATCCATACCGGCAATGGTGATACGGCCGTCCGCCACCGGGCGCAATCCGGTTAACGCTTCCACCAGTTCCCGCTGCCCGTTGCCCTGCACCCCGGCCACGCCCACAATCTCGCCAGCGCGCACTTCCAGGTCTACGCCGCGCACGGTCATGTGGTGGCGATCATCTTTGACGAACAACCCTTCCACCTTCAGCACCATCTCGGCCGGTTTTGCTTCTTCTTTTTCCACCTGCAAAATGACGGTACGGCCGACCATCATCTCTGCCAGGCTGGTCTCGGTGGACTCTTCCGGCGTGGCTGTGCCCACCAACTGCCCCTGGCGCAGCACGCCAATACGGTCGGCAATGGCCAGTACCTCTTTCAATTTATGGGTGATGAAAATGATAGAGACGTTTTGTTCCGTCAGTCCCTTCATAATGTGGAACAGTTCGTTGGCTTCTTGGGGGGTGAGTACGGCCGTGGGTTCATCCAGAATCAAAATATCCGCCTTGCGGTACAACGCTTTGATGATTTCCACGCGCTGTTGGGTACCCACGGGCAGGTCTTCGACGACGGCCGTTGGGTCTACCTGCAAACCGTACTTCTCCGAAAGCGCCCGCACCTGCGCCTGCGCCTGGCGGCGGTCTAATACGCCGCCGCCCCTGGTCACTTCCGACCCCAACATCACATTTTCGGCCACTGTCATCACCGGCACCAACTGGAAATGTTGGTGAACCATGCCCACCCCGCGATCAATGGCGTCACGCGGGTTTTTCAAGGCCACCTGCTCCCCCTTGATCCAGATTTCGCCTTCGTCAGGATGATACAGACCGTACAGCATGTTCATCAGGGTGCTTTTACCCGCGCCGTTTTCCCCCAACAGCGCCAGAATTTCCCCCTGATGCAGCGTCAGATTGACACGATCATTCGCCAGTACGCCGGGAAAACGTTTGGTGATTCCTTTAGCTTCTAACACAATAGGGCGGTTTGTTTTGTCCATATATTGCCTAAGCTGCTGTTAGCTCCGGGTGTGCAACCAGTGGTTCATAGTGCAGCACGATGATCTGGTCTTGGTGCAACCCCACTGACTCATAAGTGCGCCCGTCACGGTCACTAAATTCAACTTCAAATGCTGTCCCTCCGGCGAGGATTTCCACCACCGTGCCAACCTGACCGCGCCATAGATTATATTCAGGCAAATCAACAATGAGTGCCACTACATCTAACAATTTGATAGGAGTTCTCATGGTTCACCTCTCAATCAATCTCACAAAGGGTAACAAGAAGTCAGTCTCGGTGTGACGGAATCATGTTCAATAATCCATCCACTTCGGATTATCGCTTGCTTGTCGTGCCACTCAAGCGTAAAGTCAACAGTATAACGTTGTCCATATACATCGCGCCGTCCTAATATGGCTTCATGAGTTCTAACTGCTTGCAATAAAGCGATACGCAAATCTTCAGCGTCGTCTCTTGTCATACTCAATGCTGCTGCAAACAGTCGTGCTTTATATTTGCCCTCGTCATGTGTTGGATCAAGACAATAATTGCGTAATTTGCGAATGTCTACAACGGCATACTCCGCATTGGGAACATTCATAAATGACCCTTACTCCGATTCATATACCTGCCCAACGGCGGCGGGGGCGCGAGAACGGCCGACAAAACCGGCCAGGACGATAATAGTGAGGACGTAAGGCAGCATTCCCAGAAATTGATGCGGAATTTTCAGGCCGCCGGTAAATTGCAGTTGGGTTTGCAGGGCGGTGAAGAAGGCAAACAGCAGCGCCGCCCCCCAGGAACCCAATGGTG